>QHVJ01000155.1 GCA_003222275.1 Acidobacteriota bacterium | reverse complement strand
ATCCACCTCCCGAAGCGGTTCTGGCTTCAGCCGGTAGAGACGGCGCTGCGCGTCCACCGTGGATTCCACGAAACCGGCCTCGCGCAGCACTCGCAGGTGCTTTGACACGGTCGGCTGCGGCATACGAGGCTGACGCTCGATCTCTCCAACCGACTGTTGTGACGAGACCAGGAGGCTCAATATCGCGCGGCGGTTCGGCTCCGCAATGATTTCGAACACAGATTCCACGCTCTTGATATACTCCACAGAGCATATGCGTGTAAAGGCATATTCAGACCGGGGGCGTAGGCGACGGTTTCGGTCGGTGTGCGGGGATGCACCGTCCGATGCGTTTTTGGCGAGTGCGATTCAGAGCGCTTCGCGCTCCGGCTGCTTCGGGATCCTGCTCGCTGCTCGGCGAGCGGACGCGCCGGATCCATAAATATGGTAATATGGGTCCGTGAAGACGACGCTTGAGATTCCGGACGTCCTCTTCCGAAGGGTCAAGTCGAAAGCCGCCGAACGCAGCCAGACGCTCAAGGACTTCGTGAACGAGGCCCTGCAGGAGAAGCTCGCGTCCAGGAGGGCCACCGCTCGTTCCGGCGAGCCCGAATGGATGCAGGGCTTCGGCAAGCTGCGGCGGTTGCACAGGGAGACCGCACGTATCCAGGAGCGGATTGACGAGGCCTTCGAGGTGGTGGAGCCCGAGGATCGGGAATGATTCTGGACACGAACGCGCTTTCCGCGTTCGTGGACGGGGATGCGGGCGTCGGCGATGTCCTCCGCACGCAGGTGCGCGCAGCGATTCCTGTCGTCGTGCTCGGCGAATTCCAGTACGGCATCGCGCACTCGAAGCGGCGAGCGTCCTACGAGGCGTGGCTGGCCTCGAACCTGATTCACTTCGACATCCTGTCGGTGACGGACGATACCGCCGTCGCCTATGCGGCGCTGCGCGTCACTCTCAAGCGATCGGGACGTCCGATCCCGGCCAACGACGCCTGGATCGCGGCCCTCGCCTTGCAGCATCGCCTGCCGGTCCTTAGCCGCGACCAGCACTTCGACGCGGTGCCGGGCCTCAACCGGAGGAGCTGGTGACGCCCGATCGGAGGCGGCTTCCCACGTGCGAGCGCAGAACAATCGACATGACGCAGCGGGGAGACCGCAACCATGGCGTTCACGAGGTCACGGATTCGATCCCCGTCAGCCCACCAACTCCGGCCACAACTTAGCGAGACCGCCGTTCCGCTGATTCGCGGATTCGCGGATTTGTCCATTTCTTGTCTACGAGTAGGGTCGGCTCGTGTGCCCCGACGGGCGTGGACGGACGGTCGCGCTCTCGCTTGAGTACCACCTCTTCTACCCGCACAATCCCGATGGCGACCGCCGGGGTGCTCGTCGACCGCGGCCCTGACGGATCGCAAGGTCTTTGAAGGAGGGGGAATGCTCGGGAGGGAAGGCGGCCGCCGACGGCTGGTCCTCGTCGGCCTGGCGGGTCTTGCGGTGGCAATCACGGCATGCCGCCCGCAGCCTCAGGCGCAGACGCCGGGCCGGCCCCGGATCGCTCTCGTCATGAAGTCGCTCGCGAACGAGTTCTTCCTGACCATGGAGAAGGGGGCGCGCGAGCATCAGGCCAAGAACGCGGCCCGCTACGAGCTCCTCGCCAACGGCATCAAGGACGAGTTGGACGTGAACGCGCAGGCCAGCCTGGTCGAGCAGATGATTGCGCAAAAGGCCGACGCCATCGTCCTGGCCCCGGCCGACTCGAAGGCGCTCGTGGCCGCGTGCAAGCGAGCGGCCGACGCGGGGCTCGTCGTGGTGAACATCGACAACCGCCTGGACGCCGCCGCCCTGGCCGAGCGCGGCCTGCGCATTCCCTTCGTGGGCCCCGACAACCGCAAAGGGGCCCGGCAGGTTGGGGAGCACCTTGCCCGGACGTTGCAGAGGGGCGACGCCGTCGCGATCATCGAAGGGGTGCCCACCACGTTCAACGCCCAGCAGCGCAAGCTGGGCTTTCAGGACGCGATCGAGGCCGCGGGCCTTCGCCTCGTGGCCTCGCAGTCCGGAGAGTGGGAGATGGCGAAGGCCAATCAAGTGGCCGCCGCCCTCCTCGGCGAGCACCCGGAGCTCAAGGCCTTCCTGTGCGCCAACGACAACATGGCCCTGGGGGCGGTGGCGGCCCGCAAGGCCGCCGGGAAGGAAGGGGCGGTGCGCATCGTCGGCTTCGACGACATCTCGGCCGTGGCCGAGCTCGTGAAGACAGGCCAGGTGTTGGCGACCGCCGACCAGCACGCGGGCGAGCTCGCGGTATTCGGCATCGAGTACGCGCTCGAGACGCTCGACAAGAAGTCGCCACCGGCCGACCGGGAAACGCCCGTCGACCTCGTGACCGCCGAGACCCTGCGCTGACCTCGATGCCGGCGGCGGTGCTGCTGCGGGCCGAAAGTCTGGCCAAGACCTACACGACGCCGGCCCTGGCGGATGTCTCGCTCGAGTTGCGGGGGGGCGAGGTCCATGCCCTCGTGGGCGAGAACGGAGCCGGCAAGAGCACGCTCGCGCGCATCCTCGTCGGCCTCACGAAGCCGGACGCGGGCCGGATGCTCCGGGAGGGACACGCGTACGCGCCGAGCGGCAAAGCCGAAGCGGCGCGTCGGGGGGTGGCGATCGTCCTCCAGGAGCTGAACCTCGTCGAGAGCTTGACCGTGGCCGAGCAGGTGCTCTTGGGTGCGTGGCCGAGCCGGCTGGGCTTCGTGGATCGCCGGGCGCTGCGAGAGCAGGCGCACGCGGCCCTCGGCCGCGTCGGCCTCCGGGGGATCGACCTCGAGAGGCCCGTCCGAAGCCTCGGCGTCGGGCAGCGCCAGATGCTCGCGATGGCCGCCGCCCTGGCCCGGCCGTGCCGCGTGCTGATCCTCGACGAGCCGACCGCCGCCCTGAGCGAGCACGAGGCCGAGCGGCTCTTCGCCGAGATGGAGCGGCTCAAGGCGGAGGGCGCCGCGATCCTCTACGCCTCACATCGGCTCGAGGAAGTCCGACGCCTCGCCGACCGCGTCACCGTGCTCCGGGACGGCCGGGTCGTGGCCACGCGGGAGCGCGGAGAGGCGACGAGCGCGGAGCTCGTGCAGCTCATGGTCGGCCGCGACGCCGGGTCGCGGCCGCCGAGGGATGCTCGGCCGACGCCGAGCGGCGAACCCGTGCTCCGGATCCGCGGCCTGCGGCGGGGCCGGGTGCTCCGGGACGTGAGCTTCGAGCTGGGGCGAGGCGAGATCCTGGGCCTGGCCGGGCTCATGGGCTCAGGGCGGACGGAGACGGTGCGGGCCCTCTTCGGGGCGGACCGCGTCGAGGGGGGCGAGATCGAGCTCCGGGGCCGGCGCCTGCCTCGATTCTTCACGAGCCCGAAGCAGGCCGTTGCCCATGGGATCGCGCTCGTGACCGAGAACCGCAAGGACGAGGGCCTGCTCCTGCCCCTGTCCGTCCGCGCGAACCTCACCCTGGCTCGGCTGAGCGAGCTCTGTCGTCGCGGCTTCGTGCGGCCCGAGGCCGAGACGGCGGCGGCGCGCACGCTGGCGTCGCGGCTCGGCGTGAAGTGCGCTTCCCTCGAGCAGCCCGTGCGCCAGCTCTCGGGCGGCAACCAGCAGAAGGTGGTCCTGGGGCGTTGGCTCGACCGCGACTTCGACGTCCTTCTCTGCGACGAGCCCACGCGGGGTGTCGACGTCGCGGCGCGAGCGGAGATCCACGAGCACTTGCAAGAGCTGGCGGCCGCCGGCAAGGCCGTCCTCGTGGTCTCCTCGGAGATCGAGGAGCTGCGAGCGCTCTGCGACCGGATCGTGGTGCTTTCGGCGGGGAGCGTCGCCGCGACCTTCGGCCGGGAGGGGTTCGACCAGGACGCGATCCTGGTGGCCGCGCTGCGGGACCATGCCGGCGGGAAGGGAGCCGCGTGAGCGGAGCGTGGCGCGAGTACCTCGGCCTGGGCGTGGCGCTCGGCGCGCTCGTGCTGGCTTTCGGCGCCCTGACCGACCATTTCCTCTCCCGCGCGACCTTTGCCGTGATCGCCAGCCAGGTGCCCGCGGCCATCCTCGTGGCGGTGGGGATGACCTTCGTGCTCATCCTGGCCGGCATCGACCTCTCCGTCGGCTCCGTGCTCGGGCTCGCGGGCGCGGTGCTCGGGGCCGCGCTCGGCCCCCTGGGGCTGTCCCTGCCCGCGGGCCTCCTGGCCACGCTGCTCACGGGCCTGCTGTGCGGCGCGCTGAACGGCGCCTTGAGCGTGTATGTCCGATTGCCCTCGTTCATCGTGACCCTGGGCATGATGGAGATCGCCCGCGGCACCGCCTACACCGTCAGCCGTTCCCAGACCGCCTATCTCGGAGCGCGCGTGGAATGGATCGCCGAGACGACCGTCCTGGGCCTCTCCCCGGCCACGCTCGTCGCCCTGGCCGCGGCGGCCGTGGGCCAGATCGTCCTGTCGCGAACGCTCTTCGGCCGCTACGTGGTGGCGATCGGCACGAACGAGGAGGCCGTGCGCCTGTCTGGCATCGATCCCCGGCCGATCAAATGGATCGTCTTTGCGGCGAGCGGACTGCTCGCGGGGCTGGCGGCGGTCGTGCACACGGCGCGGCTCGCTTCCGCCGATCCCAACGCGGGCAGCGGCCTGGAGCTGCAGGCGATCGCGGCCGTGGTGATCGGCGGCACGAGCCTCATGGGCGGCCGCGGCTCGGTGGTACGCTCGCTGTTCGGGGTCGTCATCATCGCCGTGCTGGGCACCGGCCTCGCGCAGATGGGCGCCGCGGAGCCGGTGAAGCGGCTCATCACCGGCTGCGTGATCGTGGCCGCGGTCGTGATCGACCGCTATCGGAACCGAAGCCAGGGGCGAGAGGGCCAATGAGATCGGAGATCGTGGTGGTGGGCAGCCTCAACGCCGATCTCGTGACGCGGCTCGAGCGCTTTCCCGCACCGGGCGAGACCGTGACCGCCCTCGATTTCGCCGTTCACCCTGGAGGCAAGGGCGCCAACCAGGCCTACGCCGCGGCCCGGCTGGGGGGCCGGGTGGCGATGCTGGGCTGCATCGGACGGGACGCGTACGGCGAGCGGCTCGCGCAGAGCCTCCGGAGCGCGGGTGTCGACGTCTCGCCGGTCCACCGCGACGCCGAAGCGCCGACAGGCCTGGCCCTGATCACGCTCGACGCGTCGGGCGAGAACCAGATCGTGGTGGTAGCCGGAGCCAACGCCCGCCTCACCCCCGAGCTCGTGCAGGCCCACGAGGCGAGGATCGCCGCCGCGGCCGTGGTCCTGCTCCAGCTCGAGGTGCCGCTGGGCGTCGTCCTGGCCGCGGCGCGCATCGCCCGCGACGGCGGCGCGACCGTGATCCTCGACCCCGCCCCCGCCCAGCCCCTCCCCGCCTCACTGCTGAAGTGCGTGGACTTCCTCACCCCGAACCAGAGCGAGCTCCAGGCGCTCACGGGTCGCGCGGTCGGCGGACAGGCCGAGCACGCCGCGCGGAGCCTGGCGAACGGCAGCCGCCTGCGCGTCATCGTGAAGATGGGAGACGCGGGGGCCCTCCTCGTGGAGGCGGATGGACAGGCGTTCTGGCCGGCGCTGCGGGTCGAAGCGGTCGACGCGACCGGGGCCGGAGACGCCTTCAACGCGGCCCTGGCCGTGGCCCTGGCCGAGGGTCGGCCCTTGCCGGAGGCGGGTCGCCTCGCCGTGGCCGCGGGCGCCCTGTGCGTCACGCGCGCCGGGGCCCAGCCGAGCATGCCCACGCGCCAAGAGGTCGAGACCGCTCTCGTGAGGTGAATCCCGGTCGCTCGCCATCCGGTTCCGCGCCGCTCCGGCTACGCCGCCATCGCGAGCGCGCGCGGCTCCAGCGCGAGCGCGAGCATCTCGTCCGCCGACTTCACGGGATGAAACTGCATGTGCGCGCGGACATCCGACGGCACGTCGTCCAGGTCAGGCGCGTTGCGCTCGGGGAGGATCACCTCCGTCAGGCCGGCCGCGTGCGCGGCGAGCACCTTCTGCTTGAGCCCGCCGATGGGCAGCACCCGCCCCTGCAGCGTGACCTCGCCCGTCATGCCCACCGTGGTCTTGAGGGGACGACCGGTGAGGAGCGACGTGAGCGCCGCGACCATGGTCACGCCCGCGCTGGGCCCATCCTTGGGGATCGCGCCCGCGGGCACGTGCACGTGGAACTCGCGCCCATCGAAGCTCCGCTCCTCGATGCCGAGCTCGGCGGCGTGGCTCTGCACGTAGGTGAGGGCGATGCGGGCGGATTCCTTCATGACGTCGCCCAGCTGCCCGGTGAGCACGAGCCCACCCTTGCCGGCCATCGACGCCGCCTCGACGAAGAGGACGTCTCCGCCCGCGCCGGTGACGGCGAGACCGGTGGCCACGCCGGGGACGCCGGTGCGCGCCGCGACCTCCTGATGGAACTTCGGCCGCCGCAGCGCCTCCAGCACGGCGGCGGAGTCGATGACCACCGGCCTCGGCTGATGGTCGGCGGCGATCCGCGAGGCCGTCTTGCGCAACACGGTGCCCAGCTCGCGCTCCAATTGACGAACGCCCGCCTCCCGCGTGTAGTTGGTGACGACGAACCGGAGCACGTCGGCGTCGATCGCGACGTCGGTGGGATGCAGGCCGTTCCGCTCCACCTGGCGCGGCCACAGGTAGTCGCGCGCGATGGCCACCTTCTCCTCGGTCGTGTAGCCGTCGAACCGGATCACCTCCATCCGGTCGAGCAGCGGTCCCGGAATCGTATCCGCCACGTTGGCGGTCGCGAGGAACAGCACCTGGGACAGGTCCAGCTCCACGTCGAGGTAGTGATCCCGGAAGCCATGGTTCTGCGCGGGGTCCAGCACCTCGAGGAGCGCCGACGACGGATCCCCGCGCCAGTCCGCTCCGAGCTTGTCGACCTCATCCAGCATGATCACCGGGTTCATCGTGCCCGCGTCCCTCAGGGCGCGCACGAGCCGGCCGGGCAGGGCGCCGATATAGGTGCGGCGATGCCCCCGGATCTCGGCCTCGTCACGGACGCCGCCCAGGGACATGCGGACGAACTTCCGGCCGGTGGCCCGCGCGATCGACTCCCCGATCGACGTCTTGCCGGTCCCGGGAGGGCCGATCAGGGTCAGGATGGCGCCCGACCGGCGATCGTCGGTGAGGCCGCGCTCCGCGCGCAGCTTCCGGACGGCCAGATACTCGGTGATGCGCCGCTTCACGTCGTCGAGGCCGGCGTGATCGGCGTCCAGCACCTCGCGCGCGTGCTCGGGATCCAGGCGCTCCTCCGATCGCTTCGACCACGGAACCGCGAGCAGCCAGTCCAGATAGGTCCGGATCAACGACCCTTCGGCGTTCGAGTCCCCCATCCGCTCGAACCGCGCCAACTCACGCTCGGCTTGCTTCTGGACCGCCTCCGGCATGGCCGCGGTGGCAATCTTCTTCCGATACTCCTCGGCCACCGAACCCTCGTTTTCGCCGAGCTCCTTGCGGATCGCCTCCATCTGCCGACGCAGCAGGTACTCGCGCTGCTGCTTCTGCACCCCCGACTCCACCTCGTCGCGGATGCGCTTCCGAACGCGCAGCTCCGCCAGCCGGTCCTGCTGGAGCCGGAGGGCGAGGGTCAGCCGCTCGACCACGTCCAGGGCCTCGAGCAGCTCCAGCTTCTGCTCGAAGTTCAGGTCCGGGGAGTAGCCGGCCGTGTCCGCCAGGGAGCCCGGATCGGTGATGGACCGGACGAACGCGCTGATCCGGCCATCGTCGCCGCGGAGCTCGAGAATCTCCTCCACCACCGCCCGGTACTCGCGCTCGAGCTCGCGGGTGAGGCTCGGCGAGGGGGCCCGGTCCGGACGCTCGTCGACTTCCACGCGCAGGACGCCATCCGGCCCGGTGTGCGCCGCGCCGGGCACGCCCCGGTGCCGCGGCATGAACGAGGCGACTCCACGTACGCCGAGGGCGACGCGCTCCGTCACTTCGGCGACCACGCCGACCTTGGCGTAGCCGCTCCCTCGCCGCGGGATGAGGAGCACGCGGGTGTCGCCGGCGACGTCGGCCGGGAGCGTCACCGGCATGCCGGGGAAGACCACGACACCGTCGAGTGGAACCAGCCTGAGGTGTGCCATACATGGAATCTACGCCTAATACTTGAGGTTGTCAACCATCCTGTAATGAACTATACTGTCCTGGATGAAGCCCGCGACTCCCCCCCCCAGCGGAGCGTGGCCGCTCCTGGTCAGGCTGTTCTTCGCCCAGCGGGCGAACCTCCCCCCCTTGGCCGCCGAGCTCCGGCTCTCGCCTGCCCAGTGTCACGTGCTCCACCTGATCGAGCCGGAGCGACCCATTCCCATGGGGCAGCTTGCCGAGACCCTCGCCTGCGACGCGTCGAACGTCACGGGGCTCGTGGACCGGCTCGAATCCCGAGGTCTCGTGCGTCGCCGCCCGTCGGCCGGGGACCGCCGGGTGAAGGTACTGGTCCTCACCCCCACCGGCTCTCGGCTCCGCGCCCTCCTCCTCGATCGCATGACGGCCCCGCCGGCCGCCCTCGAACGCCTCTCTCTCCGCGAAGAGCGAGCGCTCGTGCGGATCCTCAGGCGTCTACTCGAGTAAAAGGGTGAGCGCTTACTCCGCCCGCAGCGCGGTCGCGGGCTCGACGCTCATCGCCCGCCGGGCCGGTATCCAGGCCGCGAGCAGGGCCGAGAACGCCAGCGCGACGGTCGCGACGAGAAGCAGGGCGGGATCGGAAGCGACCGCCCCCCGGAGCGCCGACGAGAGCAGCCGGCCGGTGCCGAACGCGAGCACCGCGCCCACGCCCAGCCCGATCGCCGACAGCCGCCCCGCCTGGCCGAGCGTGAGCTTCAGCACGTGCCCGCGCGTTGCGCCCAGGGCCATCCGCACGCCGATCTCGGTCGTGCGCAGGCTGACGCGGTACGAGAGGACGCCGTAGACGCCGCTGAGCGCGAGCACCAGCGCGAGGACGCCGAAGGCGGCCATGATTCCCGCCACGTACTGCATGCCGATCGTCCCCCGCGCGATCGCGCCGCGCATGCTCAGGACGTCGTCCGCGGGCTGGTCGGGGTCCACGTCCATCAGCGCGCGCCCCACCGCCGGGGTCAGCGCGTCGGGATCGCCCGCCGTGCGCAGGGCGAAGGCCAGGCGCGTGCGCGGCTCCTGGCGCATCGGGCGGTACATCGTCGGGTAGTCGCGCCGCATCGCCCACTGGTGGATCACGTCGCCCGAGATCCCCACCACGGTCAGCCAGGGCGTTTCACTCGCCGAGTCGACGGTGCGGAAGCGCTTCCCGATGGCATCCCGGCCCGGCCAGAAGCGCCGCGCGAACGACCGGCTGACCACCGCGACCGGCCGCGACTTCTGGTCGTCACTCTCCTCGATCCCGCGGCCCTGGACGATCGGCAGGCGCATGGTCGCGAAGTAGTTCGGCTCGACCCATCGGGCGTCCACCGACGGCGGATCGGCGTTTTTCGCGAGCGGCTGGCCCTCGATCTCGACGCCGCGCGTGTTGTTGCCGGCGCGCGCGGGCAGCACGTTGGCCGCGGTGACGTCGGTGACGCCCGGCAGCATGCCCAGCCGAGTCCGGACGTCGCGGACGAAGGCGAGGCGCCGGGCGGGCTCGGCGTACGTGCGGTCGGAGAGCCTCACCTCGAAGGTCAGCAGCCGGTCGGGGTCGTACCCCTGCGGCCCGCGCAGCAGGCCCAGGGCGGAACGCACGGCGAGACCCGCGGTCGCCACCAGGACGAGCGCCGCCGCCATCTGGAAGACGACGAGCGCGTTCCGGCCGCGCTGGCGCCGGACGCCGGCCGTGGCCGTGCGCCCGCCGTCGTGCAGCACGTCGCTCAGCGACGCCCGCGAGGCGCGACGCGCGGGAATGGCGCTGAAGAGCCCCGCGGCGAGGATCGCGAGCCCGCTGCTGAAGACGAGCGTGCGCCAGTCGCCGCCGAGGTGCTCCCAGCCCGGCAAGTAACGCAGGAGCGCGGCGGGCATGTTGTCGCGCACCGCCCGCGCGCCCAGGGCCACGAGCGGCATGGAGAGCGCGACCGCCGCCATCGCGGTCACGACGCCCTCGGTGAGGAGCTGGCGGACGATGCGGCCGCGCCCCGCGCCGAGGGCCAGGCGCAGCGCCAGCTCGCGCTGCCTCTCGGCGCCCCGCGCGAGGATGAGGTTGGCGACGTTCACGCAGGCGATCAGCAGCACCAGCACCGCGGCCGCTTGCCAGATCACCAGGATGTTGGGCAGCACCGGGTCACCGAAGCCGATGTTGAAGGAGGCGATCGTGATCCCGCGGGCGGTGTTGGTCTGCGGGTGGTCCTTTTCGAGCCGGCGCGCGACGACGCCGAGCTCGGCCCGCGCCTGCTCCATCGTGCCGCCCTCGGCCAGGCGGCCGAGCACCGTCAGCTGGTGGACGTCGCGCCGCGCCTCCGCGGCTGCGGGCAGCGTCATCGGGACCCAGGCTTGCGCGCCGTTCGGGAACTGGAACCGCGGCGGGGCGATGCCCACCACCTCGTAGGGCTCCATGTTGAGGGTCACCGTCCGGCCTACCATCGGCGCGCCCCCGAAGCTCCGGCGCCACAGGGCGTCGCCGAGGATCACGCGGCGGTCCTGCCCCTTCTGCGCGTCCTCCGCGACGAACGCGCGTCCGGCGGCGGGCGCCACGCCCAGCGCCTCGAAGAAGCCGGGCGACACCAGAGTCGCTTCGATGTGCTCCGAGGCCGCGGCGGTGCGCAGGTTGGCCTCCCATTCGTCGAGGGCTATCATCTCGGCGAGCGCACCCCGTCCCTGAGCCTGCCAGTCGAGCAGGTTGGCCGCCGACACGTTCTCGCGATCGATCCCGTCGGAATCGGGGGCCGTCTCCCAGATACGGACGAGGCGCGAGGTATTGGGGAAGTCGAACGGGCGCAGGACCATCGCGTCCAGGATATTGAAGATGACGCCGTTGGCGGCGAGGCCCACGGCCAGGGTCACGACCATGAGGAAGCTCATGCCCGGTCTCTTCGCCAGCGAGCGGAGCGCGAAGCGTACGTCGTAGAGGAGCGATGGCATCGGACCTCCTTCGAGGCGGGCGATCTCGCTGTCGGAAACGCACCCGGAAGGCGGAGAGTTCCGGAGAGTTCGCTGTTTCCTACTCAGCCATCAGGGACGCCGGAACCGGGTCGCGCGCGCCGCGGGTACGGCGCAGGCGATCGTGATGCCGATGAGGACGAGAGCGACCTCGGCACCTATCATCTCACCTCTTCCATGCCAGTAAGGAGAGAAACATGCGAAGACTGATCGTTTTCAATAACGTGACGCTGGATGGTTACTTTACAGACATGAACGGCGACATGAGCTGGGCCCACGAGCGCGAGCAGGATCCGGAGTGGAAAGCATTCGTCGCCGGCAATGCCAGTGGCGGCGGCGAGCTGTTGTTCGGCAGGGTTACCTATGAGCTCATGGCCAGCTACTGGCCGACGCCGGCTGCGATCAAGAATGATCCTGTTGTGGCCGCAGGGATGAACAATCTGCCGAAGGTCGTGTTTTCGCGCACCCTCGCCAAGGCGTCGTGGAACAACACGAAGCTGGTGAAGGGGGACATCGCGGCGGAAGTCCGAAAGATGAAGAAAGCACCCGGGAAGGACATGGTGCTCATGGGAAGCGGAAGCATCGTTTCGCAACTGGCGCCGGAGGGTGTGATCGATGAATACCAGATGGTGGTGATTCCCGTCGTTCTTGGCCAGGGGAGGACGATGTTCGACGGCATCAAGAGGAGGCTGGCCTTGAAGCCCACCAAGACGCGGACCTTCCGAAATGGGAATGTCCTGCTGGGCTACGAACCGACGGCGTGAAGCCGGTGGGCAGAAGGATCAGGCCAGGATCGGCTTCACTACCTCTCCGTGCACGTCCGTCAGTCGGAAGTCCCGCCCCAGCAGCTTGAAGGTCAGCCGAGTGTGGTCGATCCCGAGCAGGTACAGCATCGTGGCGTGCAGATCGTGGACGGCGACCACGTCCTGCACCGCCTGGTAGCCCAGCTCGTCGGTCGCGCCGTGGGTCATCCCTCCCCGGATGCCACCCCCGGCCAGCCAGATCGAGAAGCCCTTGATGTGGTGGTCGCGCCCGTCCTCCTGCGCCATCGGCGTCCGCCCGAACTCGCCGCCCCAGATCACGAGCGTCTCGTCGAGCATGCCGCGCTGCTTGAGGTCCTTGACCAGGGCGGCCGAGGCCTGGTCCACCTCCCGGGCCTTCATCACGATGTCGGCCTTGAGACGGCTGTGGTGGTCCCAGTCGCGGTGGTAGAGCTGGATGAACCGGACGCCGCGCTCGGCCAGGCGCCGGGCGAGGAGGCAGTTGCCGGCGAAGGAGCCGTCCATCCGGTCGACGCCGTAGGAATCGAGGACATGCCGCGGCTCGCTGGAGAAGTCGGTGAGGGCGGGGATGCTGGTCTGCATCTTGAACGCCATCTCGTACTGGCTGAGGCGCGCCGAGACCTCGGGGTCGTCGACACCGTCGGGCTGGCTCTTCGTGAGGGCCTCCACGGCGTCGATCACGTCGCGCTGCTGCTCGCGGTCGACGCCTTCGGGGTCCCTCAGGTACAGCACCGCGTCCCCCTTCGATCGGAACTGCACGCCCTGGAAGCGGCTCGGGAGGAAGCCGCTGTGCCACTGCCGGGCGGCGATGGGCTGCATCTGCCCTCCGCGCCCGTGGGAGGTGAGGACCACGAAGCCCGGGAGGTCCTCGGCCTCGGCCCCGATCCCGTACCAGATCCAGGAGCCGGCGGAGGGCCGGCCCGATATCTGGGTGCCGGTGTTCATGAAGGTGTGGGCGGGGTCGTGGTTGATCTGCTCGGTCTGCATGGAGCGCACGATGCAGATCTCGTCGGCGATGGAGCCGATGTGGGGCAGCAGGCTGGAGATCTCCTGCCCCGACCGGCCCCAGCGCTGGAAGGGATGCTGGGGCCCGAAGCAGCGCAACGGCTTGCCCTGGAGCTGGGCGATCGGCTGGCCCTTGGTGAAGGACTCGGGCATGGGCCCGCCGTTCATCTCGGCCAGCTTCGGCTTGTAATCGAACAGCTCCAGGTGCGACGGGCCGCCCGCCTGGTAGAGATGGATCACCCGCTTGGCCCGCTGCGGAAAGTGCAGGCTCGACAGGATCCCTCGCGCGCGGTCGTTCTCCGCCCAGAGCTGCTTCGGATCGAGCAGCGCGCCCAGGGCCAGCGCGCCCAGGCCTGCTCCGGACTGGCCGAGGAACGCGCGCCGCGTGAAGCGCTCCCGCATCGCCCGGATGTCGTCGGTCAGGATCTCCATCATGCCCTCACTCGCTGCTCATGACCTCGTGATCATCTCGGGCAGGTTCAGGATCGCCCGCGCCACCGAGGTCCAGCCCGCCAGCTCCACGACGTCCAGGTCCTTCGGCACCGGGGCGAGTCCGGCGCCCACGAGCAGGGCCGCGGACCGCGGGTCGGCGCGGTACTGGGCGGCGTGTTTCCGGAGAAGCTCCCCGAGGATGCGCGCTTCCTCCTCCCGCGGCGGCCGGGCGAGCGCCCGCTCGTAGGCCCAGCGCAGCCGGCCCTCGAAGCTCGCACCGCCCTCCCGAACGATCCGCTCCGCGAAGACGCGCGCGGCCTCCACGTAGGTCGGGTCGTTCAGCAGCACCAGCGCCTGCTGGGGCACGTTGGAGCGAGTGCGCTCGGCCGTGCACTCCTCGCGCGAGGGCGCGTCGAAGGCGACGAGGCTCGGCTGCGGGAACGTGCGCTGCCACCACGTGTAGATCCCACGGCGGTACTGGTCCTCGCCGGTCGAGTCGTCCCACTCCCGGGGCGGAAAGTTGAGATAGGCCCAGTAGCCCCTCGGCTGGTAGGGCTGGACGCTCGGGCCGCCCATCCGGCTCGACAGCAGACCGCTGACGGCCAGCGCATTGTCGCGAACCATCTCGGCGTCGAGCCGGAAGCGGGCCTGGCGGGCGTAGAGCCGGTTGGCGGGATCGCGATCGAGCAGCTCGGGCGAGGGCCGCGAGGTCTGCCGGTAGGCGGCCGAGGTGACGAGGGTCCGGACCAGTCGCTTCACGTCCCACCCGCTCTCCATGAACTCCACGGCCAGCCAGTCCAGCAGCTCCGGGTGGGTCGGCCATTCCCCCTGCGAGCCCAGGTCCTCGAGGCTTCGGGCGAGCCCCTGGCCGAAGAACAGCTTCCACAGGCGGTTCACGAAGACGCGGGCGGTGAGCGGGTTGTCGGGCGAGGTCAGCCAGCGGGCGAGGTCGAGCCGCGTGGCTCGCCGCCCGCCGGTCTCGATCTCGGGCAGGAAGTGCGGGACGGCGGGCTCGACGACCTCGCCGGACTCGTCCAGCCAGTTCCCGCGGGGCAGGATCCGCACCGGCTCCGGCTCCTGGGCGGTCGTGACGAGCGACTGCGGGATGTCCTTGACGAGGTCCGCCTTCCGCACCTCCGCCGCGCGGAGCGCGGTGCGCACGGGCGCCAGCTCCGGCGCGACCTGCCGGTGGAAGTTAGTGAGGGTTTCCTGCTCCTCCTTCGTGCGGCTCGCCCGATCCTTCGCCGCGACCTCGAGGAGGTCTTTCGGGACCTCGCGTCCCGGTTCGGTGAGGACGGGCCCGGGGTCGGTGGTGGCGGACAAGCGGAACCGCCCGAGCGTGCGGAGGCGTCCCGCGTTCTGGTAGATCACGGCGGTGAGTGTCGTCTCCGCGCCGCTGCCCACCGGCTCCACGGCTTCCACGACCAGGCGATGCTCCAGGCCATCGGCCGCCCGGAGTGCCCATCCGCCCCCGGAGGTCGTTCCGTCGATGGCGGCCGCCGGGCTGAACGGCGCACCCCGTCCGGCGATCGGGGTCGATGCGGTCGCATTGCGGAGCGGGATCTTTCGGCCGGCGGCGTCCCGGATCACGAGCTCGGAGACGACGAAGCCGCCCTCGGGGTCGCGGCCCGGCCCGCCCTTCGGCAGCTCCTCGAAGGTCCGGGGCTCGAGACGGAAGGCGGTCATGCCCTTGAGCGCGGTCTTGAAGCGGACCGTGTAGGTGTCGCGGGGCGGCTTCGGACCGGAGGCGGTGGTGGCGATGAGCGAGAAGTCGTTGCCTTGGAGGAGCACGCGCGTGCCGTTGGCGGAAGACGCCTCGACGGGCTCGAGGACCGTCCAGCTATACCGGCGCTTGCCGCCGAGCGTTCTTTCCCAGCGCTCCTGGGCGGCCTCGAGCTCGGGGGTGTCCCTCTCCAGCTCCTTGCGGAGGCGCTCGATCTCGGCGTTGACCGCCTCGAGCGCGGGGCGCTGGCTCTCGTCCGGAAGGTAATCCGGATCGCGGCGCCCCACGGGCTTCTCCTTCACGTCCGCGAAGAAGGCTCCGAAGCTGTAGAAGTCCTTGGCGAGGTACGGGTCGAACTTGTGGTCGTGGCACTGCGCGCAGCCCACGGTCGCCGCGAGCCAGACGGCCGAGGTGTTCCGCACCCGGTCGGCGAGGTAGATCGCGCGGTATTCCTTGGGCTGGGCCCCGCCCTCCTCCGTCGTCTGGAGGAGCCGGTTGTAGCCGGAGGCGATTCGCTGCTCCATCGAGGCATCCGGCAGCAGGTCGCCGGCAAGCTGCACGGCCGTGAACTGGTCGAAGGGGAGATTCCGGTTGAAGGCGCCGATGACGAAGTCGCGATAGCGCCAGACCGTGCGGGGGTTGTCGCTGTGGTAGCCGGCGCTGTCGGCGTAGCGCACGAGGTCGAGCCAATGGGCGGCCATGCGCTCGCCGAACCGCGGGGAGGCGAGCAGCCGGTCCACCTGCCGCTCGTACGCGCCCGGCGTCGTCTCGGCGACGAAGGCCCGGACCTCGTTCGGCGTCGGCGGCAGGCCGGTGAGGTCGAAGCTCAGCCGCCGCAGCAGCTCGCCAGGTGCGGCCTCAGGGGAGGGTGAGAGGCCCTGCTTCTCGATGCCGGCGAGGACGAAGGCGTCGACCGGGTTCTTCGGCCACTCGGCGCGCTTCAGCGCCGGCAGCGGCGGCCGGGTGGGCGGGATGTAGGACCAGTGAGGCTCCCACTCGGCACCCTGTTCGATCCAGCGGCGGATCGTCTCGATCTGGGACGCGGCGAGGCGGTCCTTGCCGCTCGACACGTGAGGCATTCGCCTCTTCTCGTCCGGGTCCGTGATGCGCCGGAACAGCTCGCTCTTCTCGAGACTGCCGGGGACGATCGCCACCTGGCCCGAGGGCAGCGCCGCCTTCGCGACCTCCTCGCGGTCGAGCCGCAGGCCCCTCTGCCGGCGGTTCCGGTCCGGCCCGTGGCAGGCGTAGCAGTTGTCGGCCAGGATCGGGCGCACGTCCTTGTTGAACGAGACGAGCGGGCCGTCGGCCCGAGCGCCGGCCGTATGCGCGACCAGCGGCCGCGTCGCGGTGGCGCGGGCGCGGGCGGCCGGCGCCATCCGGACCACCACTCCGTCCGGCCAGGGGGCGCCGTCGTCGATCCACCGCAGCAGCGTCTCGACCTGGGCGGGCGCGAGCGGATCGGCGCGCTGTGGCATCCGCTCCTCCGGATCCTTCGCCATCAGCCGCTCGTAGACCAAGCTGCCCTTCCCATCGCCGCGCACGACGGCCCCGCCCGAGTCTCCGCCCTCGAGCAGGCCTTCCCGGGTGTCGAGCCGGAGGCCGCCCTCCGGCCGTGACGCCCGATGGCACTTGACGCACGAGGCGGAGAGGATGGGCTGGACGTCGCGGACGAAGTCGATCGGGGGGTCGGGCGGCGCCGCGGCCGGGCCCCGCGCCAGGGCCATCGCCCCTCCGATGCTGATCGCGGCGATGGCGGCTCCGGCCGACCGTAGGACCCGAGGGCTCCTCATTCCCATTTCGAAAATTACCGCGTCCCGAACCTAATAGGACTTTGGCGCGGCCGTGTCAACCTCAGCTCAGAGGTAAAGGTGCAGCTGGGCCAGCAGGGTTCGCGCAGAACCATCCGTCTTGCGATCGCGGTCATGGTACCAGTTCAGCACCACGTTCCAATGCGTCCTCGGCAGCAGGTTGAGCCCGACCACGAATCGCACGACACCCGCCGACGCATCGCCGAACTCGGTGAGGAGCTGGGGCGAGAGCTTGAGCCACACGCCGCGATAGACCTCGAACGCCGCGTCGCTCAGCAGCGTGTAGGCGCGCTTCCCGGACGTCGTCGCCGAGCGGAACCGGGCGTCCCCCTGGGCCCATATGGTCAAACGAGCGCTCGGAGCTATTCCTATGGCGAGGCCGGCCGAGCCACCGCGGGGGCCGAGACTCGAGGCGTCACGGAAGAGGCCGGACGCCACCAGCACGGTGCGCGGGGTCAGGTCGAATTGCCAGCGCCCGGTGGTCGTAAAAGCGCGATCCCCGTCGGCGTGCTCGCCGACGGATACCTGCAGGAGATGGCGGTCGTCCGTATAGCTGAGCTCGAGAGCGTAGACCTGGTCATTGGTGTCGAGGCCCAGCGTCGCCCGGGTGAACGAGGTGTGGTCGGCGAGCCGGACGCCGTATGCGGGCAGGAAACGGCCGGCGCGAGCTCCCAGATGCCTCGTCTGGTACCCGAGCCAGTGCTCGAACGAGGCGATTCGGGTGTCGCCGCCGCGCGGCTGGCGTCCAAGCTCGCCGTAAGCCGTCCAGCTCTCGTGCCGGAAGGCGAGGGTGACGTCCGCGTTCATCAGGAAGTTGCGCGTCGAGTTGAACCCGGCCGCGTCGACGTCGAGATGGGCGGGCCACAGCTCCGCGCCGACGCTCACCGGTCGCAGAGCGTCACCGAGCGCGCCGAACAGGAACTCGTGCTCGCGCCCCGACGGTCCCGAGCCGCGGCTCTTGCCGAACGTGGACAGCTCCTCCCGCGAGAGCGACCGCCCGTACGGCGTCAGCAGCCCGCCTCCGGTCGGGGAATAGTGACACCCCGTGCAACGCACGTACTGACGCGAGAGGAAGATCGGCTCGGCGACGGCGCGGCCGGCGGGGGCGAGAAGAGAGAGCGCGGCGAGAACGACCGCCGCGGCCCGTCTCACTTTGCCGGCTCGCGCGCGGGCATCGCGGTAAACTGCGTCTTGACGAGCAGCCTGCTCCCGACCCCGACGCCGAGGTACTCCGGCGGGGTTATCCCGAAGTCCGGGAGGACCAGCGGAAACTCCGCCCGCACGCGTCGACCCAGACCGTCACGACGGATCTCCGCGGTCCCTTCCACAGAATGCAGCACCCCATGGAGCAGAAGCATGCCGGTGAAAGCGGTGCGACCTTCGAAGGCTTCGCCGTCCGCGTCGTTCAGATTGATCTGCGACAAGACCGCCCGGTCAAAACCCTTGCCCTTCGCCACTTCGAGGTACTTCTCGCGCAGGTGCTGGTTGCGCAGGCCGATGCCGGTATCGATCGTCGCGAGGTCCATCGAGATCTCGCCCGTGAGGCGCGCCGGCTTTGCCGGCTCGAGGATCAGGGACCCGCTGAGAGAAGGTGTGGTCGCGGAGAAGGCGCCCCCCGGCTTCAAGGGAACGAGAATGTGCACGTCGCCGCGCTCGATGCGCCAGGACGAAGCGGGGGCGGCGGCGCTGCTCGACGCAAGCAGCAAGACCAGGCCCGTCGAGCCCAGCCGGCGGCGTCTCTTCATCATTTTGACGGGCGTGATTATCCTCCAGCGCGGCCGTAAGGCGCCACCATCACCTTGGACGGGGGCCCGCTGTCTCCCGGGCGGCCGGAGCCACGCCCACACCGCCTACGTACACCATCTCACCCCCCAGCCATCCCGAGATGCCAATGAGGACTACGCCCAGTGCGGTCAACAGCAGATGGCCATCGGCAGCGGAACCAGCATCGCATGGATGGGATGGCCCTTGACGCTCGCACGTGTCGACATGTCTATGACCTCTTGACCTGACCGGGGAACTGCCGTCGTGCATTCACGTCGTCACTCCTCGTGAATGCGGGCCAACCGGCCCATCAGAGCGATTTCAGGTACTGAATGAGATCCTCTTTTTCCTGCGCCGTCAGGTCGAGATGCAGAAGCATCTGGTAGTGCGCGATCACATCCGCGTAGGTGGCAAAGCGGCCGTCGTGGTAGAAGCCACCCTTCTCTCGTACGAAGAGCCCTTTGAGCGGTGTCGTCCGGTAGAACTTCTTGTCGGGCGAGCGGCTGGCCTGGAAGTCGTCGATCCCCATCTCGGAGGCGGTGTGCATGGGCCAGCCGGGCTCGGTGAAAAGCGGCGGCACGTGACAGCGGGCGCACTGCGCCTTGCCGTTGAAGACGGCCTGGCCACGGCCCGCCCCCGCCGCGTCGAACGTGCTTGCCTTGGGCTTGGGGGCGGGGATCGCCAGCTGGTAGAAATGCAAAGCGGCCAGCTTCGACGTGATCAGGTCCGGCTGGTTACGCATGTTCCAGTGGTTGGCGCGCGCGGCGACCGGGAACTGCTTCGGATCGTTCATGCGCGGGTCGAAGAAGGTCCCTTTCCCGTGCATCTGGGTGTTGGCCACGTAGGCGTTCCAGTGCGTGACCGAGCCCCACCCGCTGTACGTGTGAAGGTTGACGCCCGCCTGGCCGAACGCGGCCGGGATGAGCGTGGCCGCCGTCTTGCCGTCGGGTCGAAAGCCCTGGCCGTCCTGGTTCAGCTCGGCGTCGTACTTGCCCGGGCCCCAGCTCTTGAGCACCTTCCGGATGGTCGCGTCGTCGAGCTGCAGCTCCTGCTCGAACGGCTTCAGGCTCGGAGCGAGCGCGACGATGGCGCCCACGTCGAGATCGCGGTTCGGCCAGCCGTCGAGACGCTCACCGATCCCCTTCATGAAGGAGTCGTTGACGGTGGAGTGGCAGATCGCACACGTGATCCCGATCGACGTCAAGTGCAGGCCGTCCTGAGGATCGGTGAAGAAGCCCTTGACGCCGACGACGGCGTCCGCTTTGAGCAGCTCGAGAGTCGTCTTTTCCTTGTCCAGGCTCACCGAGCCGTGGCCCATGACCTTCGCCAGCACCTTGGGAACCGCGTCGAAGTCGACCTTGAGGCCGAGCGCGAGCGCCTGATGCGGCGTCAGACCGGGCCCCACCCCGTGCCGCTCCGCTCCGGAGATCGCTTCGTTCAGGCGGAGCTGTCCGCCCCAGAAATCCTCGCTGCCGAAGGTGTCGTGGCGGAAGACATGACGGCCCTCCTTCACCAGCCGGTCCGCGTTGTCGTCGATGTCCGTTCGGCCCGAGATCTTGTTGACGGCGGGGTTCTGGGGCGCGTTCGGTTCAGGCTTGAGGTGTCGGCAAGCGAGCACCAACGCGATCGCCGCGATCCCGCATGCGTACAGTGCGAAGCGCTTCATGACAGACCTCCCGTGTCCCTTGAACCATGCTCGATGTGCGCAACCGCCGCGTCAACGAGGGTCGAAACAAATCCCCATTCGGGCGCAGATGAAGCCGACAACTCTCAACTGTTGTTGTCGCTCGACCGGAGGCGGTGGGCGCGGGAGGCCGGTGCTGCCTCCAGGTTTCGACGGATGCGGAGCGTCAGGAGTGCGCGCGCCGTTTCGGACGAGAAGACGCGAGGTATCGTCACTACCTGTCCGGCGCGCCAGCCCTGCGGTAGCCGCTCTGCCGCGGCGCGAGTCGCGTACACCATCGCCTCGGCGGGGACGGCGTCGAGCGAATCGCGTCCGACGACGATGGGGTTCACGCAGGATCCGGGAAAGAGGTACGGCAGCTTCGCCGCGAAGCGAGGGTCGGTGCAAACCCACCATACGCCTCCCTGCGCGAGCATGCGCCGTACTTCGGCCACGAGCACGGTATCGAGGGCCACCACGATGACCGGCCGGTGCAGCCGTCGGCCGAGGCGATGTGCCTCCGCCGCATGGAACCGAGTGGTGACGATGACGTCGACCTCGACCGCGGATCGCGAGATCGGCTTCCCCGGCCCGAGCGCGTTCACGTCGAGCCCCACCGCGTCAAAGCCATAGTCGTCATGGAGCTGACGACAGAGCGCATGGAGCTGATCGCGGTTGCACTCCACACACGCGGCGCGGACGCGGACGCGGTCGAGGCAGCGGCGCGCTTGCCGGCGCAGCTCTGTCGGCGGGATGCTCCGCGCAAGACCGCGTAGAAAGACCTCGATCACCCAGGTGGCCACTTCCGGCAGCAGGTCGTCTCGGCGGTGCGACTCTGCCTCGATGAAAACACCCGAGCGCGCCTGGAGCCGGACCAGGCCCTCCGCGGCGAGTTGGCGGTAGGCGGCCATTACCATCCGCGAGCCCGCATGCAGCTCGCCGGTAACCGCGCGAATGCTGGGCAGCCGGTCGCCCGGAACGAGCGTGCCGAGGTGAAGGCCAGCTTGGATACGCTGGCGCAGCGTCTCGGTGACCGTGAGTGTGCGACCCGTGGTTCTTCGCCGTGGACGGATGATCACCACTGCTTACTGGCTAAGATAAGGACGTGAGAGGTATAAAGTCAAGCTTTTCCTTGACTTATTGTCCGGCACCGAGCGGGACGGCCGACCCGTGGCGCTGACACGCTGGCGGAAAGCCCTCCTCACGAGCACCAGGGGCCAGATCATCGACCGGCTGCGATCGGCCGACCGTACCGTCGAGGAGCTGGCCACCGCGCTGGGCGTCACCGACAACGCGATCCGACCCCACGTGCAGCAGCTCGAGCGCCAAGGGCTCGTTCTGCGGACGGGAGCGCGGCCCGGCGCGCGCCGACCCGCCGTCACCTACAAGCTTGCGCCGGGGGCGGAGCTGCTCTTCTCCGAAGGGTATGTTCCGTTCCTGGACCAGCTCCTGGATGTCTTGGGGGGGACCCTGGGGCGGGATGACCTGAATGACGTGATCCGCACGACGGGCCGCCGTCTGGCCGCTCGTCCCGCCGATCGGGATGCGCCGTTGGCTGCTCGTGTCCAGGCCACGGTGGCGCTCCTGAAGGAGCTCGGCGGGGTCATGGAGATCGAGAAACGCGGCAACGGGGGAAACGGCACCTACGTCATCCACGGCTCGAGCTGCCCGTTCGCCGCCATCGTCCGGTTGCATCCCGAAGTTTGCCTTGCGATCGAGAGCCTCGTGGCGGAGATGGCTGGAGCTCGCGCGCACGCGCGCTGCGAACGCCTCGGCGATGCGCCCCGCTGCCACATCGAGGTCTCGCCACGTCCATCCAGGAACCGGCCGCGCGCAGCCCGGCCGTGGTAGACGCGATGGCGGAACCCCGGTCGCCTAGACGAGCGTCCAGGGCTTGCGATGCTGGCGGCCGAGGAGCGCCGTCGCTTCGGGCTCGTTGCCGTCGAACGCCTCTTTCTCGGCATTCCAACGGAGCTTCCGGCCCGTCCGGTAGGCGATGTTGCCGATATGGGGCACGATCGTCGAGCGATGTCCGATCTCGGCGGACGCCATCGGCGCTCGCCGGCTCTTGACGCATTCGACGAAGTCCTTCACCAGGAGGTCGGTCGTGTCCCGGCCCTTCACGACCTTGCGCTCCGAGCGGTAGACCGGCTTCGCTCCCGGAGCTTCGCCCTCTCCGCGCCGCGGGGGCGGGTCCATCTCGGGGTAGATCTCGTATCCGATGCGGTCCGAGATCAACGTCCCGTTCGTCCCGTAGAACGCCTCGCCATGCGGACGATCGAACTCGCCGCGCATCCCGTAGTAGGCCATGTCCGGCGTGCGGCCTCCCGCGCCGTGCGCGTTCAAGGCGCACACCTCGTAGCTCATGATGAATCCAGGGTACTCGTATGTCGCCTGCACCAGGTCGGGAGTCTCCCCCGAATCCTTGAGGCCGAACCGACCCCCGGTGGCCACGACGGTCCGGGGCGCGTCGACGCCCATGACCTGATGAAACGAATCGAACCGGTGGGTCCCGAAATCCGTGACCCACCCGCCCGCGTAGTCCCAGAACCATCGATAAGTGCCGAGGAAGCGCGCCCGGTTGAAGGGAACGAGGGGTGCGGGCCCGAGATAGAAGTCCCAATCGAGACCCGCCGGCGGATCGGCGTCCGGCTCGCGGCCGATCCCGTGGGGATAGATGTTCTGGAAATTCCAGATTCGAACGTAGCGGATCTCGCCGAGCTTCCCGCTCCCGACGATCTCTTGCACCTCGCGGTAATGGGGTGCGGCGCGGTGCTGGGTCCCGTGTTGAACGATGCGCTTCGATCTCCGGGCCGCCTCCACGATCGCTCGGCTCTCCCTGATGTTGTGGGCGAGCGGCTTCTCGACGTACGCGTCCTTGCCCGCCTGGCAGGCGGAGACGGCGATGATGCCGTGCCAGTGATCGGGAGTGGCGACCACGACCGCGTCGACGTCCTTCTGATCGAGGACCTGGCGGAAGTCCTTGAACGCCCGCGCGCCTTCGCCGGCCGACTCTCGCGCCTGCGCGACCTGCGCGTCGTAGACGTCGCACAGCGCCGTGACCGCGGCGTCGGGCGTCTGCCGGACGAGGTTGGCCAGAAGGCGGCCACGCGTACCGCAGCCGACGAGCGCCACGTTCACCCGTTCGTTGGCGCCCCGCACACGCCGCGCCGAAAGTGCCGTGCCGACCACGGCCGCCGACGTCTTCGCGACGAACTGTCGTCGCCTCATGGCCATCCTCCACTGTTCCGGCGCTCAGGCGCGGAGTCGCTTCCGAGCATAGATGACGCTGCGCCGAAGGTTTTCGTTCTCCGCGGCCAGCGCCGCTTCGTCGCCCAGCTCCGAGATTCTCGCCCGCGGCGCCGCCGGCTCTTGCCGCAGGAACGCCTTCTCGAACCGCGCCACGGCCGCCTCGTCGCGCCGCTCGCGCGTGATCCAATAATGGTCTTCGCGGTACGGGACCGTGAGCGGATCCCGCGTGATGACCTCGAGCACCAGGTGGATGTCCGGCCGATGACGCCGCAGCACGCCGACCATGCGCTCGAGCGGCAACACCCCCTCCCCCAGGGCGACGTCGCCGAGAGAGAAGCCGGCCGGCGAGGGCGCCATCACGTTGTCCTTGACGTGGGTCGTGACGGCGTAGGGCGCGAGCTTCTCGACGGTTTCGAGCGGGTCCTCGAGAAGGGCCAGGTTGTTCCCGAAATCGACGCAGGCCCCCACGTGCGGGCTGCCGATCCGGCGCAGGATGTCGACCAGCTCGTCCGTCAGCCAGTCCTTGTGGTTCTCGACCCCGAGGGCGAGCTTGTGTCGCCGCAGTACCGGCTCGGTCCGCGGCAGAGCCGCTCGCCAACGCCCGGCGAAATCGTCCCACGACTTCCGGTCGTGGAAGTCCTCATAGCGTCGGCCCGGCAGGCACGCCACCCGCAATCGAGTCACGCCGAGCGCCTCCGCGGCCCGGCCGATCCGTTCCAGCAGCTCCAGGTCTTCCAGCGCGCCGTTGTCGACGATCAGCTCGACGAACATGCGGCGCCTTTCGACTCCCTCGCGCACGCGGCCGAGATATCCGGCATCCTGGGAAGTCAGCATGCTGTAGTCCATCTGCGCGCCATCGGTCCCGAACTCGTGGCAGAGGTCCAGGAACGCCTCGGCGTCGAGGGCGGGTCCACTCCCCGCGGCGCGCTTTCTCAGCCACGATCGCCGGATGCCGATCGACGTGGTCGCGATGCCGAGAGTGCACGGGCTGTCCTTGGCGAGGGCCAGCGGCGGGGAGAGAGCGAGCGCCGCGACGGAGGTGATGAAGTCCCGTCTGGTGACCTTCATTTTTGAGTGGTCCTTCTTCGAAAGCCTGGCCCGCGAGGGTATCACTATCGACGGAGGGCGAATCCCTCGGGGATACCGCCCCGTGAACGCGCCCCGGCGGGTGGTATGATCTGGGGTATGAGAGTCAAGACCTCCGTGACGATCGAGGAGAGCGTGCTCAGGGCAATCGACAAGACCACCAGCCGAACCCGAAGCCGCTCTCGAGTGATCGAGGACGCCGCGCGCGAGTTCTTGGCCCGACGCGCGCGGGCAGCCAGGGAAGCACGTGACCTCGCGATCCTGAACGAGTCAGCCGACGCCCTGAACCGCGAGATGGAAGACGTTCTCGCTTATCAGGCGGACGTTTGAAGCGAGGCGACCTCTTGCGCGTACGTCGGCCACGGGGAGGGGACCCGAAGAGATCTCGGGTTTTCGTGGTGGTCAGCCGACAGGCCCTGATCGATTCGCGATTCTCCACGGTCGTCTGCGCTCCCGTCTACACGCGTCGGGACGGGCTGGCGACCCAGGTCGAGGTCGGTCCCGAAGACGGGCTGAAGCACGACTCGAGCATCCACTGCGATGCCCTCGTCAGCCTGCCGAAGTCCGTGCTGACCAACTACGTGGCCAGTCTGCCGTCAGCGCGCGTTCGTGCTCTCGACCAGGCGCTGCGCGTGGCATTGGCCCTGGCGTGACGGTGGGAGTATCACGGCCCGACATCGAAGACGCGAATCTCAGCGGTGGGATTCGCCCGTCGAGGAACGGCGACGAAGAGGCGGCGCAGATCAGCGGAAAACAGGCCCGTTCGGGCGCCCGCCGTCGTCGGGACCTTCGCCCGCACCGTGTAATGGTCGGGATCGTTCTGCGCATACACCATCACTGAGCCAGAACCGAAGCAGCCATAGAGGCGACGCCGGGCGGGGTCATAGAAGAGGTCGTCCGCATCGCCGTCGGCCTCCAGCGTCGCGACCGTCTTCCCGCTCCCGGTGTCAATGACGACCAGGTGCGGCGGGCGCCGCGTCACCACGAAGAGCCGATCGTGCGTCGAATCCAGGGCCATCGGAAAGTTGGCGGCACCGGCGCTCACCGCCCACGTCGCCACCACTGAGTTCTTGCTGACGTCGGCGACCGCGACCTTCTGGCGCGACGCGACGTTCACGTAGATCCGTCCCGAAGGCGCGTCCAGTTGGAACGACTCCGGGTGGGCATCGAGCGGGATGTCCGGCAAGCGGATACCCTTCGCCACGTCGTAGGCGCCGAGCGCTCCATTTCCATACCCGACGTAGAGTCGCTTGCGTGCGGCGTCGTAGCGAAGGTTGTCGGCGTCGTCGCCGAAGGCGATCGTCCTGGTCGGCTTGAAGGACGTGCCGTCGAGCAGCGTCACCAGGCCGTCTCCGCCGTTGGCCACGGCGACCGTCTTCGTATCCGGGAGGTAGGCCAGCCCCTGCGGCTCCTTGAAGCCCGCCAGGCTCTGCACCCGCTCTCCCCTCTTCAGGTCGATGACCTCGACCGTGTTGTTTCCCAGCGCCGCCACGAACAACCTCTGGCTGGCCACGTCCACCGCCAGATGGTCGATCCGCCCCTGGACCCCGGGTAGCGGAATGGTCTGGACGAGCCGTAGCCGCAGGACATCGGTCGCAGCACGAGTCGTGTGATCAGGCACCGCCATTGAGGTGAGGAACAACACCACGATGATCTCTCGTTTCATGACCGCTCCCTCGGCGCTCACCGAGCGCATCAATTCTCCGCCGCCGCGGCTATCGGCGGAACGTGTACTGCAACTTGATGAGCAGCTCGTTCGAGTCCCGCGCCCAGCGATCCTGGATCTTCCGGAGGTTGTGGTTGTAGATGACGAACAGGTCGCCCCGGGGGCTGTACGTCCAACGCAGCCGCGTATTGGTGCCGAAGGTGTGGTCGTCCGTGCCGTACTGCACGAAGCTGTTGAGCTGCAGGTCCGACGAAAGGTTGAGCCGCACCTTGGTTCCGACCAGGGTGAGGTCGAAGTCTCCCTGAGCGAGGCGGCCGATGTCGCGCTCCGCGTTCACGAGGAAAGTGACGAGAGGCGAAGGCGTCCAGGACGACTCCAGCTGGAGCTGGTTCAGCGTCCCCGTGTAGAAGCCGCCGAACCACCAGGTGGCCTGGCCGGAGAGCTTGCGCTTGGCTGCCGTCTGGAGCTCCAGGCGGTACTGGCGCCAATGGTAGGAGCCGCTCGGGATCACTACGCGGTCCGTGATCGCGAAGGGCGCCACCAGGCGCTCCCCCGCCGGCGCCACGTTGAACTCAAAGCGGTCCCCGCTCTCCAACCGCCAGTTGATGGGAGCGATGAAGACCCGGTAGCTTTCCCACCGGCCGCCCAGGTCGGTAGTGAGCGTCGGATAGAACTCGTGGAACATCTGGCGGATGAAGCTGCCCTTGGGCCGCGGTGAGTAGCTACAGCCCGCCTGGTACGTGTTGATCCCACGCCGGGGAACGAAGCCCAGCGAGGGATCGAATCCGTCGCCGATGCGTCTGTAGATCGCGTAGCAGTCCCAGAGGTCGTTCGGGTAGTCGACGTTGAGCCCAAAAGCGGTCCTCTCCTGAGCGTCCCGGAGGTCGTCACGCCCCACGGCCAGGCCCCACACGCCGGCGCTGAAGTTCTTGCTCCCACGGAACCGCGAGGTCTGGTATGTGAAGTCGGCGCCGAACTCCCAGCTTCCCCGCCGCCCGAGCGGATCGCCTGCGGTAGCCAGGAACCCCGCCCGCGATTCGGCGAGCACGTCCTGCTTCACTCGCACGACCGCCATCGTCGCGGCCGGAGCCAGGGGACTCTCTTCACGAGTGCGCACGACGAGGGCGCCGAGGCTCGTGCGGCCGATGCGGCCGTTGGTCTTGAGGCCGGCCAGGATCGGCACCTGCTGATCGGCCACGAGCCCGATGCGCCGGCTGAAGAAGGGCACCAGCGTCTCCGTGCTGATCCCGCTACCGAACTGGAAGATGTCCCCTCCTTGCAGGAAGAAGGTCCTCTTCTCGGGGAAGAAGAGCGGAAAGCGCGTGAGGTTCGTCTGTCGTGTATCGACCTCGGTCTCCGCGAAGTCGGTGTTCACGGTCAGGGACGCGAGGAGGTTGGAGCCCAGGCGCTGGGTCACGTCGAGGCTCGGATCGAAGGTCCCGTCCGTCGCGGCCGCGGGCGCGGGATTCTGGAAGCCGCCGACGAGCGAGGGCCGTACGCTGAGGCCCAGTCCTAGATCGAACTCGGGAAGGCCCGTGAGCAGTCCAGCTCCGCTCGTCCGGTACACCTTGTAGTCCTGGCGCGGGCTCGCCCAGCGCTCCGTCTCCTGCCGGCGCTGCAGCCGGCGCTGGATGTTGAATCCCCACTCCTTCAAGCCATGCCGGAAATTGAGCGTCTCGACCGGGAGCCGGATCTCGGCCGACCATCCCGCGGCGTCACGATGAACGGCGGCTTCCCACTCGCCGTCCCAGTTCTGGTCGACGCTCTCACCGGAGGGCTGGACGAGCGCGTCGAACCGCGCGCCCCCTGGGTTCACGGCGAAGACATAGCCGGAGCGTCCGTCCTGGAACGGGTCCAGCACGATCAGGATGTGGTCCTCCGTCGCGAAGTCGCCGTCCCGCTCCTTGGTGAAGCTCACGATGTGGGCCGCGTCCGGATCGTCGCAACGCACGCCGAACACCAGCGCCCGGGGGCCGGCGAGAACCCTGACCGTCGTCCGGCCCGTCGGCCGCTGGCCCTGACGAGGTTCGACCATCACGAGGTCCTCTATGGAAGGCGCGAGGGACCAGGCGGGCTCGTCGAGCATGCCGTCCAACCGCAGTCCGTCAGGCAGCGCACCGACCCGCAGCGCCGGCCGGACGTCTCCCTCGGCGCCAGCGCTGCGGATCAGGCACGTAGACGCAAGGGCCACGGTGACGAGAAGCGTGACGACCGAACGCGCCAGGCAAGACCTCCTGTTACCTCGCCCGGTCTCCCTCGTGCCGCGTCTGGTCGAGAGCCGCTCGCACCCCCCGGGCGAGGACGTCGGTGGGACCCACGCCCCAGTAGTGGAGGAAGACGATCCGTGGTTCCTCACCCGCCATGTGTTGATGTATGGCCACGACGTTGATGCCGGCGTGTCGGAGCGCCTTCAACACGCTCTGGAGCTCCGACTCGAGCATGGCAAAGTCTCCATCCACGACCGCGCGCTGGTCCGAACCCGCGAAGGCCGCCCAGGTGTTCACGCCCATGGTGGCCGCAACCTCCTGGCCGTGCATGCGGGCGGTCCGGCCGATGGTCACTTTGTAGACGCCCGAGCCGAGGCTCCCCTTGTTCGCCAGGATCGCTTCGATCTTGCTGGTGTCCAGCGTCGTCTGCGAGGGATCGATCTCTGCATGAGGCACGTCGCCCTTTCCTCCGGCGGTGTCCTTGATCTTCGCCAACACCTTTCCGACTGCCGAAGCCATCGCGGCTTCCTCGCCGCTGCCGCCGATGTGCATGAACATCACCTTCGGCGTGTCCCAGAAGAAGTGGTTGTGCAGGGCCGTGACCTCCAGCCCCTCGTCGAGGGCCACGCTCATGACCGGGTTCACCTGGTCCTCCAGGAGGACGAGGTCCCCCATGACCATCACGTGGCCGCCCGCCCGCTTGAAGGCCGCCCAAGAAGTCAGGCCCAGGGGTGGCGTCATTCGGACACCGGCGGCGGTCACGGCGAGATCGGCTCGCGGGACGGACACCTTGAAGACGCCCTCCTTCTCATCGAGAGCGCCCTTCGCGCCCGTGAGCGACTCGATCCGATTCGTGTCGAGGCCGGCCGGAGACGGCGCTTGCGCGCGAACGTCAACAGCGATGAATCCGAGCCAGGCGGCGAGAATGACCACTGTACGCATGACTTCACCTCTTTCTCTTGGACGTTCCTGTGGCATGGATTGAGTCGAGCTGGAGAGCGCCGGGAGCACGATCCGGAACGTGCTCCCTCTCCCCTCCTCGCTGTCGAGCTCGATCCGCCCGCCGTGGGCCTTGACGGCCCAAAGGGTGATCGCGAGTCCGAGACCCGCACCGCCCCCCTCGCGCGACCGCGACGTGTCGACACGGTAGAAACGATCGAAGACGCGGGAGCGGTGGCCTTCCGGGATACCGGGCCCCTCGTCCGCGACCTCGACGCTGGCCGCGCCCTCGGAATTGGTTCGGACCGTGATCCGAATGCAGCCGCCGCGTGGCGAGTACTTGATCGCGTTGTCGATCAGGTTGATGAGGGCCTGGCGCAAGATGAGGCCGTCGACCTCCGCCATCACGCCGTCGTCGCCGCCCACCTCGATGCGCTGGCCCTTCTCCTCCGCGAGAATCTCGAGCAACGCCGCGGTTTCCCGGGCCAACTCGAGCAGCCCCCGCTTCACGCAGCGGAGGACGGGGCCGGCGTCCGCTCGCGAGAGGAAGAGAAGGCTGGCCACGAGGCGAGACAACCTGTCTACCTCCTCGAGCATGCTGCCGATCGCCTCGCGGTACCGCTCTGGGTCCTGGTGCTCCTGCAGCGCGACTTCACCCACGGCGCGGATCGCGGTGAGGGGAGTCCGCAGCTCATGAGAGGCATCGGCGGTGAAGCGCCGGAGCTGAGCGAACGACTCCTCGATCCTGGCCAGCGACGCGTTGAAGACTCGGGCCAGGTGACCCATCTCGTCGTCGGCGTTCTCGACCGGAAGCCGTTCCCCAAGGTTGTCAGCGGTCAGCCGCTCTGCACGCCGGGCCATCCGGCCCAAGGGCGCCAAAACTCGGCGGGCCAGCCAGTGCCCTCCGAGGCCGGCGATCGCGACCGCCACCGGCAACCCGAACAGGAGCCCGACCGACAGCTCGCGCCACTCGTGACGGAGACGCTCCTCGCTGGCCGCAACCCGGATCACCACCCGGCGACCCAAGACGCCATAGGCATGGCTCAGCACGCGGAGGGGAGTCCCGTCCCGTAGTCTCAGCGACGTGAACGACCAATCGTCCCGAGTCGTGGTCGGCCACGCGGGCGCGAGCGCCTCGCCGCGGAGCGATGCACTGCGATACAGGACCGCCCCCTCCGGGGACCAGACTTCGACGAGGCTCGCCGGTACGCCTTCCTCGTCGTGGCCGTCGATGCCGATCGTTCCGCCGGACGGTTCGGCGAGGCGGTCCTCCACCCTCTCGAACTCCGCCCGCAGGCGCTCATCGAGCTGCTGGCGCAGGGAGACGTAGACGAAGAGCAGGGTCGAGACGATGTACAGCGCGAGCACGGCCGACAGGACCCCTACGTACCAGAGCGTGAGCCGTGTCCGGACATGTTGGGGGCGCCACCGCATCGTCACGACGCAGCTTCCTTTACCGTGAAGCCCACCCCGCGGACGGTATGGATGAGCTTAACGTCGAAGGCCTCGTCCACCTTTCGGCGAAGGCGCGCGATGTGGACGTCGATCACGTTGTCGAGAGGCGTCGCCCGGCCGGCCTCCTTCCAGACGTCCCGCGAGAGCATCTCGCGCGACACCACACGTCCGCGGTTTCGCAGCAGATACTCGAGCAGCTCGAACTCCCGGGCGGTCAGCTCGAGTATCCTGCCCCCTCGCGTCACCCGCCGCGCGGCGACATCCACCTCCAGGTCCGCCACCTGCAGGCGGGAGGATTGTTCGGCGCGGCCACGGCGCAGGAGAGCGCGGATGCGCGCCGACAGCTCCGGGAATGCGAACGGCTTGACCAGGTAGTCGTCCGCGCCGGCGTCGAGGCCGACGACGCGGTCCTCCACGGCGTCCCGAGCGGTGAGGATCAGAACCGGGATCCCGCGGTCGCGGCTCCTCAACGTGGCGAGGATCTCCAGGCCGTCGCGGCCGGGCAACATCAGATCGAGCACCACGAGGTCGAAGGACCGCGCGTCCAGGAGGTAGTAGCCTTCTTCCCCCGTCCTCGCCACGGTGACCTCGTAGCCTTCACGGGCGAGACCCTCGCTGAGGGCGCGCGCGACCTTCGTCTCGTCCTCGACGACCAGGATATGCACTGCCATCGGCCCGATGATATTCCGACTCTACGGTTGCGGTTCCTGAAGAGATGCTGACGAAGTCTTCAGCGAGTCTTCAGGCGTCCATAGCGCGCCCGCTGGTTAAGATGTGCCCGTGATGTTCTTCGTCCCCGACCGCGCGACCCAGCGCGAAGGGAGGTCCGATGAAGTGCCCGGCCATGGTTCTGGCGGTCGTCTGTGCCATCTCGGCAATGGGGTTCGCGGCTGAGCCGGTGAAGAGGGATTTCGAGTCCGATGCGATTGGGTCTCCGCCCGCTGGCTTCGAGTTCGGCCGGACCGGAAGCGGGCCCGAAGGGAAGTGGGTGGTGCGCCTCGAGAAGGGCGGCACCACGAACCACGTCCTCGTTCAGGAGAGCGCGGACAAGACCGATTACCGGTTCCCCGTCGCCGTCGTCAAGGACGGGACCTACAAGGACGTGTCGCTCAGCGTCCGGGCCCGCCCGCTCGCCGGCGAGGTCGACCAGGGCTTCGGGCTGCTATGGCGCTACAAAGACGCCAACAACTACTATGTCGCTCGCTGCAACGCTCTGGAGGATAACTGCCGGATCTACCACGTCGTCGAGGGCCGCCGCCGTCAGTTCGGTGGCCAGAACATCAAGGTGTCGAAGAACACGTGGCACACGATGAAACTCGACGCATCAGGAAGCCACTTCACCGTCTTCTGCGACGGTAACAGGGTCTACGACGGCACCGACGAGACGTTCAGGGACGCAGGCAAGGTGGGGCTCTGGACCAAGGCGGATTCCGTGATCGAGTTCGACGATTTCGCAGTCGAGGGGCGCTGAGAGGGTCACGACAGCTCAACGACCCTTTCGCGTTTCCGGTTCCAGTTCTCGGAGAAGGGAATCTACCCGCGACAGGATGACCTTGCGGGCCTTGGGATAGCTCTGGGAGAACGGAGGTACGTCGTCCCAACGCTCGAACCGAGTCCCGGCCAGTGTCTTCGCCGCCCCGATGTCGACTCCGATCGCCACGACGCGAGCCGCGGCCGTGACGTCCGCGTCGCTCAGGAGCTGTGGCCTGAACGCCGCGACGTCGAAGCCATCCTCGCGAAGCGCCTGAACCACAGGCGCAGGCACCGACGCATCGGGGGACGTGCCGCGCGAAACGGCGCGCGCTGGCATTCCGCGCTCCTTGGCCATGCGTTCGAAGAACGACGCGGCGACGAGACTCTTGGCCGATCCGTGCTCGCAGACGAATACGACCAGCGGCGGCTTGGCCTCGCCCTTCGCTGTACTTCCATCTGCGCCATGCGATGGTCCCGCGGCCAGGATGCCGAGCACGCCGGCGGCCGCGATGAGCAACGGCTCGGGCACGCGCCTGAAGCGCGTCAGGACGAGCAGCGCCCCGAGAGCGATCGCCAACGTCGTCACGTCCACCAGCGCGCGCCGTCCGAGGACGAAGGCGGCTCCGGCGATGGCGCCCGTGGCGGCGGCGGTGACGCCGTCCACGAACGCCTTCAGGGACCGGTTCTGCGACAGGCGCCGGAAGTGCGGGGCGGGGATCACGGTGAATAGATAGCACGGAAGGAACGTCGCCAGGGCGGCCACGAGCGCGCCCGCAAAGCCCGCGACGAGGTAGCCGATGAAGCCCACGGTGATCACGACCGGGCCGGGGGTGATCATCGCGACGGCCACCGCGTCCAGGAACTGGCGCTCATCGAGCCAGTGGAGCTCCTGCACCACGCCGGCGTGGAGGAAGGGGACGATCGCCAGGCCGCTGCCGAAGACGAACGCGCCCGCCTCGGCGAAATACCACGCGATTCGCCAAAGCGTCGCCGCCGACGCCGGATGCCCGGTGAGGCCGGCGAGCAATCCCGAGGGCAAGAGGCCGACGGCCAGGACCGTGCGGGCCCGGGCGAAGGGCCTCGCTCGCACCAGCAGAACGATGACTCCTGCGCCGACGAAGATCCAGATGACCTCCGATTCGGTCCACGCCGTCACCAGCGCGGCCACCCCGAAGATCGCCCACAGCAAGCGGTCGGCGGCGAGCGTGAGCCGCGTCAGCTTCACCGCGCTCCGCGCGATGATGGCGATGACCGCGGCCCCGATCCCGTAGAACGCGCCCCGCATCCAAGGCAAGCCGCCGAAGCGCAGGTAGGCCACGGCGATCGCGATCACCATGAGAAACGACGGCAGCACGAACGCGAGGCCGACGAGGGCGGCGCCGGCCGCCTTGCCCTTCGCCCAGCCCAGGTACATGGCGAGCTGGGCGGCGAGGGGTCCGGGCGCGAGCTGCGCCAGCGCGAGGCCCTCGCGGTACTCCTCGGGTGTGAACCATCCGCGCTCCTCCACCAGATCGCGCTGCATGTATCCGACGAGCGCGACCGGTCCTCCAAAGCCGGTGGTGCCGAGCCGCAGGAAGTAGAGCAGCAACTCGCGGAGCGTGAACGGCTGACGCTCGCGGACGTCGACGGACCCGCTCATCCGCCCCGCCGCGAGATGCGGGCCTGGACGAGGGCGCCGTGGGGCGGGTTACGACTGAGCTTTCGAATGAGCACCCGACTTGCCTCGCGCGAATCCATGCTGGTGCACCGGCCGCTTCAGGCAGCGGACCTCGACGTCGACCTGGCACAACCCTCGAAGCGGGCGGGAAGCGCGCACGTGCCTCCTCACCCTCCGAGCGCCACCGTCAAGCCAACGCCCGCCGCCACCGCCTTCTCGTAGACGACCGCGGCGGCGGCGACGTCTTCCAATGCGGTGCCCGTTGAATCGAAGAGCGTGATCTCCTCCGTCGACCTGCGCCCCGGCTTCCGACCCGTGACCAGGTCGGCGAGCTCGGCATGCACGCTCTCCCGGGTGAGGACACCCGCGCCGATCGCATGATGGAGGTCGCCGAACGAGGCGCACTGATCCAGAACGTCCGTCACGATCACGCTCGCGGCCATCAGCCCGGCGTCGATCTCGTGCTTGTCCGCGCTGTCGGCGCCCACGGCCGCGATGAATGTCCCCGGCTTGACGTGGTCGCGGAAGAGGAAGGGCTGCCGCGACGGCGTGCAGGTCACGCAGACATCGCTGCTCTGAACGGCTTTCACGTGATCCGCGACCGGCCTGACGTCCAGTCGCAGCTCGTCGCCCAGCTCGCGGGCATAGGCTCGCGCCGTGGCTTCCTCCGCATCGAAGGCATGGACCCGCTCCACGGGCAGCACGCGAGTCAAAGCCCGCAGTTGCGCCCGGCCCTGGTTGCCACAGCCACAAATGGTGACCACCTTGGCGTCGGGCCGCGCGAGCGACTTCGCGGCGACGGCGGTGGCGGCGGCCGTGCGTCGGATCGTCACCTCGATCGAATCCATGACCGCGAGCGGACGGCCGTCCTCGCCGTCGCAGAGAACGATGACGCCCTGGATGGCCGGCAGGCCATGCCGGCGAGGGTTGCCCGAGAAATTGCCGTTGGTCTTGGCCGCGAAGTAAAGGCGGCCCCTCTCCAGACCCGCGGCCTTGATATGGAAGCCTCCCGCTCGCGAAGGGACACCCAGGACTCCCGGCGCCAGGCTTCGCCCTTCGGCGTGGAGGCGAAAGGCCGTTTCCACCGCGGAGATGCATTCGTCGAAGCCAAGCAGGGCCTGGACGTCGCGCCGGGTCAGGATGAGCGTCTCCGGCGCGGGGCGACGTCGCACCTCGGCCGCCGTCATCGCTTCCTCTTGAAGTAGGCGTGCAGCGAATCGAACACCGCCGCGCCCTCTGCGAGCCTGGCCTCGTCCTCCTTGTGTCGCATGGCAATGCCCGCGATCAGACCGTCGAGACCGAGGGCTTCCGGCCGGGCGAACTTCGCGTCCTTGAGGTCGATGTCGTGGACGATCTCGCCCAGGCTCCGAAGGGCGGCCTCTTTCAGGCCGAAATGGCGGAGCAGCACCTCGAACGTGCAGAGGTCCCCGTCGTGGGTGAACTCCGCCTCGAACATGTCGAAACGCAGCTCGCCGGCCCCCGGCGCGTACTCATGGCCCAGGACGAACTTGAACCGCGCTTCCGGGTCGATGAAGCGCCGGATGAGCCACGCGCTGGCGATCCGGTCGACCTGGATGCCGCGCCGCGTCACCCAGGTGCGACCGCGGATACCATCAGCCGACACGTTCTTCTGGACGTCCGCTTGCGCCGGCGCCGGGCGCAGCCGGGCCTCGATTCCCACCAGCAGCCCTTCGACGGCCTCCCGTCCCGAGGCGCCGAAGAAATCGATGGCCATGACGTCGGAGAGCTGCTTGCGCAAGCGCAAGAGCGGATGCCTCGCCGGCTCGGCGCCGATCGGAGCGCGCCTCTTGGAACCGATGAGGGCACGCTCCAGCCGGCGGGCGTCCTCGGCCAGCGACGCATACTCGGCGTCTCGCGCGGCCGTGAACAGGGCCTCGACGTCCGTGTCCGAGTGTCCTTCTACGAATCGCGCTTCGCACACGGTGGCGTCGCCGTGGCCCGCGACGATCTCCCGCCGGACCCACTGGAAGTCCTCGAGGGCCTGCTCGCTGCGCGGTAACACGTACACGGAGTTCTTGATCGGCACGGCGCCGAGGCCCTGCAGCCGCCGGCCGACCTTGACCCGGAGGTAGGCCGGCCTCGGCGGGATCTGGTGGATCAGGAGCAGCCATCGCGGCTCCGTGGCTTCCGGCACGGGAGGATGCTATCACAACTGAATCAAATGAAGCTACAACTGACCTATCCCTCGGGATTCTCTGATATCATCCGGCTTCCATTCGCTCGCCCGTCTCCCGGTGAGCTTCGAGGGAATTCTCATGAATTCGATCGACCGCGTTCGCTGGCTGCTGCGGCTCGCGCCGGTGCTGGCCGCCCTGATGATCCCTGAACCGTCGGGGGCCCAGACCGCCCCGCCGCCGAAGTACCCCGCGTTCCCGAGCGAGACGCCGCCGACACTCGCCCCCGCCACCGACGGCTTCGACTACGTGAAGCGCGACGTGATGGTCCCCATGCGTGACGGGGTGAAGCTGCATACCGTCATCCTCCTGCCGAAGGGCGCCAGGGACGCGCCGATCCTGCTCACGCGCACGCCCTACAACGCCACCGCGCTCACGAGCCGCGCCCACAGCGCGCACCTGGGCCCGAGCCTGTACGGCTACGACAACGCCACCGAGGTCATCGTCGAGGGCGGCTACATCCGCGCGGTCCAGGACGTGCGCGGAAAGTACGGCTCCGAGGGCGACTACGTGATGAATCGCCCTCTGCACGGGCCGCAGAACCCGACGCCCGTCGATCACTCGACCGACACCTACGACACGATCGACTGGCTGGTGAAGAACGTCCCGGAGAGCAACGGCCGCGTCGGCATCCTCGGCATCTCCTACGACGGCTTCCTGCCCCTGATGGCGCTCGTCAACCCCCACCCGGCCCTCAAGGTGGCCGTGCCGATGAACCCCATGGTCGACGGCTGGATGGGTGACGACTGGTTCCACAACGGCGCCTTTCGCCAGCAGGGCATGGCCTACGTCTACGAGCAGGAAGCGACGCGCGCTTCGGAGGCCAAGTGGTGGACGAGCCATTTCGACGACTACGACCTGTTCATGCAGGCCGGATCGGCCGGCGAGCTGGGTCGTCGCCACGGCCTCGAGCAGGTCGGCTTCTGGCGGAAGCTCCTCGAGCATCCCGGCTACGACGCGTTCTGGCGCGATCAGGCGATGGACCGGGTGCTGGCCACTCAACCGCTCAAGGTGCCGGTGATGCTGGTGCACAGCCTCTGGGACCAGGAGGACATCTACGGTGCCATCGCGGTCTACAAGGCGATCGAGCCGAAGGACACGGACAACGACAAGGTCTTCCTGGTCATGGGTCCGTGGCATCACGGTCAGGAGATCGCGGACGGCAGCACGCTCGGTCCCTTGAGGTTCGACAGCGACACCGCGCTCCACTTCCGCCGCGAGATCCTGCGGCCGTTCCTGGACCAATACCTCAAGGCGGGCGCACGCAAGGCCGACGTTCCTCCCGTCTCGGCGTTCGAGACCGGGACGAACGCGTGGCGGCGCCTGCCCGCGTGGCCGGCCGGCTGCACGAGCGGTTGCACGGTCCAACCGACGCCGCTGTATCTCACCGCGGGTTCGAAGCTGAGCTTCGCCGCCCCCAAGGCGGGCGACCCGGCGTTCGACGAATACCTGTCCGACCCGGCCAGGCCCGTGCCCTTCCGCGCGCGTCCCATCCAACCCATCGGTTACGACAGGGGCCTGACCTGGTCCCAGTGGCTGGTGGACGACCAGCGGGAGGCTTCGGGCCGCCCGGACGTCGCGGTGTTCGTCTCCGAGGTCATGACGGCGCCGGTGAAGATCAGCGGGCAACCGATCGCCAATCTGGTCGCGTCCACGAGCGGCACCGACTCCGACTGGGTGGTGAAGGTGATCGACCTCTATCCCGACGAGGTGGCCGGTCAAGCGGCAATGGGCGGCTATCAGCTCATGGTCTCGGCGGACATCTTCCGGGGCCGCTATCGCGAGAACCTGGAGAAGGCCGAACCGATCGCCGCGGACAAGCCGCTGCCCTACCGATTCGCCTTGCCCACGGCGAACCACGTCTTCCTGCCCGGGCACCGCATCATGGTGCAGGTCCAGTCGAGCTGGTTTCCCCTCTACGACCGGAATCCGCAGACCTTCGTGCCCAACATCTTCTGGGCCAAGCCGGCGGATTACCGGAGCGCCGCGCAGCGCATCTATCACGCGCCCGGACAGGCGAGCTTCGTCGAGCTGCCCCTCGTCGTGACGCCTTGAGCGCACCGCCGCCGCGTCCCGAGCGCTCGCGCGCGGATGGGCGACCCTAGACCGCAATCCCGCCGAGCGGGCCGTCGCGGTAACGGGTCCAGACGCGCAGGTACTTGCGTATGCCGTGGACCTCGATCGAAGATCTCGTCGAGGACGAGCCGCCGCCCGAGGCGGTCCGACTCGCTCAGCGCATGTTCCGGATGAGCCATTCCCGGCTCATCATATTGCCGCCCGTGTCAGCGTCCTTTTCTTCCCCGAAGTCCGGATCCGCCTCGCGGAACGCCCGGAGAAAGAAACGGAGGTCGCGCGGCTCCGCCCGTTTGGAGAACGGCAGGACCCTCACTTCCGACAAGCCACGAGGCCGGTCCCCACGCTCGGCCCGCTCTCCGGCCGCGATACCGGCCTTTTTCGCGGAGTTGAGGGCGGCGTCGGCTTCGTCGAGCGATCGGCCGATCCCCGCGTGCACCCGGGCTCCTTTCAATCGCCTGGTCGGGCCATCCGGAAGCGTCGCCTCGATACCGGCCGCACCCAGGCGCCGCGTGATCCCATCGATGGCAGCCTGGACGGAAGCCCGGTCCTCGGCCTCGAAGACGAACTCGTCCCCGCCGAGGCGGTAGCCGACGACGCCTTCTTCGCGGATGGCGGCCGCGACCGCCCGCAGCAGCTCGTCCCCGGCCGCCCACCCGAGGTTGTCGTTCACCCACTTCAGGCCCTCGACGTCGAGCATGGCCTGGACGGGGCGCCGACTGCCCTCCTCCCAGGCGCGCCGGTTCCCGAGCCCCGTCAGCTCGTCGGTGAGCAGCGCGCGCATCTTTTCGCCTTCCGTCATCTGCTCCACGCGCTTGCGGCGAGAAGCGTTCGCGGCGCGGCGGCGCTCCATTTTTTCGCCGAGCATGGTCGTCAGTCCGTCTTGACGGCGGACGCCGCCACCTGCACGGTCTGGCCTTCCACCAGCCGGTCGCCGGGGCTCGAGATCAGGAGCTGTTCACCGCCCAAGCCGCTCACCACCTCGACCTCGTGGCCGAAGTCACGGCCGCCGCGACGTCGACGCCGGGTTGGAAGTAGATCTTCACCACCGCCACGCCGTTGAGCGTCTGGGACTCGATGTTCTTGATGTTGTTCACCGCGAAGGACGTGGAGAACTCGCTGAAAGTGGTGATCTGCTTCTCCATGTCCTGGGTGGAGAGGCCGGTGTAGGTCCATACGACGCTCACGACCGGGATGTCGATCGTGGGGAAGATGTCTTTGGGCGTCTCCCGTATCGTGGGGGCGCCGAGGATCACGACCAGGAGTGACGCCACCACGAACGTGTAGGGCCGCCGTAGCGCGAGCCGGACGATCCACATATAAGACGATACGCCTCCAGTTGAATAACCTACCGTCTAGTCAACAAATTGGACAAAAAGGGGCTCGGGGCTACACGGCGGCCGGCTCCAGGGCGAGAAAGCGGCGGACGCCCTCGGGAAGCGTGCGGATCAGCTCGAGGTCGTTCTGGATCCGGGCCTGCCCCAGGACACCGTCGACGTACGCGAAGAGCGCCTGAGCCTGGGCGGGGATGTCGGCGACGTGGATGAGCCCCTCCGCCTGCGCATCGCGCAACGCCGACTCGAAGTACTTCGTCTTGCTCTTTATGATTCCCCTCACCGCTTCCCCGACCAGCGGGTCCTGCTTGGTGACCTCGCAGCCCACCGAGAAGAAAGGACAGCCCAGGACACGGCCGGCCTTGGTCTTGAGATCGGCATGGCGCTGGTAAAGGAAATCGAAGTAACGCCGAAACCGCTCGAGGGGAGGAACGCTCGGTGAGAAGATCGGGTCGTAAAGGGGCCGGAGCGAGTCCCAGTGATGCTTCAGGGCTTCCGCCGTGAGCTGGGACTTCGAGTCGAAGAAGTAATAGAAGCTCCCCTTCTTCACGCCGGCCCGCTCGCAGATCGCGTCCACGGTCACCGCCCCGTAGCTCTCCCGCCAGATCAGCTCTAAGGTCGCCTTCAGCAGCCTCTCGCGGGCGTCGCTCACGCGTCCCATGGAGAGGAATATAGTTGACTATCTAGTCAATATCAAGGACAATCTTCGTCGTCGGCTGAATGATTTGGCGACAAGGCTCACCGGCCGTTTGCGCGCGGACCGGTTCGCGGCAGCCTCTGGCATCTGGCACGAGGGCTGCATCGATGACGACGAGCGCGGATTGGACTCAATCCGCTCGAGGTGGCATTCATGAAGAAGCACAAGCTCACCACACCGCAGGTCGCCTTCATCGTCGCGACGCGTGCTGCGCTCGCTGGCGGCGTCGGGCTGCTCGTTTCCGGCAAGCTCTCGGACCGCGTGCGCCGCGCCGTCGGTCTGGGACTGGTCGCGCTCGGAGCCGTGACCACGATTCCCGCCGCGAGGACGCTGCTCGGCCGCTCACCGTTCCCGTGAGCCGTGGTCAGGCTCGGGGCGCCACCGGTGTTCTCATTCGCGGAGCACCTGATGGACGAAGGCGACCGCGATCGATCCCTCGCCGACGGCCGACGCCACCCGCTTGATGTTGCCGCCGCGCACGTCGCCGACCGCGAACACCCCCGGGAGGCTGGTCTCGAGGAGATGGGGGGCCCGGGCGAGAGGCCAATGCGCCGCCGCCAGCTCCTCCGGTGACAGGTCCGGTCCCGTCTTGATGAACCCGTTGGCGTCCAGCGCGACACAACCGTCGAGCCATCGGGTGCTGGGGCCGGCCCCGGTCATGACGAAGACGTGGCGGATGTCGTGGGCCTCCACGTTCGCGGCCTGGCTGTCCCGCCAGGACACGCGCTGGAGCTCGCGGCCTCCTTCGAGCGCCGTGAGCTCCGTGTGCGTTCGCAAGATGATGGCGGGATTGTCCTCGATTCGCCGGATCAAGTATCGCGACATGCTCTCCGCCAGCCCGCCCGACCGGACGAGCATGTGCACGCGCTTGGCGGTCCGCGCGAGGAACACGGCGGCCTGGCCGGCCGAGTTCCCTCCGCCCACGACGACCACCTCTTCGCCGCGGCAGAGCTGCGCCTCGTTGAACGTCGCGGAGTAGTACACGCCCGCCCCCTCGAACTGCGACAGGTTCTCGAGGGACGGCCTTCGATATTCGGCGCCGGTGGCGATGATGACGGTGCGCGCGGGCACCCGCGGGCCGTCGTCGATCTCGATCGCGTACGGCTTCCGGTCGCACGCCAACCGTCGGGCGCCCTTGGCGATCAGCAATTGGGCGCCGAACTTCTGCGCCTGCGTGTACGCGCGCGCGGCGAGGTCCTGGCCCGAGATCCCCGTGGGGAAGCCGAGGTAGTTCTCGATCCGGGAGCTCGAGCCGGCCTGTCCTCCCGGCGAGCTCGACTCCAGCACCAGGACGTCGAGCCCTTCCGATGCGCCGTACACGGCGGCGGCGAGCCCCGCGGGCCCCGCGCCGACGATGACAACGTCGCGGAGGTGCGTGTGGTCGATCGCGTCGTTGAAGCCGAGGCATTCGGCGATCTGCTGATTGGTCGGGTTCCGGAGCACCACTTGGCCCCGGCAGATCAGCAAGGGCACGTCGGCGACCGAGACCTTGAAATGGTCGAGGAGGTCCTGCACGCCGGCGTCACGGTCGAGGTCGATGGACGCGTACGGATGGCCGTTGCGGGCCAGGAACTCCTTGATGCGGAGCGTGCCCGCGCAATGGCTCGACCCCACGAGCACGACGTCTCCCAGCCCCTGCGCGATCAGCTCCACCCGGCGGAGGATGAAGGCCCGCATGATGATCTCGCCCAGCTCGCTGTCGGTCTGCACGAGCGCCAGGAGCTGCTCGCGATCGAGCTCGATCACCTCGCCCGTCTCGCGGGCGCGCGCCCGGAAAAGCGCGCGGCGCCCGGACAACATGTTGACCTCGCCGCTGAACTGACCCGGTCCGTGCAGGGCGATCAGCGCTTCGGTCGTTCCGGACGGCCGGACGATCTCGACCTGACCGGCCGTCACGACGAAGAACGGCACGACGTGGTCGCCCGCCTCCACGAGCACCTCGCCGCGCTGGACCGGGTGCTTGCGCCCGTGGGCGTCGATGCGCGCGATCTGCGCCGGCGTCAGCGTCGGGAACGTCTGTTCCGCGGGTGAAGCCAGCGTCGACGGAACGGGCGGAGTGGTCTCGGCCATTGCGATCCTCTCTCCCTCGGTTACAGCAGCAGCGTCTCGACGCGGTGGGCATGCACCAGCCCGTCGCGGGTGGACCAGGCGAAGATCGTGAAGTGGCCGTCCTGGGACGCCGCCAGGGCCACGGCCCCCTGCTGATCGTGCGCGAACTGCGCCGCCGAGATGTGGCGAGTGCCGCCGAGTTCCACCGGGGCCACCACCGACGCGGCGCCGCCCTCGATCGGCTCGGTGAGGATCACGCGCTCCACGCGCGGCCGGCCATCCGGCCGTCCGATCTTCACGCCGAATGCGAGCAGCTCGTAGCGGTCCGTGATCAGCGTGGCGCCGTCCACCGCGGTCAGGCCCGCCACCGCATCCACGGCCCGCCCGAGGGCCCCCGGCCCCGGCGACGGGCCGCCGACCACGGCCTCACGCACCAGGTCGGCGAGCTCCGTGAAAGCGGGCTCCACAGCATACTCGATCGGGTGGACGATCGACTCCCGCCACGTCTCCGTGCGCGCGGGCACGACGAGGAGCGTTCCCCCGCGCTTGTGGGCGCGCATCGACACGGCGAGCCGGAGCAGCACATCGACGGGATCGTCGGGCGAGCCCGGCGGCTCGGGCGCGATCAGGGACTTCAACACGGCGGGATGGTCCGACACGTCCACGGACTGCGGGCTCAGGACCTTGACCTGCTCGCCCTCGAAGACGGCGACGTTCTGGAACTTGGCCGAATCCTCGCGGGTGCGATGCTTGACGACCATCAGGCCCGGTCCGAGGACCTCGATGACGAGACAGGAGCTGGGGATCGCCCGCGTCGTGCCCCACACGACCAGCTCGCCCCGCTCACGCCAGACGCCGAGGTGGATCCCGGGGCGCTCGACCGCGGGCGCGAGCCGCGCGAGGGCGCGAGGGCCGAGCGGCAGGGGCGCCCCGAACATCAGAGGCCGAGCGGCCCGCGCGGGGGGCAGGAAGGCCAGCGATATTTCCGGCGCGTAGCCTTCCTCGCGCTGAAGGCTCGCCCAGAAGGCGGCATCGATCAGCGCCTCGATGGCGCGCGCATCGGGGAGGGGTGCGCCCGGCGGTGCGCCATTCGGACCCGCCGCCGCGTGCCGGGCGAAGTGCTCCTCCAGCCTGGGGGCGAAGGTCCGGGCGGCCGGGTACAGCGATCCGTTCATCTCACCCGCGAGTATGCCCTTTCCCGGGCACGTAGCGAGATAAGATTCCGGCTGCGCCTGATGACGAACCACGCTGGCCTGCCGAGCCACACGTCCGGCCCGCGGACCCGTACCGGACCCGTCCGCGCCCCCGTCGAGCACGCGAAGCGCCTGCTCTCTCCCGCGCAGGTCATCGCGAGCCCGGAGACGCGTCTCAGCTATCGCATCGAGCGGCTGCTCGGCGAGGGCGGGTTCGGCCAGGCCTACCTCGCCCGGCGTCTCGGGCGGTCGCGGGTGGTCCCGCCGACCGTCTGCATCAAGGCCAGCGAACGCATCGACGGTTGGCTCCGGGAGGCCTACTTCGGGCAGCTGCTGGACGGTCACCCGCGCGCGATCCGCGTCTTCGACACGTTCCCCCTGACGCGCCCGGTGGGGCCCGTGCTGTACTGCCTGGCCCTCGAGTACGCGACTCACGGCGACCTCCGCGCCTTCCTGAACCGCACCGGCACGGGGTGGTCTGAAGCCACCACGCGCCGCGAGATCGCGGGCGTCCTCCAGGTGCTCGGAAAGCTGCACCGCGGCCAGAACCTCCACCGCGACCTCACGCCGCTGAACGTGTTCGTCTGCGACGGCCGGTGCCTGAAGCTCGGCGATTTCGGGATCGTCCGGCAGCAGAGCGACCGGCGAGGGATCACCGCGGGCACCATGAACGCGCTGACGGCCCCCAGCGACATTCTCGCGGGCGCGGTTCCCAAGTGGCAGGCGCGTGACGACATCTACCAGGTGGGCCAGCTCCTCGGGATGTTGATCAAGGGCGACGCGCAGGTGCGGATCCGCACGCCCGAGGTCCGCCGTCTCCCGTGCAGCGATCACTTCAAGGAGATCATCTACCGCTGCCTCGGCGAGCGGCGGAAGCGGTACGAGAGCGCCGACGAGCTGATCGAGGCGCTCCGCAACCCGCCCGCTCCGCTGAAGGTCGGCGTGCTGCGGACGCTGAAGGGCGTGCACCTCGCCTTCACCGGCATCCTGACCCGGCGCCGCCGCGAGGCCGTCCGCGCCGCCCGGCGGGCCGGGGCCGTCGTCCACGGCATGCCCTCGGTGCGGACGACCGTCGTCGTTCGCGGGCGGCCGAATCCGCTGCAGGCCGCCGGCCGGGAGGGCGGCTTGAAGCTCATGGAGATCAAGCGCCTGCGGGAGAAGGGGCACCGGATCACGCTGCTCGACGAGACGGGGTTCTGGCGGCTGGCGGGCCGACGCTGAGAAGCAACGTCCGGTTCGGGCCTCCCCTGAAGTAGCGGGCCGCTCAGCGACGGATCTGGAAGCTCAACGGAAGCGTCGCCTCGGCGATCGTCTCGGTCGGCGTCGGCGGTGTCGCCGAACCATTGTTCCTCATGTGCAACATGGCACGGATCCCGGTGACCTCGCACGGCAGTCGATAGACCCGGAAGCCGGTTACGGCAAATGTGGTCGTCCAGCCGGACGGCAAGAAACTCCAGGTCGGGGAATCGGGACTGTTCTGCCCGCAGTATTCCGTGCTCTGGCCACCGGTCAGTAGATAGACGTTCAACTGCGCCCACGGCACGTCGTGGGCGGATGTCATCGACAGGCCCACGGAGATCAGGCCGGAGTGGGGCGGGATGACGACGCCGCCGGGGAGGATGTAGGGATACTGCTCGGGCACGACGATCGTGCTCCCGGACACAGGCGAGACGCCGGTGAAGATCATCGAGCTGTTGGCCGGCGGACCGGGTTGGGTCGGCGACGAGCCTCCCCCACATCCGCACGCCAGGAGCACGAGGGCCATCGGGATCAGGAGCCGCATGCCCCTCCTGACAGCACGACCGATGCCAGCGCCGGCAGCCCTCGACGCGGCCGACCCGCCCGACGGATCAAGGACTTGGCGGTTCGCCGCGTTGCCGGCTTGCTTCGCTCGTCGAACGGTCGTTCGGGATCCGAATCGTCGGTTCAGCCCGCCACGAGCCGGCCGAGCCACAGCCCGATCGCGAACGCCAGGGCCCCGCCGAGGATCACCTGAACGATCGTGCGGCCGAGCGCGCCCCTCATCGCGCTCAGACGGCCGCCTCCGCCAGCTCGGAGACTGCCGGCTCCGGGTGGATCGCCGCGATGCGCGTGCGCGCCACCAGCACGTAGATCGAGGGCACCACGAAGAGCGTGAATACGGTGCCGATGATCATGCCGCTCACCAGCATGATGCCGATGCTGTTGCGCGCCCCGGCCCCCGGGCCGCTGGCGAGGATGAGCGGGAAGTGGCCGACGACCGTCGCCGCCGTCGTCATCAGGATCGGCCGCAGCCGGGTGCCGGCCGCCTCGACGATCGCCCGCAGCTTGTCGATGCCCCGCTCCTGGAGGTGGTTGGCGAACTCGACGATGAGGATGCCGTTCTTCGACACCAGGCCGACGAGCGTGATCAGCCCCACCTGGCTGTAGATGTTCAGCGTCGTGAGGCCCAGGAACGAGAAGAGCAAGGCGCCGGAGATGGCCAGGGGCACCGAGCCGGCCAGGATGATGAAGGGGTCGCGGAAGCTCTCGAACTGCGCGGCGAGCACCAGATAGATGAGGATGGCCGAGAGCAGGAACGTGCCGAGGAACTTGCTGCCCTCGGTGCGGAGCTGGCGCGACTCGCCCGCATAGTCCACGGTGTAGCCCGCGGGCAGCATGCGCCGGGCCTCGTCTTCGAGGAAGCCGAGGGCCCGATCGAGCGACACCGGAGGCGGGATCACGCCCTGGATCCGCACGGCGTTGAGCTGCTGGAAGCGCTTCAGCTCGCGCGGCTCGGTGGACGTCCGCAGCGTCGCGAAGGTGGAGAGCGGCACCATGCGGTGGTCAGAACCCGTGACGTAGATCTTGCCGAGCTGATCCGGCGTCAGCCGCTCGCTGCGCTTCACCTGCGGGATCACCTTGTAGCTGCGGCCCTGGATGCTGAACCGGTTCACGTAGTCGCCGCCGAGGAGCGTCGAGAGGTCGCGGCCGGCCTGGCTCAAGTCGACGCCCTGGGAGCGGATCTTGTCGCGGTTGAAGACGACCTCCGCCTGCGGCTGGTCGAACTTCAGGTCCGCGTCGGCGAAGATGAACAGGCCGCTCGTGAACGCCTTCAGCACGAGCTGGTTGGCGAACTCCACGAGCTGCGCGGGCTCGGCGGTCGAAGCGATGACGAGGTCCACCGGGAAATCGCCCGCCCCGGGCAGCGGGGCCGGCGTCATGGGGATCACGCGCACGCCGGCGATCTTCGAGAGCGGCTCGGTGGACTCGACCAGAAGCTGCTCCGCGGTCTTCGTCCGCTGGCTCCAGGGCTTGAGGACCATGCCCCCGAAGCCGCTCGTCGGCGACGTGATCTGGAAGATGCTGTCGCTCTCGGGGAACGACCGGTAGACGTCGTGGATCTCGGACGTGTAGAGCTTGGTCTGGTCCAGGGTCGAGTTGGCGGACGCCTGCACGATGCCGAAGACCACGCCCTGGTCCTCCCGGGGAGCCAGCTCCTGCTGCGAGAACATGTAGAAGGGCACGATCAGCACGGCCACGATCGCCCACAGGACGAAGACCACGGGCCGGTAGCGCAGCGTGCCCGCAAGCGTGCGGGTGTAGGCGCTGCGCACGCCGTCGAACCGCCGGTTGATCCAGCCCGCGAAGCCACGCTCGGTGTCGCCGGCCCGGAGCAGCCTCGACCCCATCATCGGCGACAGGGTGAGCGCGACGACCCCCGACACGAGCACCGCTCCGGCGAGGGTGAACGCGAACTCACGGAACAGGGCGCCGGTGAGGCCGCCCTGGATCCCGACCGGCGCGTACACCGCGGCCAGGGTGATCGTCATCGCGATGATGGGACCGACCAGCTCGCGCGCGGCGTGGAGGGCCGCCTGGTGGGGTCGCTTGCCCTCGTGAAGGTGCCGCTCGACGTTCTCCACCATCACGATGGCATCGTCCACGACGAGGCCGACCGAGAGCACGATGGCGAGCAGCGTCAGCAGGTTGATCGTGAAGCCGGCCACGAGCATCAGGAAGACGGCGCCCACGAGCGAGATGGGGATGGCCACCACCGGGATGAGCACCGAGCGCGCCGAGCCCAGGAACAGGAAGATCACGATGACGACGATGAGGAGCGTCTCGGTCAGGGTCTTCAGGACCTCGTCGATGGCGTCCTGGATGTAGGCGGTCGAATCGTAGGGGATGCCCGCCTTCATCCCGGCGGGAAGCTGGGCCTGGATCTCGGGCATCGCCGCGCGCACCTTCTTGATCACGTCGAGCGAGTTGGCGGTGGGCAGCACCCAGACGCCCATGAAGGTGGCGGTCTGGCCGTTGAAGCGGACGTCCGCGTCGTAGTTCTCGGCCCCCAGCACCACGTCGGCGACCTCGCCCAGGCGGACGACGACACCCTTGTCTTCCTTGACCACGAGCTGGCGGAACTCGTCGGCGGTCCGGAGGTCGGTGTTGGCGATCAGGTTCACCGAGACCATGGAGCCCTTGGTCTTGCCGAGGGCCGACAGGTAGTTGTTGCGGGCCAGCGCGTCGCTCAGGTCGGAGGGCGAGATGCCGAGCGCGGCCATCTTGTCGGGCTTGAGCCAGATGCGCATGGCGAACGTCCGGTCGCCCAGGATCTGCGCGCGCTGGACCCCGCTGACGGCGGAGAGCTTGGGCTGGACCACCCGCGTCAGGTAATCGGTGATCTGGTTCTGGTCGAGCTTGTCGGAGGAAAAGCCCAGGTACATCGCCGCGAACTGGTTGTCGGCCGTCTCCAGCTCGATGACCGGCGCCTCGGCCTCCGGCGGGAGGTCGTTGCGGACCTGCGCCACCTTGGCCTGGACCTGGGTGAGGGCGGCGTTGGTGTCGTAGTTGAGCTTCAGGTGCACGGTGATCGTGCTCAGGGACTGCGCGCTGGACGACTCGAGGTAGTCGATGCCGTCCGCGCTCGCGATCACGCGCTCCAGCGGCGTCGTGATGAAGCCGCGCACGAGGTCCGCGTTGGCCCCGACGTAGGCCGTGTTGACCCGGACGACCGCAATGTCGCTGCGCGGGTACTGCCGCACGGTGAGCGAGCGGATGGCCTGCAGCCCGGCGATCAGGATCACCAGGTTGACGACGAGCGCCAGGACCGGCCGCTTGATGAAGAGGTCGGTGAAACGCATCAGTTGTCCTCGGGCTTCGGGGCGGGGTTGTTCGCGGGCCGCACGTCGTTGTTGATGTGGACGGCCGCGCCGTTGCGGAGCTTGAAGACGCCGGAGGTCACGACCTCCTCGCCCGCCTGGAGGCCGGAGACGACCGCGACCTGGTCGCCGCGCTCGCCCCCCAGCTTCACGAACTGCTGGCGCACGCCGCGGAACGTCTCCCCCTTGGGCCCCTTGACGTCGCCGACGACGAAGACGGAGTCGCCGTAGGGCGCATACGCGACGGCCGAGGTCGGCAGCGCGACGACGGCGCTGCTCGTGCCCACGAGCACCTCCGCCTGCACGAACATCCCCGGGCGCAGCCGGCCTTCACGGTTCGGGAGCGTGGCTTGAGCCTGGACGTTGCGGGTCGCTTCGTCCACGATCGAGTCGACGGCCGTGATGCGGCCCTCGAACGGGCGCGCGATGCCTTCGGCCGACACGCGCACCTCGACGCCCGCGCGGAGCTGGCCCACCTCCTGCTGCGGAACCGAGAAGTTCACGTAGATCGGGTCCAGCGATTGCAGGGGGACGATCGCCGCGCCCCCGGTGAGGTACTGGCCGAGGTTCACCTGCCGGATGCCCAGGATCCCGGCGAACGGCGCGCGGATCGTCTTGCGGGCGATGGTGGCGCGGATCTCTCCCACCCTCGCCTGAGCCTGGTCGTTCTCGGAGTTGGCCCGGTCGTAGTCCGCCTGCGAGATGATCCCTTCCTCGCGCAGCCCGCGCGCCCGGTCGAGGTTGAGACGGGCCAGGGCGCGTTGGGCCTCGGCCGCGGCCAGTTGAGCCTGCTCCTGCCGGGTGTCGAGCCGCACGAGCACGTCGCCCGCCTGGACCGCGCGGCCGGAATCGAAGGAGATCGCTTCGACGACACCGGGCAGGTCGGCGCTGACGGTGACGCCGTGAACCGCGGCCGTCGTGCCGATCGCGGAGAGCGTCGACGCCCACCGCTCCTGGCGCGTCACGACCGTGGTGACGGCCTCGGGCGGCGGCTGGAAGGACGATGCCTGCGCGATGGCCGTCTGGATCTGCCGGAACTTGATGAAGCCAATGGCCGTGAGGAACGCGGCCACGGCGGCCAGGGTGATGATCATCCGCTTTGCCATGGAGAAACCTCCGTCAGCCCTAGACGATGCAGCGCTGAACTAAGATCCGTGAAAAAACGTCAAGGGGGCGATTGCAGCGCCCGCAATAGATGAAGAAGGGACTCGCGCTCCTTCGGGGGAAGCCCGGCGAACAACTCACGCTCGGCCGCCTCGATGGCCCTCACTCCGGCGGCATGGCGGCGGCGGCCCTCGGCGGTCAGCTCGGCGCGGATCGAGCGGCGATCGTGAGGATCGTCCGCGCGGACGACGAGCTTCTCGCTTTCGAGGCGGTCCACGAGCTGCGTGATGTTCGAGCGCACGCAGGCGGAGCGCTCAGCCAGCGCGCCCAGCGGAAGCGGCTCGCCGGCGGCGACCAGCATGCGGAGGACGTTGAACTTGGCCAGTGACAACCCCTCGGGTTCGAGGGCCGCTTCGAGGCGGCCCACGATCGCGTGAAGGCTGCCGATCAGCTCGGCGGCCAGGGTCGCAACCGGCCTTTCGTTCATGACTGAAATATACAGCGCAGATGTATCGTTGTCAAGCTAGAATCGCCCAGGTCGGGAGGAGGTCTGCATGAGACGCCTCGGAACCGTGTTCGCCGTCTTTGTTTTGCTCGCGGGTGCCGCGTGTCATACCAACAGGCCGCTGTGGAGCGCTACCCCGGGCGACAAGACGGCACGGGGGACGATCGCCGGCATCCTGCGCACCGCCGGGGGGGACGTCCTGCCCGGCCGCCGAGTGAACGCCATCCAGGTGGGGACGTCGGAGAGCTACTCGGCGGTCACCAACGTGACGGGCGGCTTCTCGATCCCGGTCCCGCCCGGGAAATATCGCCTCGAGCCTGAGCTGCGCGAGGGAGAAAAGGTGCTTCGCGAGCCGGGCGTCGTCAACATCAACAAGAGCGATCTCGACGCGAACCTGGAGATCGTCGTAGGCTCGTGATGCCGCTCTACCTCGAGGACTTCGCCGCCGGGCAGAGGTACGGATCGGGGAAGCTTCGAGTGGACGCGGCCGCGATCAAGGACTTTGCCGCGGCGTTCGATCCGCAGCCCTTTCACCTCGATGAGGAGGCGGCGCGGACCTCTTTTTTCGCGGGCCTCAGCGCGAGCGGGTGGCACACCGCGGCCCTCACGATGCGGCTGCTCGTGGAAAGCGGGATGCGGCCCGCGGGGGGGATCATTGGCGTCCGGGCCGACGAGCTGAAGTGGCCGCGCGCGGTCCGGCCGGGCGACGAGCTGGAGGTCGAGGCGGAGGTGCTCGAGGTCCGCCCATCCGGCCGCCGGCCCGGCCAGGGCTACGTGAAGTGCCGGACCACGACCCTGAACCAGCATCGAGAGCCGGTGCAGGTGCTCGTCATGAACCTGCTGGTGCCGGCTCGCCCTACGACTCTTTCCGCTTGATCGCCATCCACACCGCCGCGTCCCACGCGTTGTGGATGCCGATGAAGAGGAGCAGGAGCGCCGTCGCGGCGACCACGTACAGGGCCGGAGCCGGATGCCACCACGTCGTGATGCCCGCGGCCAGGAGGCAGATGTAGGCGGCGAGGGGCAAGCCTGCGTGCCAGACCCAATCGGAGAGCACGGGAGCGTACCCCTTCTGGCGGCGCGCGTGGACGACGACCCGGCAGGCATAGACAAGACCGCTCAGCCCGCAGGCGCCGAGGCAGAGACTCAAGCTCGCGGGCGTCTGTCCCGGCGTCGACAGGATCGCACCGAGCAGGAGGACCGCGCAGAAGTGCACGATGGTAGGGGTGCCGAAGGCCTTCATCTCGGGTTCCCCGCCGAGAACCTTGGCCTCCGCGCCGAGCGCGATCACGACGAACTGCAGGCCCGTCAGGGCCGCCGCCGAGGAGCCGATGATCACGTAGAAGGTCTCCCATTCGGTGAGCGGCGGCAGCTCTGGCATCGGTCGTTCCTCCCTTGGCGGCCGATGATACACTCCGGCGCGCCATCCCCTCGCGAGCGGTCGGGAAGGAAGTGGACGATGGAAACGCCGCTGACGCCCCTGGAGTTCGCGCGGCGCACGCGGCGTCTCCATCCGGAACGCGAGGCGGTGACGGACGGCGACCAGCGGTTCAGCTACGAGCAGTTCTTCGACCGGTGCGACCGCTGGTCCTCCGCCCTGCAGCGGCTCGGCGTGCGCCCGGGCGACCGGGTGGTGTACATCGCCCCCAACACGCACGCGCTGCTCGAGGGCTTCTACGCCGTCCCCCAGCTCGGCGCGGTCCTGGTTCCGCTCAACTACCGCCTGACCCCCGCCGACTTCGCCTACATGATCAACCACTGCGGGGCGCGCGTCGTCTGCGCGCACTCCGACCATCTCGAGGCGGTGGAGGGCATCCGCAAGGAGCTGCCCGCGGTCGAGCTCTTCGTCGCCCTGGAAGGCGCGCGCGACGGCTGGCTCGACTACGAGGCGAGCGTGGCCTCGTCCCCGGCCGCGTTCGCGCGCCCGCCCATCAGCGAGCGCGACCTGCTGACCATCAACTACACGAGCGGCACCACCTCGCGCCCCAAGGGCGTGATGATCACGCACCGCAATGCCTACCTGAACTCGGTCGGCACGCTGCTGCACTTCAAGATGACGTGCGCGGACCGATATTTGTGGACGCTGCCCATGTTCCACGCCAACGGCTGGACGTTCGTCTGGACCGTCACCGCGGCCGGGGCCGTCCACGTGTGCCTGCGCAAAGTGGAGCCGCGGGCGGTGTTCGAGCGCATCGCGGCGGAGCGGATCACCACGCTGTGCGCGGCGCCGACGGTGCTGATCGGGATCGCGAATGCGCCCGCGGAGCAAAGACGCGGGGCCCCCCGGGGGATCCGCGTTCTCACCGCGGGGGCGCCTCCGGCCGCGGCCACCATCCAGCGCGTCGAGGGCGATCTGGGCTGGGTCATCACGCAGGTCTACGGGCTCACGGAGACCGCGCCTTTCATCACCGTCTGCGAGCCGCGCCCGGAGCACGAGATGCTGGGCCCGGAGGCCAGCGCCGCCGTCAAGGCTCGCCAGGGCGTGGAGCTGCTGACCTCGGGCGAGCTGCTCGTGGTCGACCCCGCCGGCGCGGAGGTCCCGCACGACGGCCGGACGATGGGAGAGATCGTCGTCCGCGGGAACGTGGTGATGCAGGGCTACTACGACGACCCCCAGGCCACCGCGCGCGCCTTCGAGGGCGGATACTTCCACACCGGTGACGCGGCCGTGGTGCATCCCGACGGATACGCCGAGATCAGGGACCGCTTCAAGGACGTGATCATCAGTGGAGGGGAGAACGTTTCTTCGGTCGAAGTCGAGGGGGTGCTCCTGCGCCATCCGTCGGTGCAGGAGGCGGCGGTGGTGGGGGTGCCGCACGAGAAGTGGGGTGAGGCGCCCCACGCGTTCGTGGTACTGAAGCCGGAGGGCTCGGCCACCGAGCAGGAGCTCATCCAGTTCCTGCGCGACCGGCTGGCGCACTTCAAGGCGCCCCACGGCGTCACGTTCCTGACCGAGCTGCCGAAGACCGCGACGGGCAAGATCCAGAAGTACGTCCTGCGCGGGGGGCGGGCGGGCATTACCCGGCAGTGACCTGCCCTGTGCGGGCTGCTCCGTCGCCTCGACCCAGACTGACACACACTCGCCCTTGCGACGGGCCGAGGTCGTCATGCTCTGGCTCGGCCGCACGATCTCCACTCAGGAAGGTCCGATCCTTCCGCCCAATAGCGGCCGGTTGACCTCAGTTGTTACTATTCGTACTCGTTCCAGAACGAGTACGAAAAGTAACAGCCGCCTCGTTACACCAGCCACGACTCTGACGCCGGCCTCATAGTCAATGACTCCGCGTGAGCTGTCGCCACGGAGTGTATCCAAAGCCGACCAAGTGATTGCCCCAAAAGCCAGGGCCACGCGCTGCGGTCGCAGTCCCTGATAGGGTTTTCGACTTCACGCCCGGTTCTCTATTGTCTGTCACCCCGAGATGAGCTGCGAAGACCGCGCCATTCTAGTCTTCGCGGGCTTCGTCAGCTTCATTGTTAGGGCGCAACCGCTAGGATGCTGCCCTTCTTGATCAGGACCTCGTGGGTCACCGTTCCCGGTGGCTTGCTCATGTCATCCAAGTACCTAAGTGTCACATCCTCCAAGAACTCGACCGACTTGAGCTCCTCGGCCTCGCCTTGTCTCTTTACCTGAATCACAACGCGTCCGTTCCCCTGGAGCTTGGCAAAGGTGAACCCGCTGACCTTGTCGAACCACTCCCAGCTAAAGCCGTCGCGATCCCCGCGGCGGAAGACCATGAGCCCGAAGCCCGTGAGAGGCTGCTCCCTGTGGACGCTCGCGCCGATCGCGAAGTTCTCGTCGAGCACCAAGGACTTGACCCACGAGGGCTCGCCCTCCCTTTCGGGGGGTCCGTCGCGAACGACGATATCCTTGGCGGGCGAATACGTCTTGATCCCCTTCCCGATCGGAGTGGGCCCCCCTTGACCAATGGATTTCGTCTCCCAGGTGAGGGACTCCG
>QHVJ01000398.1 GCA_003222275.1 Acidobacteriota bacterium | reverse complement strand
GCCCGTCCCCGCCACGGTGGCGGTGTAACTCGTGCTCTCTCCCGGCAACACGGTGCTCGAGGCGGGCGCGGCCGAGAGAGAAAAGTTCGCGGTGACCCGGACAAAGCTCGCCAGCGAAGGCACCCCTGCCGAGTTCACGATGAAGAGCATGTAGTAGCCCGGCGGCGCGATGTTACCGTTCGGAGGCGCGGTCACGTTCAGCACACCGCCTCCGACCGTATACGACGCCCTCACGAGCCGCTGATCCTGGTCGAACGCGTGCGTCGGCGAGCCGGGGCGCATCAGGACCACAGAGGAGATGGCGGCCGCATCCGGCGTTTGCACCTGGAACGTCGCGCCATAGGTGACCGCTCCCGGCACACCCGTCACGGTCGGACGTGTGGCGGGGCTGCCATCCACGTTGAACAGGTACGCGGGCGAGTAGATCTCGATGTGCGGCTCGTAGATCCCTTGCGTCGGGTTACTGCCGAGGAGCGCGACGGTCCCATCCGGCAGGAGCAATGCGTTGGAGTGGTACAGGCGCGGAATGGAATTCGTCCCGGCCGAGCTGAAGGTGTTCGTCTCGGGGTCATACAGGTCCGCGTTGTGGCTCGCCGTCGTCGCGTCCTCGTCGCGGGCGGAGCCGCCAAGGACCAGCACACGCCCGTTGGGGAGCAGGGTCGCATTCATCTCGATCCGCGGCTGCGACATCGGCGGTCCGTACCGCCACTGGGGCGTGGGGGCCGACAGGTCGATGATCTCCGTGGTGGCGGTGGCCGGATCCCCGCCGCCGAAGATCATCACACGCGGCGTGTATCCGTCCGCAGGGCCGAGGGGCAGGAGCACCGAAGAACCATACCGGCGCGTTCCGCTGTAATTGGTCGACGCCACCGCGGACCAGGTCTTCGTGCTCGTGTCGAAGATCATCGTCTGGGGAGCGGGACCGGACGCGACGACGTTCCCATTGGGCAAGAGGTGCATGCGCGGGTACAGGGGAGGAACCCAGCCCGACGCGTATTCCGGACTCCACCCCGCACCGACGCGGTAGATCTCGACCGTCGTATTCGTCAAGCCGATCTCCGACAACCCCGAAAACGTCATCACGCTGCCATCGCCGAGCGTCGTCGCCGTCGGATACCAGCGTCCGTGCGCCATGTTTTCCACGTCCGTGAACTGACCGGTCGCGGGATCGAATACCGAGTTCCGCGGCTCCCCGAGCCAGGGGTTGTATTTCAGATTCCCACCGTTGACGAAGACTCGGCCGTCGGGCAGGACCACCATCGAGTTGCAGAACATGTCCCATCCCACCAGTTGCCGGGTGATCGTCCCGGTCTGCGGGTCCCACACGCCGGCTTCGAAGCTGGTGTTCGAGGCGTCGTATCCCGATCCCGCGACGATCAGCACCTTGCCGTTGTGCATGAGCGCCATGTGGATGGGATTGATCGGCATCAGGTACGGCAGCGTCGTCCATTGGCCCTGCGCCGTCGCCTCTTCCGCGGCGAAGGACCACAGACCGGCGGACAAGAGTAGGGTCAACAGAAGCGTGGCCAGCGTTGTTCGTCGCTTACCCCGTCGTTTCATACCAGCTTTCCCATTTCACGCACGACCCACTCGACGTCGGATTCGGTCGTGCGGTAGCTTGTGACACACGCTCGGAGGACCGGTTCGCCACCCGCGAGCCGGACCTCGGACATCCATGCGATCTGACGCTGATAGAGGGCGGCCAGGAACCGGGCGGTGTCGAGACCGTCCCGCGTAAAGCACACCAGCGGCAGCGGCGTCGCGTTGACGACGCGCCACCCGGCGCGCTGCAGCGCGCCGCGTAGCACGTCGCCCATGCGCGTCTGGTGCTCGATCATCTCGACGTACCCGGATTCGCCGTGCTCCGCGAGGGCCAGGAAGAGCTTGAGCCCGATGAACCGTCGAGACCACTGGACCGATGTCGTGTACGGATCGTGAGTCGGTCCCGCCGTCTTCCCCGGCATGTACGAGGTCTCCGCACGAAACGCCTCGTCGACGGCCTCGCGATGCCGGCAAAAAAACATCCCGGCGCCCATCGGCACGGAGAACCACTTGTGGGCGTCGCACGTGATCGAGTGGGCGGCCTCGATGCCGGCCAGGTGGCGCTTGAGACGCGGCGAGACGATGGCGGCGCCGCCCCACGCCGCATCGACGTGAAACCAGAGGTCCTCGGAGCGGCAGAACCGCGCCAGCTCGGGCAAGGGGTCGATCGCGCCGGCGCCCGTCGTACCCGCGGTCCCGACCACCATGAACGGCGCGCATCCGTCTCGTCGATCCGCGGCCACGCGTCGGGCGAGATCGCCGAGGTCCATCGTCAGACGGTGGTCCGTGGCGACCGTCCGGACCGCTGCGCGCCCGAGCCCGGTCATGTGGGCGATCTTGCGGAACGAGTGGTGGGCCTCGCCGGTCAGGTAGATCGTCGGCGACACGGGGAGCCCGCGCAGCCCCTGCTGCCCGTAGTCCGGGAACGCCCGCGTCAGGGCGACGATGACGGCCGAGAGATTGGCCTCCGCTCCGCCGCTCGTGAAGCTCGCGATCGCCGTGGGCGGCAAGCCGAACTTGTCCTGCAGCCATGCGAGGGTGTGTCGCTCGATCTCGTTCGCCGCCGGCGACGTCCGCCAGGTCGCCAGCTGCGGGTTGTACATCGCGACCAGCGCATCCGCGACGATCGAGGCCACCGTCACGCTCGGATTGAAGAGGCCGAAGTAACGCGGGTGGGTGACGTGCACCTGCCACGTCCGCAGCATCGTCTCGACGTCGGCGACGACCTCATCGAGGTCGATCGGGTTCGTGAAATCGTAGCGCGCCGCGAGGTGGCGGCGAATCTCGTGCGGCGTCACCGTCGGGACGATGGGCCCATTCGCGATGTCGGACTCGAGCTTCACGGCCAGGCTCCGGACCTCGTCGAATGCCATGCTCACGCCGCCGCCCTGGCCCCTTTGCGCGCGGACAGGTACACGAGCCAGTTGCGATAGACGCGCGTCGCCGTGGTCCGCCACGTGTTCGTGACCGTCCCCGCCGCGAGCGCGGTCGGGAAATCCGCGAGCACCTCCTCGCGGCGGTTCACCAGCGCGCGCTCTCGCAGAACGGTCAAGGCCTCGACGGTGGCGTCGTCGAAATAGCCCTGCGGCATGGTCGGGTAGGTGTCACGCTCCCGCAGGAGAAACCTCTTGATGTCCCGGCGATACTCGAGCATCAACGTGTGCGCTTCGTATTCCGGGTGGCCCTGGAAGAACACGAACAGGCTCTTTCGCTGCTTCACGAACGCGTCGACGCCCGCCGCGTCCGACCGCGTGAGCACCCGGTAGCCGCACGACCTCAACGCGTCCTCGGGGATCTCGTTCCATCGGGAATGCGGCATCCGGAGCCGGGCCGGGGCGTCGGCCGTCAGCGGATGATCGGCGACGCGCTCGCACTCGAAGATCCCGAACCGCTTCTCGTCGAGCGGACGGCGGGCGATGCCGTCGAGGTGCAGGAGCGCGGCGTGGGTGGCCAGGCAGGACCAGACCGCCGAGTGCGTGTGGTGCTCGGCCCACTCCAGGACGCTGATCAGGCTCGCCCAGTACGGCTCGTCCTTGAGGTTCGGCGACCGCGGCTCGGTCCCGGTCACGATGAGACCTTCGAGGTGGCTGTCCCAGAGGTCCTCGATCGGCGAATAGAAGCGGGTCACGTAGTCCCGCCCCCAGTCCGTTCGCGGGATGCCCGGCAACGCATAGCGTGCCAGTCGCACGGTGAGGCCGTCCGCCGCCGCCCCGAGCAGCGCGACGAACTGTCGCTCGGTCGCCTGAAGCGCCGCGTCAGGCATGTTGTTGACGAGACCGATCGTGAGACCGCTCCCGTCCGATTCACGCGACCCGCGCTGTAATTGAACGGCCATGAGAGTTCCTCCAGGAGACGACCGATGTGCTACGTCGCCGCCAGCAATCCCCCGTAATCGGATCCCGTCGCCTGGAGTGCCTGATCGAGGTCGGCGATGATGTCGTCGACGTGCTCGATGCCGATGCTGAGCCGGATCATCTCGGGCCGGACGCCGGCCTTGCGCTGCTCGTCCTCCGACATCTGGCGGTGCGTGGTCGAAGCCGGGTGGCAGGCCAGCGACTTGGCGTCGCCCATGTTGACGAGCCGCTTGACGAGCCCCAGCGCGTCGTAGAATTTCTTGCCGGCTTCGAACCCGCCTTTGATCCCGAAGGTGAAGAGCGAGCACGCCCGGCCCCCGAGATATCGCTGCGCGAGCTCGTGATAGGGGCTCTCGGGGAATCCGGCATAGTTGACCCACGCCACCCGCGCATCGCCGCGCAGGAATTCCGCGACGCGCCGGGCGTTCTCCACGTGGCGCTCGACCCGCAGAGCCACCGTCTCGATGCCCTGCAGCAACAAGAATGCGCTCAGGGGCGACAGCACGGCGCCGGTCGTCCGTTGATAGACGCTGCGGCAGCGCGCGATGTAGGCGGCCGCCCCGAAATGGTCGACGTAGACGAGGCCGTGATAGGAGGCGTCCGGCTGGTTGAACATCGGGAACCGGCGGGCGTGGTCCCGCCAGGGGAAGCGCCCGCTGTCGACGATGATGCCGCCGAGGGTGGTGCCGTGGCCGCCCATGAACTTCGTCAAGGAATGCACCACGACGTCGGCGCCATAGTCGATCGGCTTCAAGAGGATCGGCGTGGCCACCGTGTTGTCGACGATGAGCGGCACGCCGTGCCGGTGCGCGACCTCGGCGAGCGCCTCGATGTCGCAGATGTTGCCCGCCGGATTGCCGACGCTTTCGCAAAACACCGCCCGCGTCCGGTCGTCGATCAGGGTTTCGATGGCGGTGGGCTGATCAGACTCCGCGAAGCGGACGGTGATGCCCTGGCTGGGCAACAGGTGAGCGAACAGGGTGTAGGTGGTGCCGTACAGCTGGGGGACCGAGACGATGTTGCAACCAAGCTCGCTGACGTTGAGCGCGGCATAGTTGAGCGCCGCCTGCCCGCTGCTCACGCACAGCGAGTCCACGCCGCCCTCCAGCGCGGTCACGCGCCGCTCCAGCACCGCCGTCGTGGGGTTGCTGATGCGGCTGTACCGAAAACCGTCGACTTCGAGGTTGAAGAGGGCGGCGCCGTGGTCGGCGCTGTCGAACGCATAGGCGACCGTCTGATAGATCGGGACGGCCACCGACTTCGTCGTCGGATCGACGTCGTACCCGGTGTGAATGGCGATCGTCGCGTCTCTCATGTGTTCACCTCACGGTGAGCCCGTGCCCGCCCCGGAGAGTCACAGACGGATCCGGCCGCGCTGGATGCGCTCGTAGAGCGCCTGGTCGAGCCCGACGAAGGCGCGGCGCTCCGGATCGTCGAAGTAGACGACGTCGGCGCTGGCCGCCGGGTCGTAGCCCTGGCGGACCAGCTCGTGCTTGGCGTGCTTGAACGTGGTCGTCACGTCCAGCTTGCTCCGGATGCGCAGAAACAGCGGGCGCGCGTATCCGGGCAGCCGGTCGATCAGGTGAGCCCGCAACGCCGCGAGATCCGGCTCGGCGTCGAGCACGACGGCGGCCATGCCGGCACGGCCGTCGGCGCCCGGCACGGCCACGCCGTAGACGCTGGCCTCCCTGATCCCCGGAAACGCGCAGATCGCCTCGGCGACCTCCAGGGTGGCGACGTTCTCCCCTTTCCAGCGGAAGGTGTCGCCGACACGGTCGACGAAGTAGTAGTAGTCGTCCTCGTCTCGCCGCATGAGGTCGCCGGTGCGAAACCAGGCGTCCCCCGGCTCGAACACGTCGCGCAGGATCTTCTGCTCGGTCGCCTCCTCGCTCGTGTACGCCTCGAAGCGCCGGCCGGGGTTCGACGGGTCCTCGACGATCTTGCCGATCGCTTCTCCCACTTCGTTCGTCGCACAGCGGATGCACCGTCCCTGCGCGTCCCGCGCCGGCGCCTCGCGGGCGACGTCGAATCGCACCAGCGCCGCCGGGAAACGATGCGCCAGAAAAGGGGGGATGCGACCGATGGCGCCGGGCTTGCCCTCGACGTTGAACATCGAGACGTTGCCCTCGGTCGCGGCGTAGAACTCCAGGATCCGAGGAATGCCGAACCGGCGCTTGAAGTCTTCCCAGACATCGGGCCGCAGCCCGTTGCCACAGCACAGCCTGATCCGGTGCTCCGCCTCGCACGCCGTCGGCTCGGCGTGCAGGAGGTAGCGGCACAGCTCGCCGATGTACTGGAACAGCGTGCAGTCCCAGCGGACGACGTCGCGCCAGAAGTCGCGGGCCGAGAATTTTTCGCGGAGCACCACCGACGCGCCGCCGACGAGCGCCGCGCCCGGCGCCACCACGCCGCCGACGCTGTGATACATCGGCAGGCAGTCGTACATCCGATCGCCGCCGCGAACGTCCATCAACCCGGCGAACCAGTGACTCCACTGCATCAACCGGAAGTGGCTGACGCTGGCTGCTTTGGGCAGCCCGGTCGTGCCCGACGTATAGATGTAGAGCGCCCGATCCTCGATGGTCGGGGGCCGGCGGTCGGCCCTGCCCAGCGGCTCGCCCGCGCGGCGGTCGACGTCGAGATCGACGCGCGGAAAGTCGTCGTGACCGGTGCCGTGGACCCAGATCGTGGCCGCTCCGGCCAGGTGCGGCAGCGCCGTCATGAAGGGAGCGATCAGCTCGGCGGCCACGATGACGTGCCGGGGCGCCACGAGATCGATGCAGTGGGCGAGCGCGGAGCCGGCCAGGTTGGTGTTGAGGAGCGCCACCACACCGCCGACGCGCGTGACGCCGAGCCAGATGGCGAGGTATTCGGGCCGGTTCGGCATGAACAGGGCCACGGCGTCCCCGGTGCCAATGCCGTGCTCGAGCGCCCAGCCGCCGTAGCGGTTCGCGCGCTCGGTGAGCGCGCGATAGGTCAGCGACTCGCGGTCGGAGAGGAGCGCCGGCGCCTCGTCGAGGTGCGCGGCGAGCTCGTCGATCACGGTCGGCAAGACGCGATCAGGCGTCTTCGTGATCGGCGCCGTCAGCTCGAGCGCCCGCAGCCACACCCGGTGGCTGCCGGCCGGCCGCGCGGCCGCGTCGCTCTCGCGCAGCGTCGGTGCCTGAACCACCGGCCGACCCGGGATCATGCCGTGTCGCCGGCGTCGACGTCACGCATCGCGGCGCACCAGCTTGCCGGTTGCGTTCACGATCAAGCCGGGGACGAAGTTGATCGCCGCCGGGACCTTGTGCCGCGGCAGGAGCTCCCGGCAGCGCCGCATGATCTCCTGCTCGAGCTCCACCGCCCGCCCGTTCGCGGCGTCGGTCTCGGCGTTCAGCACGACGTCGGCGACCACGAGCGCACCCGTGATCGGGCTCTTCCGCGTTCGCACGAGCGACATCCGAACGCGTGGGTGGCCGTTGATGATCGCCTCGACCTCCTCCGGATGGACTTTCTGGCCGCCGACGTTGATGATGCCGTCCCGACGACCGACGAAGTAGTAGCGATCGCCCCGCCGCTCGAGCATGTCTGCCGTGTCGACGAACCCGTCGGCGTCCACGAGGGCCTCGGCCTGATCGCCGAGGTAGCGGGCGGCGGTGCGCGTCGATCGGATGCGCAGCGAGCCGTCCTCGACCTTGAGCTCGAGGCCGCCACCGTGCGGCCCGATCAGGCTCGCCGGAAAGCCCGCCCGACCATCGCCGACGTCGAAGGCCACGCCGGCCTCCGTCGACGCGAAGGCGTGGGCGATTCGGGCGTCCGGGTAACAGGCGCGGAGATGGTCGAGGATGGCCTGGTCCGCGATCTCCCCCGACAGGCGCACGTATCGAGGCGCGATCCGGTGCGCCGACGGGCTCATCAAGGCTCGTCGCCAGTGGGACGGCGTCCCCGAGATGTGGGTCACGCCGTGCGCGCCCGCCCGGGTCAGGAAGTCTCCGGGCGATTCCCCGGCGCTGGACAGCACCATCGATCCCCCGCCGAGGAGCGCGCGCAAAAAAATCTGCAGGCCGCCATACCGTCGGATGTCGTAGAAGGTCGTCCACACGGCCGGCGTGGCCGCCGTTCCGCCGCCCGTGATCGCGCCGGTCAGGCTCGGCAGCGTGTGCACGACCAGCTTCGGCCGTCCGGTCGTCCCCGACGTCAGGAGGATCCATTCTGTCGTGTGTCGTGCGGCTCGGTCGCCTCCGCCCGGCGCGATCTTCGGACTGCAGGTGACGAACGCCACGCCCGCCGCGTCGAAGTCCGGGGTCGCCTGGTCGGACACCAGCGCGTCGACCGCCGCCGTCGCGACGACGTACGGCACGTGCTCGGTCGGCAGATCGGGCGGGCACAGGACGAGCCGGGACGCGACGCCATCGAGCTCGATCAGCGCCAGGGCCGCCGTGAGCTGATCCCGAGTGGCGACGAGGACCGAGCGATCGCGGAGCTCGTCGAGCCGCCCTCCGAGACTGCCGCCGTCGACGAGATCGCCCAGCGAGACGCTCGCCTCGGCTCCCCACAGAGCGCGGTCGGACAGCGGGCCGGCGCCGTTCAACGCGCTCCACAGCGAGGTCCGGGCAGGGGCGATGACGCTGCCTGTCACGGACATGATCCCGACCTCCGGCGGATTGATGCGCCGCTCAGGCGGCTGCCGCCGTTGATTCAGCGCCGTCGGCGACGAGCGCACCGTGCGGATGAATGACGTTCTGGATCAGGGCCTGGAGGGTCTCCACGCCCGTGAACAAGCTCGTCGTCGGCTCGGGGACGTCGGGCCTCAGCAGCATCATCTCCGCCTCGAGCGCCCGGAAGAGCCCTTCGGTGTGCACGATGTCGACGACGCCGTGCACGTCGGTATACTCCCGCTCTGCCGAGCCCTGGCGCGCGGCGAGGTCCGCCAGATACGGCATGAACCGGGTGATGAAGCCCTCGAAGAAGGCCATCATCAGCACGATCTTCACCGCCGAGAGCCGAGCGACGAAGAGGCGGACGTTCTCGAGATTGCGATAGACGGCCAGGGCATCGGAATCCGTCGGGGCGGCGTGGGCCGCGAGGGCGAACCGCCGCAGCATTCCTGGATGATTGTCACGGACTTCTTCGCGGAGGTTGTCCTCGATGATCGCCTTGGCTTCGTCCGAGGCGACGGCGAGCCGCGCGGCGGTCATCCAGTAGATGAAGTTCCCCTCGAGCACGGCGGCGTAGCGCGCGATGAGCCCGCGGCGTTCGTCCGGAAGGAGTCGGTCGGGGTCCGGAAGTGAGACCATGAGGTCGTCGATGGTCCGGTCGATGGACGCCTGGATC
>QHVJ01000397.1 GCA_003222275.1 Acidobacteriota bacterium | reverse complement strand
GTCGCGTCCGAGAACACGACGCCGAAGCCGAAGGTGTCGTCGGCGCGGTTGCGCTCGACGACCACGATCTCGTGCGACGGGTCGGCCCGCTTCATGAGGATCGCGAAATAGAGCCCGGCCGGGCCGCCTCCGATCGAGACGATCCGCATCGCGCTGATTGTAGCGGAGACGCGTTGGTACCGGACCTATCTGCAGGGCGCGCTCACGCGCTCCGTGCCGCTCACACGGCCGGCACCGTGCCGCCATCGATCACGTATTCGCTCCCGTGATCCGAGGCTGCCCGGTCCGAAACCAGGAAAGCTACCAGTTCCGCGACCTCTTCGGGCCGGCCGGGCCGGCCGATAGGATCAGTCCGGCGCGGTTGTCGCGATGGGTACAATGAGTGGACATGCCCGCCTTTCTGTCGTTCGTCCGTAGCTGGTTCGAGGCGACGTTCAGCGAGGCGACCCTGCCGCAGCGGGACGGCTGGGACGCGATCGCCTCCGGGCGTGACACGCTGATCGTCGCGCCGACGGGCTCGGGCAAGACGCTGGCGTCCTTCCTGTGGGCGCTCGACCACCTGCACCGGCTGGCCCTCGACCGCCGGCTCGAGGATCGAGTCTACGTCGTCTACGTCTCGCCGCTGCGCGCGCTCAACAACGACATCGAGAAGAACCTCCGCGCGCCGCTGGCGGGCATCCGCGCCGCCGCCGAGGCGCAAGGGCTCGACCTGCCCGAGGTCCGCGTGGCCGTCCGCACGGGCGACACGCTGGCCGCGCAGCGGCAGGCCATGACGCGGCGGCCGCCGCACATCCTCATCACGACGCCGGAGTCGCTCTACATCCTGTTGACGGCCGCCGGCTTCCGGCCCGCGCTCTCGCGCGCCCGGTTCGTGATCGTGGACGAGGTCCATGCGCTGCTGGGCGGCAAGCGCGGCGCCCACCTGGCGCTCTCGCTCGAGCGGCTCCAGGCGCTCGTCGCGGACGCCGGCGAGCCGCGGCCGCAGCGCATCGGCTGCTCGGCCACCGTGCGTCCGGTCGAGGAGGCGCTGGCCTTCCTCACGGGCGCCACCGCGCGCGATGCCGTGATCGTGGACGCCGGGTTCTCGCGCGATCTCGACGTCGCCGTGGTCTCGCCCGTGGACGACTTCCTCACCGCGACGAGCGACACCGTGTGGGACGCGACGCTCCAGCAGGTGGCCGAGCTGGTCCAGGCGCACCGCACGACGCTGGTCTTCGCCCAGAGCCGGCGCTCGGCCGAGCGGCTGGCGCGCGACCTGAACGACCGCATCGTGGACGGCCGCGTGGCCGCGCACCACGGCTCGCTCTCACGCCGCGCCCGGCTGGAGGCCGAGAACCGGCTGAAGGACGGTCAGCTCAAGGCGCTGGTCGCCACGTCCTCGCTGGAGCTGGGCATCGACGTCGGCGCCATCGACCTCGTGGTGCAGCTGCAGTCGCCGCGCAACGTGGCGGCGGCGCTGCAACGGGTGGGCCGGGCGGGGCACGCGCTCTCGCGCGTGTCCAAGGGTCGGATCGTGGTCACCAAGGGCGAGGAGCTGGTGGAGGCGGCGGCGGTCGTGCGCTCGATCCACGAGCGGACGCTCGACCGCATGACGATGCTCAACGCGCCGCTCGACGTCCTCGCCCAGCAGATCGTGGCAGCCGTGGCCGCCGAGTCGATCGACACAGACGCGCTCTGGAAGCGCTTCGTCAACGCCGCGCCCTACCGCACGCTGACGCGCGAGAGCTTCCGCGAAGTCGTGAGGTCGGTCGCCGAGCCCCTGCCCCACGAGGTCAAGGGCGTGGCGCCGCGCGTGCTCTGGGATCGCGTCAACGACCGGTTGCACGCGCGCCGCGGGACGCGATTCCTGGCGCTGACCTCCGGCGGGACGATCCAGGACGCCGGGCTCTACGACGTCTACGTGGCCGAGACCGACCTGAAGGTCGGCACCCTCGACGAGGAGTTCGTCACCGAGTCGCTGCCGGGCGACGTTTTCCTGCTCGGCTCCAACGCGTGGAAAATCCAGAAGGTGCGCGCCGACCGCGTGCTGGTGGAAGACGCCCACGGCATGTCGCCCACGATCCCGTTCTGGAAGGGGGAGCACCCGTCGCGCTCGTTCGACCTGGGTCTGGCCGTCGGGCGCCTGCGCCGCGACGCCGCCGGTCACGTGGACGATCCTGACTTCGCCGAGTGGGCGCGGCGGGAATGTGGCCTCGAGCCGCGCGCGGCCGCCGCGCTGCGCGCGTGGCTCGTGAAGGCGGGCGAGGTGCTCGACGGCGTGCCGGACGATCAGGGCATCGTGGTCGAGTCGTTCGCCGACGAGATGGGCGGCCGCCACGCCATGATCCACTCGGTGTTCGGCATGCGGATCAACGGCGCCTGGGGCATGGCGCTCAAGGAGAAGGTGCGCCGCGCGTACGGGCTGGTGGCCGAGGCCGCCCACGTCGACGACGGGCTTCTACTGTCGTTCGCTCCCGGCCAGATCCCGCCGACGAGCCCCGAGCGCCTCGCCACGCTGGTCACGCCGGAGGAGGTCGACGACCTGCTCGGCCGCGCGCTGATCGGCTCGCCGCTCTTCGGCACGCGCTTCCGCCACGCGGCCGTGCGCTCGCTGTTCATCCCGCGCACCTACAAGGGCCAGCGGACGCCGGCCTACCTGATGCGCCTGAAGGCCGACGCGCTGCTGGAGGCCGTCGGCGGCGTGCCCGACTTCCCCGTCGTGGCCGAGACGCTGCGCGAATGCTTCGAGGACGCGCTGGACGTGCCGCGCCTCAAGCGCATGCTGGAGCGCCTGCACGACGGCGAGATGTGGACGCGGCACGTCGACACGCCGCTGCCCTCGCCGTTCGTCTACCCGCTGCTGCTCGCCTGGGACTGGGCGTACCTCGACGCCGGCCACGCGGAGGAGCGGCGCAGCGACGCCGTCTCGATGCGCAAGGCGTGGTCGGTCAGCGCGGGGCCGCTGCGGCCCGAGATCGTCGCGGGTGTCGAGGCGGAGCTGCAGAAGACGGCGCCCGACCGGCGCGCGCGCGACGCCAACGAGCTGGCCGCGATCCTCGACGACCTCGGCGACCTGACGCGCGAGGAGATCGCCGAGCGCAGCGCCGCCGACCCCGACGCGCTGATCGAGGCGCTGCGCGCCGAGCGGCGGATCACCGAGGCCGAGTTCACGGGCGGGCGCCGGGCGTGGATCCCGACGGCCGACGCCATGCACTACGCGGCGCTGGCCACCGACGCGGGGCTCGAGCGCGTGGCGCTGCGCCTGCTGCGCACGCGCGGGCCGGTCACCGCCGACTGGGTGGCGCAGCGCTACGGCCTCTCGCGCGAGGAGGCGACGGCCACGCTGGAGCGGCTCACCGAGCGCGGCCTCGTGCGTCGCGGCGAGTTCCTGGCGGACGCGCCGGGCCCCCAGTACGTCCACATCGCAGTGCTGGAGGAGGTCCAGCGCCGTCAGGTGCACGCGCGCCGCCTGCCGCGTCCCGTGGCGACCGCCGAGCAGTTCTCGGCGATGCTGCTGCGGCGGCATCACCTGCATCCCGAGCATCGCCTCGCCGGTCCGACGGGCGTGCTCGCTGCCGTCGAGCTGCTGCAGGGCGAGGACTTCCCCGCGCGCGTGTGGGAGCAGGATCTGCTGGTCCCGCGCGTGGAGGACTACCAGCGCGAGTGGCTCGATCGCCTCGGCCTCGCGGGCGAAATCGTGTGGACGGTGTTCGAGCCGCGCGAGACGGCCTCCGCGCGCCCGGGCCGCGTCGGCCTGGCGCTGCGCGAGAACGCCGGCTGGCTGCGCCCGGCGCCGACGCCGCGCGCCGAGCTGGACCCGCGCGTGAAGAACGTGCTGCTGCATCTGCAGCTTCGCGGCGCGTCGTTCGCCCAGGACCTCGCCAAGGTGGCCGGGCTCGACACCGCGACGACGCTCTCCGCGCTCTGGGAGCTGTTCTGGGCCGGTCTCGTCACACCCGACACGTTCAGCGCGGTTGCTTCGTGGGGGGCCCCGACATGGCCCCCCACACCCCCCAACGCTCGTCACGCCCCGGCGAAGCCGGGGCGCTCCTCGTCCCGACGCCGGCGCGGCCAGCGGCGCCCGCCGTTGGCTCGCCTGCCCGTCATCGGCCGCTGGAGCGCGCTGGCGGAGGAGGAAGGACTCTCGCCCGAGGAGCGCGAGGAGGCGCGCGCCCACCTGCTGCTGGCGCGCTACGGCGTGCTCTCGCGCGAGCTGGCCCAGGGCGACTGGTCGACGCTGCGTCACACGTTATTGAGGATGGAGTACGGCGGCGAGGTCGTGCGCGGCTACTTCGTCGAGGGTCTCTCCGGTGAGCAGTACGCGCTCGAGGACACGCTGCGCGAGCTGGAAACGCCGTCGCGCCGCGCCGAGCCCCACGTGCTCGTGACCATCGCCGACCCCGCCAACCTCTGGGGCCGCGTCTTCACGCTCACGCGGCGCGACGGCCAGCGCGCGGGCGCCGCCCGCATCCCCACGACGTGGCTCATCGCGCGCCAGGGCCGGCCGGTGCTGCTGGTCGAGGGCCAGGGCCGCGCGCTCACGCCCCTGGCCGGTTGGGAGGCGGTAGACCTGGCCGGCGCGATCCGCGCGCTCCAGGCCACCGTCGAGCCGCCGCTGCCGCTGCGCCGCGTGCGCCGGCTCGACGTCGAGGAGTGGGAGGGCCGCCCGATCCGCGAGAGCGAAGCCTTCGACGCCTTCGTCGCCGCCGGCTTCAGCGTGGACGGGCCGCGGCTGTCGTGGGACGGCCACCCCGGTCCG
>QHVJ01000396.1 GCA_003222275.1 Acidobacteriota bacterium | reverse complement strand
GCGAGCGCCGCGCTCAGATGACCGGTCCCGACGAGCGCGCCCGCCGCGAGCAGAACGGGGATCGCCGGTATGGGCAGACCGATCTGTTCGGCGAATACCGTGCCGAAGATGACCCAGTAGCCGTACCGAGTGAGCACGGCGACGATGGCGTCCATTTCAGCCGCGGGCTCCGTTCTCCATGTCACGCAAGGTCGAACAGGACGAAATGCGACGGGGCGACCGCATCCAGACGCAGCTGCCCTTCGTCGCTTACCGCGGCGCCGTCGCCCGACGTCAAGCTGAGACCGTCGAGCTTCAGAGCGCCGTCGATGACCTGGATCCACGCGTGTCGCCCCGGATCCAGCTTGTGCGCGAGGCTTGCGCCGGCGGTGATCCGGCTCGCGAAGACCTGGGCGTCCTGGTGGATCGTGACCGCATCGTCGCCTCCGTCCTTCGCTGCGACGAGCCTCAGCGTGTCCTGTAGCTCGGCCGGGGCGATGGTCCGCTGCTCGTAGCTCGGCTTCAGATCCTGTTCGTCCGGAGTGATCCAGATCTGTAAGAAATGGACGGGCTCGGTGGCGGACGGGTTGAACTCGCTGTGGGTCACGCCGGTGCCGGCGCTCATCCGCTGGACGTCGCCCGGGCGGATGATCGAGCCGTTCCCGAGGCTGTCGCGATGCTCGAGCGCCCCCTCCAGCACGTACGAGATGATCTCCATGTTGTCGTGCGAATGCGTGAGGAAGCCGCGCGAGGGCTGCACGCGATCCTCGTTGATGACCAAGAGATCGCGGAAGCTCGTGTAGCGCGGGTCGTGGTAGCGCGCGAACGAGAAGGTGTGGCGCGTGTCGAGCCACCCGTGATCGAAGTGTCCGCGCTCGTGACTCGGTCGTTTGGTGATCATCGGCCGGTCTCCCTCGACCTCCCGTTCACCGCTTGCCGTAGTCCGTGAAAACGTAATCTCTTGTCTTCACGATCGTGTGGCACCCGAGCCCGCATTTGGCGTCGTTCCCCTGCGGCGGCTCGTCAGCCGTGGTGGCGGGCGTGAACGTATCCGACGCGGCGTTATACTTGAACGCGCCCCATCCCCAGCCGCCGCTGTCCGCGAACCTCTTGCTGTCCTTCACCATGAAGTCGACGTCATGCAGGCTTCCCGGCACCGTCGCGGTGGGGAACACTTCCATCTTTTTCGGGTTCCAATGGATCTTCGCCATCTGGGAGCCGTCGGGGAACGGCTTGCCATTACCGGGAATCCCGGCCTTGTAGGCGTTGATCATCACGGGATTGGCGAGGATCACCGCCATCACCTTTTCGTTGTGACTGATGGAGACGGTCTGCCAGCCTTCGTAGCCTTTGAACTCAGAGAACGCGAGCCCATTCGGCACTCGCACGGTGTACTTGGCCTGGCCGGTGTCCTGCGCGTAGACGCCCAAGACGGCGAGCACTGACACAGCCAGCGAAACCACGACGGTCCCCACCGCCGAGATCCTTTTGCTCTTCATCACTACTCTCCTTGCTGTTTGCCGGTCGGGTCAGACCAGACTGACGTTGAGGCGAGCCGCGAGGCCGAAGACGCCATGCGTTGTTCCCAGGTCGACCTCGGCGTCAATGGCCACGTCAGCCGGGTGCGAGACCTTCTTCTTACCGGCGACGAGTTTGATCGCCGAGAGGAAGCACGCCGACCAACCGGCCGCGAACAGCTGCTCGGGGTTGGTGCCGGCACCCCGGCCGCCGGGCGGCGAAAGCTTGACGTCGAGCCGGCCATCGTCGCCGTCGGAGGCGCCGCCCTCCCGACCACCCGTGGTGCGCGCTTTCGCGGTGTACAGGAGTTTTTCGAGGGTCATTACGACTTCAGGAACTCCAGCAGATCGGCGTTGATCTGGTCCGCGCCAAGCGGGAAGGGGAGAACCGAAAGAGGCCGATCATGTCGAATTCAGCATTCCTTCATATAGCTGCGCTTCGGTGCGCGGATTCTTGCACGCGGCGTTCAAGCCGGTCAAGGCGGGCACTCTGACGCCAGAGCCCGGCTCGCGACTGTAGTAAACCTGGACATCCAGAGCAACAACGCTCTATACCGTCACCGTGGTCTAGATCGGATTGCAGGAGGCCGGCCTATGAGCGACGATCTCGAGTTGACTGGTCGCCGCGCGCTCGTCACCGGTGGCACCCAGGGGATTGGACAAGCGGTGGTGTCGCGACTACGCGAGGCCGGCGCCACGGTCCTCACCACCGCCCGCACGGCACCCACCGAGCTGGCCGATGCCAAGCTATTCGTCGCCGCCGATGTTGCCACTGCCGAAGGTTGCGCGATCGTGGCTCAGGCGGTTCGTGACCGCCTTGGCGGGGTCGACATCATTGTCCACGTCGTCGGAGGTTCATCGGCGCCAGCTGGGGGCTTTGCTGTGCTCGACGACGAGCAGTGGCATCGCGCGCTCGACCAGAACTTGTTTCCGGCAGTGCGGCTGGATCGTGCGCTGTTGCCTTCGATGCTCCACCAGGGCTCGGGGGTCATCATCCATATCACGTCGATCCAGCGTCAGCTGCCGCTGCCCGACGCCACCATCGCATATGCCGCGGCGAAAGCCGCGCTCTCGAACTACAGCAAGGCCTTGTCCAAGGAAGTGAGCCCGAAGGGCATCCGTGTGGTTAGGGTTTCTCCCGGCTGGGTCGAGACGGAGGCGGCCGTGCGGCTTGTCACCGAATTGGCAAAGCGAGAAGGCACTGACTACGAGACCGCGCGCAAGGGGTTGATGAAGTCACTCGGCGGCATTCCGATCGGGCGCCCGGCCCGGCCGCCGGAAGTAGCCGACCTCGTCGCGTTTCTCGTCTCGCCGCGCGCCGCCTCCATCACCGGCACGGAGTACGTCATCGACGGCGGCACCGTCCCTACGGCCTAACGTTCCGACCATCGAGCAGCGACGCCGCCATGCTTGGCTCCTCGGTTTTGTCTCGGCCGGGGATTTCCGTTTTGCTTTTTCCGTTCGAGGGGAGGGGATGTTTCCCCAGCCGGTGATTGCCGCGCGGACGCTATCCTTTTCGAGGTCGGCGCGTGATCGACCTCGTGCGGCATTACGCCGCGGCCGCAATCGCTTCGAGGCGCGCCGGCATGCTCTTGCGCCACGGCCTGCCGATCCAGGGATCGCGATCTTCGCTCCCCGTGAACTCCTTCGGCCGACCGGGTTGCGAGGTCGCTGCTCTCCCTCGAGATGATCGAGGCCGAGACCATTCAGACGGGCGACATGCCCCGGCGGCCGGTGCTGGAGGTTCGGGAAGGTCGGCAAGTTCAAGGACGATTCCCGGCTCGCCGAAAGTTCTGATTTGCACTGCACGCATTCTGCGCCTCCCGTGTTAGTGATGGCCGAATTCGACGAGGTCGCGACCGGCGAGCGGACCCCCGGCCTGCTGCAGGCGGCCACCCGTCGCGAGACCGCCGAGATCGATCGCCGTGAAGCCGAAACTCTCGATGAGTTGTTTGATGAATGCGGTCGGTTCGGGATGATCCCCCGAGACGAAGATCACGCGACGTCCTCCGTTCTTAACGGGCCCTTCATTGAGACGGTCGGTGACGATCGAATTGAACGCCTTGACGATGCGGGCACCTGGCGCCAGGGCCGCCACGACCTCGCTCGCGCCCTTGCCGCCGAGATCGGCGAAGACGAGTTTCGGACTCGTCTCGACGAAGGGATTCGTCGCATCGATGAGCACCCGGCCGTTCCAGGCGGGCAGGCTCTTCAACGCTGACTCGACGTTTCGCCAAGGCACGGCGAGCAACACGTAGTCGAGGCTCGCGGCTTCCTCGACCGAGGCCGCGGACGCACCACGACCAAGCTCGGCGACTTTGTCGACGAGGGCATCTGGACCACGCCGGCTGCTCAAGACCACTTCATGGCCCCTGGCCAGCGCCTCTCGCCCGAATGCGAGCGCGACAGCGCCGGCGCCGATCGTTCCAAATTTCATACTCCCCTCCTATCGTTTGAGAAATCGATGAGGACGATGCCCGCCCGGCCGCGTAGCTCATGGTCTGCAGCGGGCTCAGGAACGGCTCGTGCCGAGCGTCTGCTTCAGCGTCCAGGCGTTCTCGAAGCCGAGCGCCTCGGCCCGCGCCATGTACGCCCGGAAGCGAGCAGGATCGAACTCCCCGTCAGAAAGGAACTGAGGGATGGAGATCACAAATCGCATGTCCTGGCTGCTGTCGCAAGCGATCTACCGTGTCGAGGACGCAAGTCCAGGCTGTAGCGGCAGCTTTCGCAGCCGTTTTCCGGTGGCCGCGTAGATCGCATTGCCGAGCGCGGCCGCGGTCACCGCCGTGCCCGGTTCGCCGATCCCACCTGGCGCTTCGCTATTGCGCACCAGGTGCACCGCGATCGGCGGCGTCTCATTGATTCGCAGGACGCGATAGTTGTGAAAGTTCGACTGTTCGACCCGACCGTCCTTCAGCGTGACTTCGCCCCACAGGGCGGCACTGATGCCGTACACCACCCCGCTCTCGATCTGCGCCTTGACAATGTCTGGATTCACGACCTGGCCGCAGTCCACCGCGCACACGATCCGATGTACCCGTACATCGCTCGACCCGCTGACCTCGATTTCGGCGACCTGCGCGAGGTACGTGCCCCAGCTGTTGTAGAGCAGCGCAACCCCACGGCCGCGCCCGCGCGGCACTGGTTTGCCCCATCCGGCTTCCTTCGCCGCCAGGTCCAGTACGGCGAGGGCGCGCGGCGTCTTTCTGAGCAGTGCACGGCGGAACGCCATGGGATCCTGTTTCGACGCA
>QHVJ01000231.1 GCA_003222275.1 Acidobacteriota bacterium | reverse complement strand
ACGAAACGCGGATTCTACCAGCCTCCTGGACCCCTATCAACCGCGAACGCGGTCCTTGATCGGCGCGGGCGCTTGCTGATAGGATGCTCGCTTCACCCGCTGCCGGAGTGGCGGAATTGGCAGACGCGCACGGTTCAGGGCCGTGTTGGCTTCGGCTAGTGTGGGTTCAAGTCCCACCTCCGGCATTTACAGACTTCTCTCGATAACAGCTCACCTCTGACTCCTCTCCGAGACAACGTCCTCGCCGTCCTTTCCCACGAAGGGAAGCCGGTCTCCGTGCGGGAGCTCATCCGGCGCCTGGACCTCGACAAGCACGCCCGTCCCGAGCTGACGGACCTCCTGCGCCGCCTCATCGTCGACGGCGAGGTCGTGAAAATCCGCGGGGGGCGCGTGGGCCTGCCTTCGCGCATGGACCTCGTGGTGGGCCGGCTCACCTGCAACCCGGCCGGTTACGGCTTCGTGGTCCCGGAGAAGGCCCGGGGCCGCGGAGGCGACGTCTACGTCTCGGCGGTCAACATGAAGGAGGCGCTCCACGGCGACCGGGTGGTGGCGCGCATCGAGCGCCACACGCCGAAAGGCCCCGAGGGCCGCATCATCCGCGTGCTGGAGCGGGGCCTGCAGCGGATCGTCGGCCGCTACGAAGAAGACGGGCGCTTCGGAGGCCACGTGGTGCCGTTCGACAAGCGGGTCCTCCACGAGCTGTCGATCGCCCCCGGCGACAACCAGGGGGCCCGGCCGGGCGAGATGGTCTCGGCCCAGATCACGCGCCCGCCCACCGCCACGCGGAACCCGTCCGGCCGCGTGCTGCAGGTGCTCGGCCGGCTCGAGGATCCCGGCGTGGACCTCAAGGTCGTCATGGCCAAGTACGAGCTCCCCGACGCCTTCCCTCCGGAGGTCGAAGCGGAAGCCGAGAGCGTGGCGCGGGAGGTCGGGGAGGCCGAGATCCGGGGCCGGACCGACTTCCGCTCGTGGACGACCGTCACCATCGATCCCGAGACCGCGCGCGACCACGACGACGCCGTGGCGATCGAGCGCCTGTCGAACGGGCACTGGCGCCTCGCGGTGCACATCGCGGACGTGTCTCATTACGTGCGGCCGGGGACGCTGCTCGATCAGGAAGCCTACGTCCGCGGCACGTCGGTCTACTTCCCGGACCGGGTCGTGCCGATGCTGCCGCACGCGCTCTCCAGCAACGTCTGCAGCCTGGTCGAGGGCAAGGACCGCCTGACCCAGAGCGCGGTCCTGGAGCTGGACGCCAAGGGCCAGGTGCGGAAGGCCGAGTTCCACGACGGCGTGATCCGCAGCGCGGCCCGCCTCACCTATCAGCAGGTCCAGGCCGTCGTCGACGGCGACGCCGCGGAGCGCCGGCGCCATGCCCCGCTCGTCCGCATGCTGGAGGACATGGACGAGCTGGCCAAGCTCATGCGCAAGCGGCGCTACGAGCGCGGCTCGCTCGACTTCGACCTCCCGGAGCCCAAGCTCGTGCTCGGCGCTTCGGGGGAGATGACCGGCATCGTGGCCGCGGAGCGGCTGGACAGCATGCGGCTCGTCGAGGAGTTCATGCTCGCGGCCAACGAGGCGGTGGCGGCCCGGCTGTCCAAGGCCGGCATGCCCGCGCTCTTCCGCATCCACGAGCAGCCCGATCCCGAGCGCGTCGAGGAGTTCGCCGAGCTGGTGGCCTCGTTCGGCTACCGCGTGCCCGCGCATCTCGAGGCCATCCGGCCGCAGGACTTCCAGCTCGTCCTCCGCCAGATCGAGGGCAAGCCGGAGGAGAAGCTCGTCTCCTACCTCCTGCTGAGGACGATGAAGCTCGCCCGCTACCACGAGGAGAACCTCGGCCACTTCGGCCTCGCGACCGAGATGTACGCCCATTTCACGAGCCCGATCCGCCGCTATCCGGACCTCGTCGTCCATCGGGCCCTGCGCGCGCTCCGGAACCGGGAGCGGGTTGAAGCCCGGAGTCGGGGGGGTCTGGGGGGTGCGGAGCGCCCCCCAGCTCAAAGGGCGAGCGAGGGATTGCTGCGCCCCTCCCCTGCGGGGAGCCGCGCCAGCGCGTCCTCGCTGCGCTCGGACGACACTCCCGAGCTCGCGGAGATGGGCCAGCACCTCTCGGACATGGAGCGCCGCGCGACGGATGCGGAGCGGGAGCTGGTGGAGTGGAAGAAGGTCCGGTTCATGACGGACAAGCTCGGCGAGGTATACCGGGGCTACGTCACCGGCGTCCAGGCCTTCGGCCTCTTCGTCGAGCTCGAGGAGATCTACGTGCAGGGGCTCGTCCACGTCTCGTCGATGACCGACGATTACTATCGCTTCGACGAGCGCGCCCACGCGCTCAAGGGAGAGAACACGCGCCAGGTCTACCGCCTGGGGGACGAGGTCGAGGTGCAGGTGGTGAGGGTGGACCTGGAGCGGCGCCAGCTCGATTTCGCGCTCGTGGACGTGCTCCGGCGGGCGGCGGCGGGAGCGCGCAAGGGCCGGGCGCCCCGGGCCCCGGCTCCCCGGCGCGGGGGCCGGCCCAGGGGCCGGTCGAGCCGCCGGCGATAGGTGTGTGATCCATCACATGTGACGCCCCGGGGTGGCTCGTCTACAATGCGCGTGCAATCGGGCACATCTCGGGAGACAGAAGCCATGCAAACGACGGGAGACCTCCAAGGCCGCCGTTCAACCGGGAACCAGGGAGGACGAATGTCGGAAGTCCGCAGCGTCGCCTTGAACCTCACGGGGCGGGAGCTGATCTTCTTGCAGAAGGTCACGCGCCAGGAATACCACTTCATCACCGACGAGGAACAGGAGGCCCGGCTTCGTTTGCGCGACAAGCTCCTCGAGGGCTTCTTCGACCAGAACGAGAACCGCATCGTCCTCAACCTCACGCGGGACGAGCTGCTGTTCCTCATCAAGGTGGCGCGGGAGAACTATTCCTTCATCGTGCGGTCGGAAAAGGAAGCGCGGCTCGCCCTGGCCGCCAAGCTTCACAAGACGGCCGAGGCGGTGTTCGGCGTATCCGCCGCCCGGGAGGAGTAGTCTTCCCATGTGCGCTCTTTCATCGTCGGTACCGCCGGCCACATAGATCACGGCAAGAGCGCGCTCGTCCTCGCCCTCACCGGCACCGATCCCGACCGGCTGAAGGAGGAAAAGGAGAGGGGGATCACCATCGACCTCGGCTTCGCCCATGCGGACCTGGGCGGAGGTGTCGTGGCCTCCTTCATCGACGTTCCCGGCCACGAGCGCTTCGTGCGCAACATGCTGGCCGGCGCCCACGGCGTCGACGCCGTGCTGCTCGTCGTGGCCGCCGACGAGTCGGTCATGCCCCAGACGCGCGAGCACTTCCACATCTGCCAGCTGCTGGGGATCCCGCGGGGGCTCGTGGCCCTCACCAAGTGCGACCTCGCCGACGCCGAGACGCAAGCCCTGGCCGAGATGGAGGTGCGGGAGCTGCTCGCCGGCTCCTTCCTGGAGGGCGCTCCCGTCTTGAAGGTGTCGGCCCGGACCGGGCACGGGCTGGACGGCCTGCGGCAGTGCCTGCTCGACATGGCGCGGCAGGCGGCCGAGCGGCCGGCCGACGGCCTGCTGCGCCTGCCCGTCGACCGCGTTTTCAGCCTCCGCGGCTTCGGGACGGTCGTGACCGGGACGCTCGTCTCCGGCCGCCTGGAGAGCGGCGAGGAGCTGGAGATCCTTCCCTCCGGCCGCCGCGCGCGCGTGCGCGGCCTGCAGGTCCACGGCCGGGCGGTGGACTGGGTGGCGGCGGGGAGCCGCGCGGCCGTGAACCTCGCGGGGTTGGAGGTGGACGAGATGGCGCGCGGCGACGTCCTGGCCCGGCCGGGCACGGTGCTCTCGAGCTCGATCCTCGACGTCGAGCTCACCCTGCTTCCCGGCGAGAAGCCCCTCAAGGACCAGGCGCGCGTGCGGGTCCATATTGCGAGCGCCGAACGGCTGGCGCGCGTCCGGCTGTTGCACGCCGCGCGCCTCGATCCCGGGAACACCGTTCGCGCGCAGCTCCGGCTCGAGCGCCCCGCCGCGGCCGGCCGCGGCGATCGCCTCGTCGTCCGTTCCTATTCGCCCGCCTCCACGATCGGTGGCGCCGTCGTCCTCGATCCCGTGTCCCCGCGCCGGCGTCGAGACGCGAGCGTCGCCTCGCTGGCGACCGACCTGGCGACGACCGCCGGCGCCCTGGTGGAGGAAGCCGGCCCCGCGGGCATCGACGCCCCGACCCTCGCCGCCCGCCTGACCGTCCCCCTCGCGAGGCTCACCGCGACGATGGAGGGCGGGACCGGCCTCGCAACCGTGGGGCGCGATCCTGTCCGCTACGTCTCCGCCCGCGCCCTGGACGCACTCGCCGAAGAGGTGCGGAGCCTGCTCCAACGGTTCCACGCCGACAACCCGCTGAAGGCCGGCATGCCCCGCGAAGAGCTGCGCCGCCGCGTCTTCTCGCGTGCCGCCGCCGGGGCCTTCGAGCGGGTCCTCGAGGGGCTGACGGACCGGGGGGAGTTGCGGATCGAGGCGGAGGCCGTGGCGCTGGACCGCCACGCGGTGCGCCTCAGCCCGGCGGAGGAGACGACGCGCCAGGCGCTGCTCGCCCGCGCCCGGCAGGCGGGCCTGGCCGGGATCGATTCGAGCAGGCCGGCGCTGGCCGGGGGGGATGCCCGCCTCGCCGAGCGGGTCGTGCGGGTGCTCCTGGCCGAGGGCCGGCTGCGGCGGGTCGGGGACACCGTAGTGGACGCGTCCGTCCTCGACGAGCTCAAGGCGGAGGTGCGACGCCGCTGGCCCCCGGGCAACCGGCTGGACGTCGCCGGCTTCAAAGACCTGACCGGCCTCAGCCGGAAATTCGTCATTCCGCTGCTCGAGTACCTGGACCGGGAGCGCGTGACCCGGCGGACGGGCAACGATAGGCTGGTATTGATGTAAGCTACGTCACGGAGCGGCAAGCGCTTGAGGCGTCATCTTATGAGCTGGACGCGGCCCTTCACGCGCCTATGACCGGTCCGCCCCCCCGGCGGACAGAGGTGGAGGAGCCGATGCGGAACCGTTCTTCGTGGAGGGGCTCGACCCCTCCGGCGCCGTGACCGCGGTGGCGACGCCCCCGGAAGGCTCCCGAGCCGAGCGCCGCTCCAGCGGGCTCCTCAGGGTCCCTTTCATCCGGCGGTGCAGCCTGAGCTACGACGACGGGCGGACTTCCTCGGCGTTCATCGTCAACATCAACGTCCTGGGAGCCTACGTGGCCCGGGACGACGTCCCGCAGGCCGCCCCGCCGACGAAGGGCGGTCGCCGCCGCGGCAAGACGCCCGCGCCGGATGGCGCGGCGGTGGTCCCCGCGCCGGGCGAGCCGATGCCGGAGCTGGGGCAGCTCGTGCACTGCCGCTTCCAGCTCCCCGAGCAGGCCTGCGACGTGGCGGTCGACGGCATCGTGAGCTGGCTCAACCCGCGCCAGCAGCACCCGGTCCACAGCCTACCCCCCGGCTTCGGCGTTCGGTTCCAGGGCCTCTCGCCGGATGCGCACGACTGCATCCAGGAGCTCGTCGAGCAATACCTCGCCCGCCACCCCGGCGCCCGCTAAGAGCAGCGAGCGAGCGATTCACTCGCGAGCGAGCGGCGGGGGGGGAGCGCGAATGCGCGCGGGGGGGTGCTTTCGCACTGTGTGTACCCCCCCGATCTTGACGACTAGACAAACAAACTAACGGGGTTCTCGAGCAGGCGGCGGACTTCAGCCAGGAACTGCGCCGCCATCGCTCCGTCGACGACGCGATGGTCGGCGCTGAGCGTCACCTTCATCCGGTGGCCGGCGCGGAGGACGCCATCCTCGTCCGCCACGGGGACCTGCTGCACGGAACCGACGGCCAGGATCGCGCTCTCGGGCGGGTTGATGATCGCGGTGAACTCGGTGACCCCGAACATCCCGAGGTTGGAGATCGTGAAGGTCGACCCCGTGAACTCCTCCGGCTTCAGCTTGCGCTCCCGGGCCCGGGCGGCGAGGTCCTTGACCTCACGCGAGATGTCCAGCACCGTCTTGCGGTCGGCGTTGCGGACGACCGGCGTGATGAGGCCATCGGGGATCGTGACCGCCACCCCGACGTGGACCTCGCGGTGGGTGACGATCTTTTCCCCCATCCACGAGCCGTTGACCATGGGGAAGCGTGTGAGGGCCTTGGCGCAGGCCTTCACCACGAGGTCGTTGTAGGTGACCTTGACGTCCTCTCCCCGCTGGAGCTGCTCGCGCAGGGCCACCGCGGCGTCCATGCCGATGTCGACGGTCACGTAGAAGTGGGGCGCGGTGAACATGCTCTCGGCGAGGCGCTTCGCGATCGTCCGCCGCATGCTGGAGACCGGGATCTCCTCGCCGGGAGTGATCGTCGGACCCGCAGCCGCGGGTGCGGCGGCGGGCACGCGAGGGGCAGGGGGGGCCTCCGCCCACGACTCGATGTCGCGCTTGATGATCCGGCCGTTGGGCCCGCTGCCCGCGACGGCATGGAGAGGAATGTTGCGCTGGGCGGCCATGCTCCGGGCGAGTGGGCTCGCCTTCACGCGTCCACCCTCGGCGGCGACCGGCGCCGGCACCGGGCGCGGGCCGGGTGCGGGTGGCGGAGCGGCGGCGGGCGGCGCCGGGACGGGCGACGCCGCGGCCGCGGGCTGCGGAGACGCTGCCGCTGCGGCGGGCTGAGCGGCCGGCGGCGGGGGCGCGGCCGCCGGGGGTGCGGGCGCAGCGCCGGCTGGAGCCGACGGGGGAGCCGCGGGCGGGGCGGCGGGCGGCGGGACCGCCGGAGCTGCGGGGGCGCCGGCCGAGGCGACCATCTTGGAGATGTCCTCGTTGGCCTCGGCGATGACGCCGATGAGCGAGCCGACCGGGGCCTTGCCGCCCGCCGGGACCAGGATCTTGCGCAGGATGCCGGAGCCCTGCGCTTCCATCTCCATGTTGGCCTTGTCGGTCTCGATCTCGGCGAGCACGTCGCCCTGCTTGACGGGGTCGCCCTCGTTCTTGTTCCACTTGACGATGGTGCCCTCTTCCATCGTCGGGGAAAGCTTCGCGAGAACGACCTTGCTGACGGCCATCAGCGGTACATGACCCGATGCACCGCGTCGATGATCTTCTCGGGCTGGGGCAGGTAGGCCTTCTCCAGCGTCTTGGCGTAGGGCATGGGGACGTCTTCCGAGGTCACGCGGATCACGGGGGCGTCGAGCGCGTCGAAGCACTCGCGCTGGACGCGGTCGGAGATCTCGGCCCCGAAGCCCGCGATGCGCCAGCCCTCTTCCACCACCACGCAGCGGCCGGTCTTGCGGACCGACTCGAAGATGAGGTCCTCGTCGAGGGGGCGCAGCGTCCGGGGATCGACGACCTCGACGTCGATGCCTTCCTCGGCGAGCTTGGTGGCGGCGGCGAGGGCGGTCACGCACGGGCGGCTCCACGCGACGATCGTCACGTCGCGGCCGGGGCGCTTCACCTCGGCGAGACCGAGGGGGATGTGATACTCCTCCTCGGGCACCTCCCCCTTGAGGTTGTAGAGCACCTCGTTCTCCATGAAGATCACCGGGTTGTCGTCGCGGATCGCGCTCTTCAGCATCCCCTTGGCGTCCTTCGGCGTCGAGGGCATCGCGACCACGAGCCCCGGCACGTAGGCGTAGATGCTCTCGAAGGCCTGCGAGTGCTGGGCGGCCACCTGCGCCGCGGCGCCCGAGGGGCCGCGCATGACCATCGGACAGCGCACCTGGCCCCCGGACATGTAGCGGTACTTCGCGGCGTGGTTGATGATCATGTCCAGGGCGAGCAGCGAGAAGTTGAACGTCATCATCTCCGCGATGGGCCGCAGGCCGATGAAGGCCGCACCGACCGCGACCCCGGCGATCGCCTCTTCCGCGATCGGCGTGTCGCGCACCCGCCACTCGCCGAACTGCGCGAGCAGCCCCTGGGTGACCTTGTAGGCGCCCTGGTAGGCGCCCACTTCCTCGCCGAGGATGAAGACGCTGGGGTCGCGGGCCATCTCCTCCCGCATGGCCTGGTTGAGGGCGTCCCGCATGGTGAGGAGCGCCACCGGGCTAGCTCCCCACCTTGGCCGTGGCCTGCACCGTGGCTTCCGCCGGGTTGGGCGCGGCGGGGGCGGCGGCGGGCGCGGCGGCCGGAGCGGGAGGCGGCAGCGCGGGCGGCACACGGTCTTCACGGATGGCCGCCCGCCAGGCCGGGTCCTTCTCGGCCGCCTTCATGTTGATGTAGGGCGAGCGGACGTAGACGTCCTCGTACATCGACTCGACGGGCGGATCGGGGCTCGCCTCGACGAAGGCGACCGTCTCGTCCATCCGGGCGAGGACCTCCTTGTCCACCGCGTCGAGGTCGGCCTGCGTGAAGCGCTCCTGCTCCAGGAGACGCTTGCCCCAGAGGAGGATGGGGTCCGACTTCATCATCTCCTCGACCTCTTCCTTCGTCCGGTACTTCCCGGGGTCGGACATGGAGTGGCCGCGGTAGCGGTAGGTGTCGGCCTCGAGGAGCGTCGGTCGCTTCTCCGTACGGGCGCGCTCGATGGCCTCGGTCACCGCATTGCGCACGGCCAGGAGGTCCATGCCGTTGATCTCGCGGCGGGGGATCCCATAGGCCGAGGCCCGCTGGTAGAGGTCCTTCACCGACGAGGCGCGGTCGATCGACGTGCCCATGCCGTAGCGGTTGTTCTCGATGATGTAGACGACCGGCAGGTCCCACAGCGCGCTCACGTTCAGCGCCTCGTGGAACGCTCCCTCGTTGACCGCGCCGTCGCCGAAGAAGCACAGGCAGACCTGGTCGGTATTGCGGAGGCGGATGCCGTAGCCGATGCCGGCGGCCAGCGGCAGGTGGCCGCCCACGATCCCGTCGCCGCCGAAGTTGCCGCGGGCCACGTCGTAGAAGTGCATGCTGCCGCCCTTGCCGCGGCTGATGCCCGTGAACTTCCCGCACAGCTCGGCGAGCAGCAGGCGGGGGTCCGTTCCCCGCGCGAGGGCGTAGCCGTGGTCGCGGTAATACGCGATGAGGTAGTCATCGGGCCGCATCACGCTCATGGCCCCGACGCCGACCGCTTCCTGGCCGATGTAGAGGTGGAGGAAGCCGCCGATCCGGCCCTCGACGTAGAGCTGGGCGCACCGCTCCTCGAAGCGGCGGATGAGCAACATCTGCTTGTACAGCCCGAACGCTTCGTCGCGATTCATGATTCTGCTTTTTTCATATTACCCGAGCCCGAGCACGCGCGCTAACGCGGCGGCATTGCGGTTGTCGAGGCCCGCAGGAAGAAGACCGTGCCCGCGGCGAGTATCGTCCCGAGCACGACGGTCGCCATGACGAGGCCGGTGAAGGTCAGCTCGGCGGTATCGGGTCGGGTCGGATCCGCCGTCGGGCCGGACGCGGAGAAGTGGGCGGCTGTCGCCGGCCTCAGCATGTAGGCCAGCACCACCGCCGAGGCGAGCGTGAACGGACAGAGCAGCAGGCCCAGGGCGGCGATGCCGATCTGCGCCCCCCGCGCCCACGCACGCCTCTTCCAGAGGCCGAAGGCCATACCCGCGCTCAGGACCGCGACCGCGACGCCGGCGAGGACGGCGAGGACCGCCGAGGCCCCACCGCCGGAGCGCGCGGCGGCGAGGCCCGCGGCGGGGTAGAGCACCACGCTGATCATCCAGAGGATGGCCAGGACGGTGAGCGTCAGCGGCCGATGCGGCTCGGGTCGCGCCCTCGACAGGACGCCGATCGGGAGCCGCTGGGGAGGCACCGTCTCCGTGTTTCGCGGCGGAAGGGTGGCACTCGGGTGCGTCGTCTTCGTCGGCGCTTTCCCCCGCTCCTCGGGGCCCATCACGAGGGTGCCGGGCATGTCCTCGGGAAGCACGGTGAGGAGGACGTCCCCCAGGCGGAATACGTCGCCTTCGCTCAGCGGGGAGCGATCGACCTTCTTGCCGTTCAGGAAGATGCCGTTGGCGCTGCCGGTGTCGCGGATGGCCAGGCCCTGGGGTCCCGCCTCCACCACCGCATGGCGGCGCGAGCACTTGACGTCGTTCAGCACCAGGTCGCAGGAGGGGTCGCGGCCCAGTATGGCGACGGTGCCTTCCAGCTCGACCTCGTGTCCCGACGCGTTCGGATACTGGACGCGGAACTTCACGCCGCGCGATTCTAGCAGTATCATCCTGGTTCTCCATGACGCCGGCGGCGATGAGGAAACGCCGTTGGAGCGCCCGCAGGGCGGCACCCTCTCCGCCGAGCCGGGATTCATTCCCGGCGAGGCGGAATCTTGATGGACGTGCCGCCCGAGGACGCGGAGTTCAGGCGTGGTGCGCCGTCTCAAGCCATCGCGCCACGCCGCGTTTGAATCAATGATCACCGCCGACGCGCAGGCGAGGGAGCGGCGACTCGCAGAGATCAAGGAGATCCTGAGCCGCACGGCGCCGCCCGAGGACCGCGAGCTCCTGCTCGGGTTCGCTCCGGTCGTGTTCGCCGAGACGCCCGATCGTATCGCGCTCGGCCTGTCCGCCGAGGCGCTCGCCGCCCGCATCCGCGACCACTTCCGCTTCGTGGCCCGGGAGATCCCGCCGCCCACCCAGCTCTACAAGGGCGTTCCCGGCATCCACGTCGCCGCGCGCAACCCGGACCCGGCGGGTTGGGTGGCGATGGGAACCGCCAACGGCCTCCCCCAGGAGGTCACGGTGGTGGAGACGCACACCCAGGACGCGCCCTTCATCTTCGAGAGCCTGAAGAACTATTTCCGCAAGGCGGGGCTGCGCGTGTTCTCGAGCGTGCACCCCATCTTCACCGTGCGCCGCCAGTGGGAGCGGATCGTCTGGATCGGCGGCCCGCGGGAGGAGGGCTCGAAGGAGGTGTACTGCCACTTCCAGATCGAGCGCATCGACTCGCGCGAGCGGCTCCGGCACCTCGAGCACCAGGTGTTCTCGGTGCTCAAGAGCGTGTTCATGGCGGTGGACGACTTCGAGGAGATGGTGCACACCGCCCGCGAGCTGGGCCCCCGGCTCCGCAGCCGGCGCGGCCAGCAGACCGATGTCACCTCGGCTCAGGCCTTCATCGAGTGGCTCCTGAGCGACAACTACATCTTCCAGGCCACCGTGAAGTACCGGGTCGGCGCGGACGGCAAGGCGCACCGGGTCCAGGAGACGGCGGCGGGTGTCTTCACCGATCCCGCGCTCCTTCCGGTGGTGTTCCCCGGGCTGATGGAGGAGGTCGAGGCGCACCTCGTGCCCAAGCCGGAGGACTATCGGATCGTCGATATCGACTACTGCAACAACGCCTCGTCGATCTATCACATGGAGCCCATCGACGACATCGTGATCCGCGAGTGGGGTCCCGACGGGAAGCTCGTCGAGGCGACGCTCTTCGTCGGGCGCCTGGCCAAGGGCGCCTTCACCCAGAAGGCGGCCGACATCCCCATCCTCAAGGAGAAGCTGGACTGGCTGCTCGAGAACAGCGGCGTGATCCCCAAGTCGTATGCGTACCGGGAGATCCGCGCCACCTTCAACCGATTCCCGGCGCGCGAGCTGTTCTACGCCAACGTCCAGGCGCTGAAGGAGATCATCGACCGCATCGTCTACATGTCCAGCGACGACGAGATCGCGGTCCACGTCCGCAACGGAGCCGGGTACATGGCCCTGCAGATCGCCTTCGCCCGCTCGCGCTACTCCTACAAGGTGGAAGAGGATCTGCGCCGGGCGCTCGCCGAGGCGTTCGGGCCGACGTCTTTCAGCACGTCGGCCGACCTCGGCGCGGTGAGCCTTCTCCTCTTCTATTTCGACTCCTCGCGCCTGGAGCACACCGTCGACGCCGCGGAGGTCCGGCAGATCACCGAGGCGCTGGTGATGACCTGGGAGGACCGGGTGGCCAAGGCGCTGGAGGCGGAGTTCGGCGAGCGCGAGGGCCGCCGGCTGCTCCAGCGCTACGTGCGGACCGAGACGCGCAGCGGCCTCTACCGCGAGTCCACACCGCCCGAGGAGGTGCCGGACGACCTGCGCCACCTGGAAGAGCTGGAGAGCCGCCTCGAGGCGCGGATCCTGCCGCGCGGCGCCGACACGGCGGCCCTCAAGCTCTACTCGGTGCGGCCCCTCGCCCTCACCGAGACGCTGCGCACGCTGCAGAACCTCGGCCTGACCGTCACCGAGGAGCTGCGCATCCCGCTCACGCTGCCAGAGGGGCGCAAGGCGTTCCTGTTCCGGTTCGAGATGGAAGCGCCGCCGGAGCGGATCAAGGCGCTCGGGGACGGCACGGAACGCTTCGTGGAGGCGCTGCGCGCCATCGACGAGCAGCGGGGCACCGACGATCCGCTGAACGGCCTCATCCTGCGGGCGGGGCTCGACTGGCGGCAGGTCGAGGTGCTGCGCACCCTGCGCAACCACCTCCTCCAGATCCGCACCCACTACAACGCGGAGACCGTCAACGGCGTGCTCCTGCGCAACAGCGCGGTGGCCGCGGCGCTCCTGCGCTTCTTCGCGGCCCGCTTCGACCCGGCGCCTCCCGGCGATCGCGCGGCGGCGATGGCGGAGGCCGACCAGGCGGTCAAGAGCGTCCTGGAGGCGGTCGTCAGCCTGGCCGAAGACGAGGTCCTGCGCGCCCTCCACAACCTCGTCCGCTCCGCGCTGCGCACGAACTTCTACCAGCGGCCCGAGCGGCCGGTGGTCTCGATCAAGGTCGACAGCCGAAGAGTGGACGGCATGCCGTCGCCGCGACCGATGTTCGAGATCTACGTCCACTCGCCGCTGCTCGAGGGCATCCACCTCCGCGGCGGCAAGGTCGCGCGGGGCGGCATCCGATGGAGCGACCGCCACGACGACTTCCGGACCGAGATCCTCGGCCTCATGAAGACCCAGATGGTCAAGAACTCGATCATCGTCCCCGTCGGCTCCAAGGGCGGCTTCGTGCTCAAGGGACACGTGCCGGCCCGCCCCGCGCTCGATGCCTACCTCGTCGACCGATACCGCGAGTTCGTGTCGGGTCTGCTCGACATCACGGACAACATCGTGGACGGCCAGGTGATCCATCCGCCCGAGGTCGTTCGGCACGACGGCGACGATCCCTACCTGGTGGTGGCGGCCGACAAGGGGACGGCGCACCTGTCCGACACCGCCAACAGCGTCTCCGCGCAGTACGGCTTCTGGCTCGGCGACGCGTTCGCCTCCGGCGGCAGCCACGGCTACGACCACAAGAAGGTCGGGATCACCGCCCGCGGGTGCTGGGAGTGCGTCAAGCACCACTTCGCCAACCTCGGCCTGGACATCCAGCAGCAGCCCTTCACGATGGCCGCGATCGGCGACATGTCGGGAGACGTCTTCGGCAACGGCGCCCTCCAGAGCCGGACCACCCGTCTCGTGGCCGCCTTCAACCACGCCCACATCTTCATCGACCCCGACCCCGATCCGGAGAAGACCTTCGCCGAGCGGGAGCGCCTGTTCCGCCTCCCGCGCTCCACGTGGCGGGACTACAACGCCGCGCTCGTCGGCAAGGGCGGCGGGATCTTCGACCGCGCGGCCAAGGCCGTTCCCCTGAGCCCCCAGATGAAGGCCATGCTCGGTGTGGACGGCGAGAGCGCGAGCGGCGAGGAGGTCATCCGCCGCATCCTCACGATGAAGGTCGACCTGCTCTACAACGGCGGGATCGGGACCTACGTCAAGGCGTCCACCGAGGACGACGAGGAGGTGGGGGACCGCGCGAACGATCGCGTACGCGTGGACGGCCAGGACGTCCAGGCCCGGGTCATCGGCGAGGGCGGCAACCTGGGGCTGACCCAGCGCGGCCGGCTCGAGTACTGGGCGCGGGGCGGGATGCTCAACACCGACGCCGTCGACAACTCGGCCGGGGTCGACATGTCCGACCACGAGGTGAACATCAAGATCCTGCTCGACCACGTGGTGAAGAAGGGCGTCGGCATCATCAAGGGGCGGGACGAGCGCAACCGCATCCTGGCCGAGATGACGGAGGAGGTGGCCGCCCTCGTCCTGAAGGACAACGACAACCAGGCCCGGGCCCTCACCCTCGACTCGCGGCGCAGCGCCGAGCGCTACGAGGAGTTCGTGGCCTTCATCGACGACCTGGCCGGGACCGGCGTCCTCGACCGGGCCGACAACGCCGTCCCCACGCGGGACGAGCTGCTCGCGAGCCCGCACCGGAAGCGCGGCCTGCCCCGCCCGCTGCTGGCGGTGCTGCTCGGCCACACCAAGATGTGGGCCTTCCAGACGATCATGGAGACGAGCTTTCCCGACCGCCCCGCCGGCCGCCCGTTCCTCGACCAGTACTTTCCCCACCGCCTTCGTGAGAGCTTCGCCGAGCACTTCGACACCCACTTCCTGAAGCGCGAGATCATCGCCACCGCCGCCGTCAACCACCTCGTCAACGAGGCCGGGGTCACGTTCCTGTGGCGGAACATGGCCGCGACCAGGGCCGGGATCGGCGAGGTCCTGACCGCCTACGTCGACGTGGACCGCGAGGCGCAGGCCGAGACGCTGCGGGACGCGGTGGAAGGGGCGGGCCTCGGTGCGGAGACCGAGAGCACGCTGCTGCTCCGCATCGAGGAGAAGCTCGAGGCGCTGACCCGCGAGCGCGTCGGCGGGAAGCAGGTGGAGGCGGCGCGCGCGCTGGAGCCCCTCCGCGCCGAGCTCGCCGGCCAGGCCGCCCAGCCCGCGCCGGCGGGCAACCGGGCCTGAAAGGATCCCCAATGAAGCTCACCCACATGGCGGCGACCATGGTCGCGGCCGGCCTGGCGGTCTCCGTTCTGGCGGACGACCCCGGCGGCTGGACACCGGCGACCACGTTCAAGGTCAAGCGGGTCGGGACCGTCCGGGTCTCCCCGGACGGCCGCCGGGCGGCCTTCGTCGTGGGCACCGCGGCGATGGAGGGCGAGAAGAGCGAGTGGATCTCGCAGATCCACGTCGCGAGCACCGACGGCAGCGGAGCCTTCCCGCTCACCCGGTCGGAGAAGTCCTCGACCGCTCCCGCGTGGTCCCCGGACGGGCGGTGGATCGCGTTCGTCTCGGCCCGCGGCGGCAAGGATGCGACGGCCAACCTCTGGCGCATCCGCGTGGATGGAGGCGAGGCGGAGCCCCTCACCGAAGAGAAGGGCGCGGCCAGCGCGCCGGCGTGGTCGCCGGACGGCCGGTCGATCGCGTTCCTCCTCACCGACCCCAAGGATGAGGACGAAGAGAAGGGGGACAAGGAGCATCGGGACGCCCGGGTGGTGGACGAGAAGAGCAAGTTGTCGCGGCTCTACGTGGTTCCCGCCGAGGCGGACGCCGCGGGGAAGCGCGCGGTGCGGAAGCTCACCGCGGGCGCCCTCCATGTCACGGGCTTCGACTGGTCGCCCGACAGCCGCACGCTCGCCTTCACCCATCAGCCGACGCCCGGAGCGGACGACTGGACGCGGTCGGACGTGTCGGTGGTGGAGGTGGCCAGCGCCACCGTGCGGCCGCTGGCGACCTCGCCGGCGGCCGAGAGCCAGCCCAGCTATTCGCCCGACGGCCGCTGGATCGCCCTCGCCGTCAGCGACGCGCCGCCGACCTGGAGCGGGCGGAGCCGGGTCCACGTGGTCGCGGCAGAAGGGGGAACGCCGCGCGCCCTCGCCCTGACCGCGGACGAGGAGCCGGAGATCGTGGGATGGCTCGCGGACAGCCGCCGCATCCTGGTCCTCGAGCCACGGGGCACCACGCGGCGCCTGAGCGCGCTCGGCGTCGACGGCTCGGCGCCGGTCGACCTCACCCCCACCGACACGATGGTGGAGGGCGCGAGCCTCGACGCCACCCGTGCGAAGCTGGGGTTCACCTCCCAGGCGCCCGACGCGCCCGGCGAGGCCTTCGTGAGCGAGGTCGAGCCTTTCGCTCCCCGGCGTCTCGCCGCGATCCAGGACGTGGGAGGCGCGCCGGTCGGCCGCACGGAGGTCGTGAGCTGGAAGGCGCCCGACGGCAAGACGATCGAAGGCCTGCTCACCTATCCGGCCGGCTACGCGGCCGGATCGCGGGCGCCGCTGCTGGTCGTGATCCACGGCGGACCCACGGGCGTCTTCGTCCGCTCCTTCATCGGCAACCCCTCGCCCTATCCGGTCGCGGTGTTTGCGAGCCGCGGCTACGCGGTCCTGCGTTGCAACGTCCGCGGCAGCGGCGGCTACGGGGCGGAGTTCCGCCGCTCCAACTTCCGCGACTGGGGCGGAGGCGACTACCGCGACATCCTCTCCGGTGTCGACGCCCTGGTGGCCAGGGGCGTCGCCGATCCCGACCGCATGGGAGTGATGGGCTGGAGTTACGGCGGGTACATGACGTCCTGGGTCATCACCCAGACCAAGCGGTTCAAGGCCGCCTCGGTGGGCGCGGGAGTGACCAACCTGATGTCCTTCAGCGGCACCACCGACATCCCGAGCTTCATTCCCGATTACTTCGGGGGAGAGCATTGGGACGCCTTCGATGCCTGGCGCAAGCACTCCGCGATGTTCAACATCAAGGGCGTCACTACCCCGACCCTCATCCAGCACGGCGAGGCCGACCTCCGGGTGCCGATCTCCCAGAGCTACGAGCTCTACAACGCTCTCAAGCGCCAGGCGGTGCCCGCGAAGATGGTCGTCTACCCGCGGCAGCCCCACGGGATCCAGGAGCCGAAGCTGATGCTGGACGCCATGACGCGCAACGTGGAATGGTTCGACCGCTGGGTGATGGGGAAGAAGTGACCGCTCCCCTCGGCGACGTCCTCCGGGATTACGACGCCGACGCCCCGCTCGAGCAGGCGTTCACGATTCCCGCGCCCTGGTACGTGGACCCGCGAGTCTACGAGCTGGAGAAGAAGGCCGTCTTCGGCGGCTGGCAGGTGGTGGGACGGCTGGACCAGGTGAGGGAGCCGGGCCGATTCTTTACCGCCGAGGTGGCGGGCGAGCCGCTCGTGATCGTGCGCGGCCGGGACGGGGGCCTGCGCGCCTTCTTCAACGTGTGCCGCCACCACGCGGCGGCGGTGGCCACCGAGGAGCAGGGCCAGGCCTCTTCGCTGCGGTGCCCCTACCACGGCTGGACCTATTCGCTCGAGGGAGAGCTGAGAGGGACGCCCGACTTCGACGGCGTGTGCGGCTTCGACCGCGGCCAGAACGGCCTGGTGCCGGCACGCTTGGACACGTGGGAGAGCTTCGTCTTCGTGCAGCTCGAGCCGGGTCCGACGCTGCCCGAGTTCCTCGGCCGCCTGCCGGAGCGCATCCGGCCCCTGGGCCTGGACCGCCTCCACTTCGTGGAGCGGCGGCGGTACGAGTTCGACTCCAACTGGAAGGTCTTCGTCGACAACTACCTCGACGGCGGCTACCACATCCCCTTCCTGCACAAGGGCCTCGACAGCGTCCTCGACTACGCCGGGTACACGATCGAGAACGAGGACCGCTTCTGCCTCCAGTCGAGCCCCGTCGTCGACTCCGGCCGCGACGCCGCCACCGCGGCCGTGCGCAAGGGCGATCGTGCGCTCTACTACTGGCTCTACCCGAACTTCATGATCAACTGGTACGAAGGCGTGATGGACACGAACCTGGTCCTCCCGCTCGGCGTGGACCGCACGCTCGTCCTCTTCGACTTCTACTTCACGGACGTGTCCTCGGAGGCCGCCATGGCCCGCAACCGGGCCAGCGTCGACGTGGGGGAGCGCATCCAGGGCGAGGATACGGGCATCTGCGCGTCGGTCCAGCGCGGCCTCGGCTCCCGTGCCTACCGTGCCGGTCGCCTCTCCGTACGCCGCGAAGCCGGCGAGCATCTCTTCCACCGCCTCATCGCCGCTGACCTGCGTCGGGTGTACGCCGGCCGCAGGGGCTGACTGACTCAAGAGGCGGCCATCGTCGGTACGGCCGTGGCCTTCGAATTGCATCAGGGATCGGCGTGAGTCACGTCCCGGTGCCTGATCCCTCGCCCTATCCCGCGCCGTATCCGAACCCTCGGCCGATGCCGGATCCCGCGCCGAAGCCCGCGCCCAGCCCGCCGCGCGATCCGAGCCCGCCGCCCGAGCCCAACCTGCGGCCGTACCGTGTGCCGAAGCCCACGCGCAATCCGGTGGGCGCCCCGCCGCCTTACAGCTTGTAGGCTCGTCGAACCTGTTGGGCGCCCCCGCTAGGAGCGCGAGCGCCAGGGCTGCAGTCTTTGCATCAGCGCCGGCGAAACGTCAGGGGCCGCCTCCGGCTCCCACGGGCGGTCGACTGGGCGCCGGGAAAGGCCTGGAACGTGCGGTATGACAGCTCGACGGCGATCGCCAGCCGGAAGCAATCGTAGAGCGCCTGTTTGAGCATCCAGAACCAAGAGACGAAGAGCGTGTCCGGCCAGAGGCTTATCAGTGAGTTGCAGACCAGGATCGTGATCAGCTAGGCGAGGAAGGACCAGCACCGCCGCCCCCGGCGGCGGGCGACGATCCCGGCCAGGTCAGGAACACCAGGACCTTCACGGCATGGGCAATCAGGACCTGCGAGGACGTCATGAAACAGGGGCTCCTTGCCCGGGGGGGGACGATGTTGGGCCCGAACAGAGCCAAGGAGCGGCGCCGATGCAAAAACCCCCGGGGTTCCGTATAGTTCGTCGTTGACGACGTTCCCCAGATGACCCGCGGCTCGAGAGCTGCGAGGAGATCCAGATGTCGCGCATGTTCCTGGTCTGGAGCTTTCTGTTCGGCTTGGCGCTCGTGGCACCGATTGATACCCTCGAGCACGGGCGCGGCGCACCCGGCGTCGCGGCTGCGCCTTCCGACTCGGAGGGGCTGGTGACGGCCACCGACGACGGCACACCGATACCGCGGCCCCCGAAGTAGGAGAGGAGCCATCGAAGGTCTGTTGCGCTGGCTGCTGGCGGCCGTTTTCTGCGTCCTGCCCATCCCCGGATGGGCCGAGACGGTCGTCCTACGTGTCGGCACCCTCCTCGACGGGCGGGGGGGTACCCTCCACGACGCCCGCATAGTGGTCGAAGGGGCGCGCATCGTCACCGTAGAAGTGTCCGGGGGGACGGGGCGGTCGGCTCCGCCTCCCGGAGCCCGGGTCTACGACCTCAGCCGGCTGACCGCTCTTCCCGGGCTCATCGACGTCCATGTCCATCCGGCCTGGTACTTCAACCCCGCCGGGCGTCTCCACACCGACGATGACGGTGACAGCGCCGCTCACGGGACCCTCGCCGCGGCCGGCAACGCATACGCCACGCTGCTCGCCGGCTTCACCACCGTACAAAGCCCGGGATCGCGGGACGACAAGGAGCTGCGCGACGCCATTGCGCGGGGTGAGATCCCCGGACCGCGGCTGCTGACGTCGCTGGACCCGCTGAACGAAGCGACGGGCGGGCCCGAAGAGCTGCGCAAGGCGGTCGCGCAGCGCAAGGCCGAGGGGGCGGACTTCATCAAGATCTTCGCCTCCAAGAGCATCCGTGAAGGCGGCGCCCGGACGCTCAGCGACGCTCAGCTCGAGGCGGCATGCGGCGAGGCGCGAGCCCTCGGCCTGCGGACGCTCGTCCACGCGCACAGCCCGGAGAGCATCCGGGCCGCGGTCCTGGCCGGATGCACCCAGGTCGAGCACGGGGTCTTCGCGACCGACGAAGTGCTGCGGCTGATGGCGGAGCGGGGGACCTGGTTCGATCCCCAGTGCGGGCTCGTGTTCCACAACTACCTCGACAACCGGCCGAAGTACGAGGGAATCGGCAACTACAACGAAGAAGGCTTCCGGGCGATGGAGAAGGCGATCCCGCTCGCGGTCGCCGCCGTCCGGCGCGCCCTCGCGACGGCGGGGCTGAAGGTCGTCTACGGGACGGACGCGGTGGCCGGGGCCCACGGCCACAACGCGGAAGACCTCGTGTGCCGCGTGAAGGAGGCCGGCCAGCCGCCGCGGGATGCGATCGCGTCCGCGACGTCGCTGGCCGCCCGGTCCCTCGGCCTGGCGGACCAGATCGGCGCGATCGCGCCGGGCATGCAGGCCGACCTCGTCGCGGTCGAGGGCGATCCCTCCCGCGACATCACCGCCGTGCGGCGCGTACGCTTCGTGATGAGGGCCGGCCGGGTGTACCGCAACGACTGATGGCTCGCGCGTATACTGCCGGCCGTGAGCAGCGGCGCCGGGGACGACGGGCTCCCGCGGGTCATCGGGTTCTGGGGCGGCCTGGCCGTCATCGTCGGCACGACCATCGGCAGCGGCGTCTTCCGCAAGCCGTACACGCTCGCCCGCGACGTCGGCGACCCCGCCACCATCCTCGCGCTGTGGGCGGTCTTCGGTCTCGTGACCCTGTGCGGTGCCCTCGCGCTCGCGGAGCTCAGCTCGATGCTGCCGCGGACGGGCGGCGTCTACGTCTACTTGCGCGCCGCCTACGGCGACGCGGCGGCCTTCGTCTTCGGCTGGCTCTTCCTCCTCGTGACGACGCCGGCCACCAACGGCGCGCTGGCGACGTTCTTCGGCGAGCTGATCCTGGGGATCACGGGCGTGGAGTTCGGGCCCGCGTTCCCCTGGAGGGTCCCCGCCGTCGGCGCCGTCATCGTCCTCGTCCTGACGGTGGTGAACCTGCTCGGCGCTCGCCTGGGCTCCGCGGTCCAGACGTTCTTGACCCTCATCAAGGTCGCGGCGCTGCTGGTATTGATGGCCGTGTCGTTCACCCTGCCCGGGGGCCGTTTCGCCCACCTCGCTCCCCTTCCCGGCGGCCCGCACGGCCTGGGCCTGGGCGCGGCGGCGGTCATCTGGGCCTACGACGGGTGGATCTCGGTCAGCATGATCGCGGGGGAGGTCGTCGCTCCCGAGCGCCTGATGCGCCGCATCATCGTGGCGGGGATGCTGACGATCGTGTTCCTCTACGTGGGCGCCAACATCGGGTATTTCTATGCGATGCCGGTGACGGAGATGGCGCGCCATCCGGTCGTGCCGCAATGGATCATGGCCCAGCGCCTGGGGCCGGCCGGGGCGACGCTCATCAGCGTCGCGATCCTCTGCAGCGTCTTCGGCGCGCTGAACGGGAACATCCTCTCCCGGCCGCGCGTGCCGTATGCCCTCGCTCGCGACGGGCTCGCGCTCCCGTTTCTCGGCCTCGCCCATCCGCGATGGGCGACGCCGTACACGTCGATCCTGGTCCAGTCCACGGCGACCGTGATCCTCGTCGCCCTGCTCCGTGACTTCGACCGGCTCACGACCTACTTCGTCGTCGTGGAGTGGTTCGCGCTGCTGTTCGCGGTGGCGGCGGTCGTGGTCTTGCGCCGCCGGCAGCCGGACCTGCCCCGCCCCTTCCGCACGCCGCTGTACCCGTGGGTGCCGCTCCTCTTCCTCGTCGGCACGTTCGCCGGCCTCGTGGCCATCGTCCGCGGGGAGATCGATCGTCCCGTGCCGAACTATTCGCCGCTCTGGGGCCTGCTGATCGCCGCCGCGGGGTTTCCCGTCTACTGGGCCTGGCGGCGTCTGAAACCGCCGGTGGCGGTGGCCATGCTCGTCGCCGGGATGAGCGCCGTCCTGGGTCCGGGCTGCGGCGCGGCGCGGCCGGCGAATGGTCCGCCGGTGCCGCCCTCACCCGCGGCCCGGACGCTCGTGTGGAGCGACGAGTTCACCGGGCCCAGCGGCGCCCTCGTCGACACGAGCCGGTGGGTGGCCGAGACCGGCGGCCACGGCTGGGGGAACCACGAGCTCGAGTACTACACGGACCGCGGGCGCAACGCCTCCCTCGACGGCGACGGCAACCTGGCGATCCAGGCGCTGCGCGAGCACTTCGAGGGCGGCGGCGTGGCGCGCGAGTACACCTCGGCGCGCCTCAAGACGCAGGGACGGTTCGAGCAGGCCTACGGGCGGTTCGAGGCCCGGATCCAGATCCCGCGCGGACAGGGCATCTGGCCCGCGTTCTGGCTTCTCGGCGCCGACATCGACAGCGCCGGCTGGCCGCGCTGCGGCGAGATCGACGTGATGGAGAACATCGGCCGCGAGCCGGCAGTCGTCCACGGATCGATGCACGGCCCCGGCTTCTCGGGCGGCGCGTCCCTGAGCGCGGGCTACACGCTGGCGGGGGGAGCGGCGTTCGCCGACGCCTTCCACGTCTTCGCGGTGGAATGGGAGCCGGGGGCCGTCCGCTTCTACGTCGACGGGAGCCTCTACGAGACCCGCACTCCTGCCGACCTGAAGGCGGGACAGGCCTGGGTCTTCGACCATCCGTTCTTCATCCTCGTCAACGTCGCGGTGGGGGGAGACTGGCCCGGCAGCCCGGATGCGACCAGCGTCTTCCCGCAGACGATGCGGGTGGACTACGTGCGGGTCTACCGCTAGCGGACCGGCGCGCCCCGTGCTTCATTCTCAGGGCGCGATTCTGCGCTTAGAATGCGCAGCTATGAGACACGTCGCGACCGCGCTGGCAATTCTTTCGATCGCCGCCTTCGCTCCGGGGGCCGGTCCGGCCGCGGCGGCGGCAGGTGGGACGGTGATGGTCTACGTCGGCACGTACACGGGCGGCACCAGCGCGAGCAAGGGGATCTATCACCTTCGACTCGACCTCGCGACGGGCGCGCTGACCGAGGCCGGCCCTCCGACCGAGACCGTGAGCCCTTCGTTCCTCGCGCTGCACCCGCGCGGCCGCTACCTGTATGCGGTGAACGAGACGGGCGGGTCGGCGCAGGAGGCGGGCGGGGTGAGCGCGTTCGCCATCGACGCGCGGACGGGAGCGCTCACGCCCCTGAACCAGCAGTCCTCCCGCGGCGGCTCGCCGTGCCACCTCGCGCTCGATGCCAGGGGCCGCTTCGTCCTCGTCGCGAACTACGGCGGGGGCAGCGTCGCCGTGCTGCCCGTTCAGGCCGACGGCCGCCTGAGCGCGGCCACGACGTTCGTGCAGCACGAGGGGCATGGAGCGGACCCGGGACGCCAGAAGGGCCCCCACGCGCACTGGGTGGGCCTCGACCAGGCGAATCGATTCGCGCTCGTCGCCGACCTGGGCCTCGACGAGGTGCTCGTCTACCGGTTCGACCCTGCCACGGGCGGCCTCACGCCCAACCAGCCGCGGGCGGCCCGGCTCGCGCCCGGGGCAGGGCCGCGTCACGCCGCCTTCCATCCCGACGGGCGCCACCTGTACGTCATCAACGAGATGCAGTCCACGGTCACGGCGTTCTCGTACGACCCAGCGACGGGTGCGCCCGCGGAACTGCAGACGCTCTCGACCGTCCCCGCCGGCTTTACCCCGCAGACCGACACCGCCGAGATCGCGGTCCGTGCGGACGGGAAGTTCGTCTACGGCTCGAACCGCGGCCACGACAGCATCGCGATCTTCGCCGTCGACCCCGCCACCGGGAAGCTCACGGCCGCCGGCCACCAGCCGACGCTCGGCAAGAAGCCGCGCCACTTCGCGATCGATCCGACCGGCACCTACCTGCTGGCCGCGAACCAGGAGTCCGACAACATCGCCGTGTTCCGGATCGACGGCGCGAGCGGCCGGTTGACGCCGGTAGGGCAGCCTTTCAGCGTGCCCCGTCCGGTCTGCGTCGTGATGGCGAAGTCGTAGGCAGACGGCCGATCACAGCCCGAGCAGCCGTCGGTAGGAGGATCGAATGTCCGTCTACGAGAAGCTGAAGACGCTGGGCATCACGCTCCCCGAGCTGGCCCGGCCCGGAGCCGTCTACGTTCCCTTCGTACGCACAGGGAACCTCGTCTACGTGTCGGGGCACATCGCCCGGAGGGAAGGCAAGCCGTGGGTCGGGCAGCTCGGCGCGGGGCTGACGACCGACGAGGGGAAGGCGGCAGCGCGGGCAATCGCCGTCGAGCTCATGGGGACCCTGCAAGCGGCGGTCGGCGACCTCGACCGTATCGCGCGCATCGTCAAGCTCATGGTGCTGGTCAACAGCGCCCCCACCTTCACCGAGCAGCACCTGGTCGCGAACGGGGCCTCGGAGCTGCTGGTCCAGGTCTTCGGCGACCGCGGACCCCACGCCCGGAGCGCCTTCGGAGTGGCCCAGATACCGCTCGGCGCCTGCGTGGAGATCGAGCTGATCGCCGAGGCGCCCTGACGCCGGCCCCCCCCCAAAGGGCGTCCTTGCCGATCGCGTCCGGGAAAGCCTCCGTGAAGGCTGGCCGATCCTCGACCACGCCTGAGCGGCGCAAGCACTTAGGCCGTGGCCTCGCTCTTGCAACCTCAGCGACGGCACGCGAGAAGGAGAGGAGCGATGAAGATCACGGAACGCCTCAAGGCCGAGCACGGCGTCTTCCTCTATCAGCTCGATCAGCTCGAGGAGCTCGCGCTCCGCGATACGTCGATGGACGTCCTGGCGGCGGTGGTCGAGACGATCGCGAGCGCCGAGGACCATCATGCGATGATCGAGGACCAGGTGCTGTACCCGGCGCTCGTCCAGGCCAACGGCGGCGAGTTCGCGCTGCTGAGCAAGGCGCGGGCGGAGCACGTCGAGCTCCGCCGGCTCGTGAGCCGCATCCGTTCCCGTGTCTTCGACGAACACACGGTGTGCGCCTTCGTCGCGCTCCTCCGGGAGCATCTCGAGCGCGAGATCCACGGCGTGTTCGCCCTCGCCGAGGAGCTGATCCCGCAGGACACGCTCGTCCGCATGGCCAACTGGGACGTCGACCACCTCCGCGAGGCGGCCGGGGTGCCGCGGCCGTGGGCGAGTGCCCTGGGGTCTGATCCTTCAGCCCCGGCTGACCTCCGCCTGCAGGTGCCTCCGCATGACCGCGATCATCGCCCGCGGGCTGGACGATGAGATGTCGCAGCATTGCGGATCTCCCGCAATCTCCAGGATGGCCTGATCGAGCCACTTCCCCGCCCGCAGGCGGCGGACCTGTCCGACGAGCCGCTGCATGTCCGCCACGATCGACTGGGCGTTGGCGACGTTGCCCTGCTGGAGCAGATTGGAGCTCAACTCCTCCGCGAGATGGACGCACGCCGTCAGCTCCGCATCCGTCAGCGGCTTCAGCTCATCCACGATCCACCTCGGCCTTGAGCCTGGGGGGCAGGTCCATCGTGCGTGTCTGCTCGTTGTCGGACACCTGGGGGCCGGCGTCGATCATCTGGCGCAGGCGCCGGTTGTCCGCCAGGAGACGGCGCACATCGATGGTAGAGAGGCCAGTGACGTTGTTCTGCAACTCCAGATGCGCAAGTTCCGCCGCGGTCAGCGGCCTCGGTATCTCGGTCTTGCGCAGCTCGGCCCACGCCAACGGTGTGTAGAGGGTCACCGTCTTCTCGTCCGCTCCGTTCGGGATTCCGAGCTGAAAGGCAGCGTGGCATTCGGCCTTGTGGGGGCAGTTGACGGTGACCGTGGCCGTCAAGGTGCCGGCGGCGTCATCAAGATGGAGGGCCGCGATGTAGGGACGTCCGCACCTTGGACACGTGCCCTTTTGCGTCGTCTCCTTCAGCATGGCGGGGTCAACCTCGTACCCGACATTCTACGCCCGGACACGACACCGCGCGCGGCGCCTACCTGGCCAGCGGATCGGGGCGAAGCTGGAACCTCACCACCTTGCTCGTCGTCCCCTTCCCCCCTTCCATGTGAAACGGCGCTCGGGTGCTCACCGTCGACCAGAGCCCCCGGCCCTTCCAGCCCCCGTTGGGATCGTCGATCCGGCCGTCCAGCCATTTCGTGTAGAAGCCCAGCGGATACGGCACGCGGAGGACGACCCATTTGCCGTCCTTCAACACGAGCAGGCCTTCGGAGGCGTTGCCGGTGTCGATGGGCACGTTCCGGCCCAGCCCCAGCGTGTCGAACTGGTCCACCCACGTGTAGTAGCTGCTCTCCGCGCTTCCCGAGTCCGTCACGCCCTTGAGCTGCGGCAACGGCTCCGGGTAGAGCGTCCAGCCTTCGGGGCAGTGCTGGCCCGTCGCGGTCGGCCCGTTGAGCGGGCCCTTGCACTTGCGTCGATCGAAGCTCGCGAGATGTCCGCTCGCGAGGGCCGCCCACACGACGCCGTTGCGGTCGACGTCCATGCCCCGCGGCGAGAAACCCTGGACCGGCGCCTTCGGGTTGCCGAGCGGCGGCTCGTACACCTCCGCCAGCGCGGTCTCGGGCGGGTTCGCTCCCGGATCGAGGCGGACGACCGCGCCCGGAAAGCCCAGCGACGAGCCCCAGACCGAGCCGTCGGGCGCCGGCGACACCGAGTAGAAGCCGCCGCCATAGCGCTTGTCCTTCGCGGGATCGAGCGGCTGGTCCGGCTCCACGTACGCGTCCCGCTTGCCGTTGCCGTTGGTGTCGACGACGAGCGCGGTCCACCCCTGCGACTTCACCTCGTCGCCCGTCTCGTCGAACATCTTCGTGTTCAGCCAGCCGACCACCGGGCCGCCGCCGCTCGTCCACAAGGTGTCGTTGGCGTCCTCGGCGAACATCACGTGGTGCGTGCTGAAGCAGGTGCCGACGTGGGTGAGCTTCTTCGTCGCCGGGTCGTACACCGCGAGGTGGCGGAAGGCACGGTTCATCGGGAACAGCCTGGCCGAGGGATGGCTCGACCCCTGCTTGCACACGTCCGGGTTGTCCGGCGGGCGCACCGCGGAGGTGATCCACACCCGCCCCTTGTGATCGAACATCGGGTTGTGGACGTTGTTCCGGCTCGTCCAGAGGACTTCATCGCCCCAGTAGGGCGAGGACTGCGCCATCTTCGGATCCGTCGGCTGGGTATTCGCGTCCCGGACCGTCAGCTCGACCTTGCTCGTCGTGTTGTGCGCCGGATCCAGCACGGGGAGGTAATCGGCGCTCAGCTCCAGCGCACCGTAGATCGGTCCGTTGGCGTTGATGGTGGGGTTCCGCCGGTCGGTCGAGACCTCGTCGTGCAGATAGGCCTTCGGGTCGGCCCAGTCCCACTCGGTGATGACGACGTTCCGCTCGAGGCCCTGGGGCCGCGGCGGCGCCGGCGGCACTTCGCCGGCGGCGATCCGATCGGTCCAGTCGGCGAACATCGCGAACGCGCGCCCGCCCAGCTGGCTGGCCCCGGACAGCATGTTTCCGCCCGCCTGTCCGGACAGGATCCGCCGCTGCCAGGCCGCGGTCGAGGAATCGAAGGAGCCGAGCGCGCGCGGGATCTCCCGCGTCGCCTTGTTCCCCAGTTGATGACAGGCCCAGCAGCCGCCGGACTTCAAGTTTCTCAGCCACTCGGCCTGGCTGCTGATCTTCGGCGAGATGTCGCTCCCCGCGGGCCGCGGGCCGTGGAACTCGCTCTTGTCCGGCACGCGGAGCAGGGAAAACCAGTAGCCGGCCGGGTAGTACTCTGCCGCCGCGCGCGGGCTGGGCGCCGCGACCGCGTCGAGGTTGAGCACCCGGCCGGGCACGCTCTGGACCTTCGGCGAATCCACGAGCCCGTAACCGCGCACCCATACGCGGTAGGTCGCTTTCGGAAGGTCGGGCACCACGTAACGCCCCCGGTCGTCGGTGACCACGATCCGGACGAACTTCGTCGGGAGCTCGGTCGTCTCCGCGATCACCCACACGCCGGCCTCGGGCCCGCGCGAGCCGCTCACGACGCCGCCGATGTCGTCGTCGTCGATCGGGATCGCCTCGTCCGCGGCGGGCGGGCGCGCTCCGGCTCCCACTCCCACCAGCAAGGCGATGACGCCGACCGCGAGGCCGAGACCCGCCTGGGTCGGGGTTGGCGCGTCTGTCTCTCTCTTCATGGAATGTCCTCCCGTCGCACCCGTGAAGCCCAGTTTACTTCGGGGAAGCCCGCGCGGACGAGATGAGTCGTCGCGCATGGTTGATCGGGACGGCGAACTTCGACCGTCGCGCGCCCTTCAGCTTGAAGCTCAGCACGCCCACCACGCGCCCGTCGAGCGCCAACAAGGGCCCGCCGCTGCTTCCCCAATCGGCCCTGGCGTCCGTCTCGATGACCTTCAACCCCGTTTCCGTCGTCCGCAGGCGGCGAACCATCCCGGTGGAGGCTCCTCCTTCCCGGCCGCGCGGGTTTCCCAACAGGACGACGCGATCGCCGGGCCGCAGCGAGTCGGAGTCGCCGAGCGCAACGCTGGGCAGGCCGAAGCCGGCGAGCTG
>QHVJ01000230.1 GCA_003222275.1 Acidobacteriota bacterium | reverse complement strand
CCTCACGGGGAAGATAGACGAGACGACCACGCTCGAGGGGGCCGACTTCCGCAGCAGCATCCCGCGCTTCAGCGCAGAAAACCGAAGGGCGAATCAGGTGCTGGTCGATCTGCTTCGGCGGATCGCACAGCGCAAGGGGGCGACGCCGGGCCAGATCGCCCTCGCCTGGCTGCTGGCACAGACGCCAGCGAGCGTTCCGATGCCGGGCACGACCAAGCAACTTCGCCTCGAAGAGAACGTGGGAGCGGTCGACGTCGAGCTTGCTCCCGACGACCTCCGCGAGATCGAGAGCGCCGCCTCGAAGATCGCGATACACGGCGCCCGATATCCGGAGCACATCGAGCGGATGAGCAATCGCTAGGTGCCGACGATGACCGCATGGTCGAAAGAGGAACTGCGCAGGATCGCCGAGGCCGATGACCTGCACATCTCGCCGTTCCGCGAGGACCGGGTGACGTACGGGACGCCGACGTGGATCTGGTCCGTCGCGGTCGGCGACGCTCTCTACGTGCGCGCCTACAACGGCCAGAAGTCCCGTTGGTACCAGGCGGCGACGCGGCACAAGGCGGGGCGGATCATCGCCGCCGGCATGACGAAGGAGGTCGCCTTCGAGCTGGTCGAAGGGCCGATCAACGACCTCATCGACGAGGCCTACCGGAAGAAGTACCGCGGCAGCCCGTACCTCAGCCCGATGATCGGCGGGCGTGCCCGCTCCGCCACGGTCAGGGTCGTGCCGCGAGGTAGCGATGCATAGAGAGGGCGCCAGCGGTACCCCAGTGGTACCCCAGATAGCCGCGCTTTTTCGGTGTGTCGCTAAGTTGTTGACTTATTGGTGCGCCCGACAAGGCTCGAACTTGTAACCTTCGGCTCCGGAGTTACGCGCTCATTCCCTAAAGCAGGTGGCCCGGGGAACTGAGCCCGGAGGGTAGGAGCCATCTGGGGGCCACGGTTGTCAAGCACGCCTTAGCGGAAGAGCGCCTACGATAGCGGCTGGAATTCCCCGCTCGCCGTGTCGAGGCCGAGGACCTGGCCCTCCTCGATAACGTAGTACCAGCCGTGCAGGCAAGTCTCACCGCGCTCGACCCGCTCACGAACGATCGGGAAGGTCATAAGCCTCTCGAGCTGGAGCACGATGGACCTCATCTCGGTCCGCCGGAGGTTTGCTTCGGTCATTTCGGAATCAACGGCGGCGGGCAGGGCCAGTTCCAGCCACCTGGCGAGATGAGGCGCATCGGCGCCGAGCGGAGTGAACAGGGCTCGGATCGCACCGCAGTGGCTGTGGCCGCAGACGACGATGTCCTTCACCGCGAGCACGATTGTTGCGAACTCGATTCCGGCCAACGTGCCGTCGAACCCCGTATCGGGCCCGAACGGAGGGACGAGGTTGCCGACGTTGCGGACGACGAAGAGGTCTCCAGGAAGGGCGCTCGTCAGCAGGTCGGGGACGACGCGGGAGTCCGCGCAGCCGAGGAACAGCGTGCTCGGCCGCTGTCCTTCCGCGACCAAGCGCTGGTAGTGCTCACGGAACCGAGGGAAAGACTCGCGTCGGAAACGTCGAAGGCCTTCCACGAGCTGCTGAGGCATCGTACCTTCCTCGGGTGAGAGGCCACCTGCCCACACTCCGTTCGCAAAGTCTATGTCCGTTCAGACCTGGCGCCTGTCGGGTGCGTCCTATTGGCCTGCGCCGGGTGCTCGATGAGATCGAGAGAGGCGACGCTGGTGCTTTTAGCTCGTAAATTTCTCTTTGACTGGACGGGCCGCGCTGACGATGCGGGCGCCGCACGACGCTGTGTACGGGCCAGCCGACTTTGAGCATGCAACTCGGGCAGCAGAGGTAGGTCCCGGCCGTGCGCGTCGCTGCCGCGAGCTTCATGGGATTGGCTGAAGGATGCGGCATGGAGGACTCAAGATCCAACCTGCTCTAGTGTGGAGAATCCAGGACTTCGCGTACCTTTTGCAGCAAGGCATCGATGGTGAACGGCTTTTGAAGGAAGGCGTAGCCCTCGGGAAGCGACGCCTGGTGTTCGGCGGCTGCGATCGTGTAGCCAGACATGTATAGGACCTTGACGTCTGGGCGCCCGGCTCGAACGCGCGTGACCGCCTCAAGCCCACTCACGCGCGGCATCACCAGGTCCGTCAGTATCAGATGGATCGGACCGCTGTGCTCTTCCCCCGCCACCAGCGTGGCCTCGGGGCTCGGGCCGTCGATGACCGTGTATCCGCCCTGCTGAAGCAGCTCGGCAATGACGGCCCGCAGCGCCGGCTCGTCTTCGACTAGGAGCACCGTCTCCGACCCTGTACCGCGGGCTCCTGGACTTGGCCGAGCGGAGGCAGCCGAAAGCCGTTCTTCAGTCTGTGGGAAGTAGACCTTGAAGGTCGTGCCTCGCCCGGGTTCGCTGTACACCCCGACGTGACCGCCGCTCTTTCGCGCGATGCCATAGACCGTGGTCAACCCGAGGCCGGTCCCTTTGCCCGCTTCCTTTGTGGTGAAGAACGGCGCGAAGATGTGCGAGAGAGTCCCCGGATCCATGCCATGGCCGGTGTGGGTGACCGCCAGGAGAACATGGGAGCCGCGGCTGGCGTCTGGATGAGAGAGGACGTACGTGTCGTCGAGCTCGACGTTGCTCGTCTCGATGATGAGACGGCCGCCGCTCCTCATCGCGTCTCGCGCGTTAACCGCAAGGTTCAACAGGACCTGCTCGACCTGCGCGGGATCGGCCTTGACGAGATGGAGCCGGTCCGACAGCAGCGTCGCGACCTCGACGTCCTCGCCGATCAGCCGGGTGAGCATCGGCTCCAAGCTGATCACCACTGTGTTCAGGTCTATCGATCTCGCTTCGAGGGGTTGCTGGCGGCTGAATGCGAGAAGCTGCCGTGTGAGCGCCGCGCCGCGCTGTGCGGCCTGCAGGATCTGATCGATGCGCTTGCGCCCCACATCCTCCCCGGCCGGGTCCTTGAGGAGCAACTCGCCGTAACCCTGGATGACACCCAGGAGGTTGTTGAAGTCGTGCGCGACACCTCCGGCGAGCAGTCCGATGGCCTCCATCTTCTGCGCCTGCCTGAGGCGTTCCTCCGCGACGCGCCGAGCCTTGCGTTCCTCGGATTCACGGAGACTGCGCTCAATGGCCGGGCCCAGACGGGACAGGCGGCCCTTGGTGATGAAGTCGTCAGCCCCTTGTCGCAGGGCCTCCACGGCCTCTTCCTCTTCGATGGTGCCCGACACGATCAGGAACGGTAGATCGGTGCCGAGTTCGCGACGGAGCGCCAGCGCCCCTCGCGCGCTGAACTGGGGCAAAGAGAAGTCGGAGATGATGAGGTCCCACTGGCGACTGGCCAACGCCGCCGCCATACCCTCACGCGTTTCCACGCGCTGCCACGTCACTTCATAGTCGAAACGGTCGAGGTGGTCGAGCAGTAGCGCGGCGTCCATCTGTTCGTCTTCAACGAGCAGGACCCGCAGCCCCTTGCGCATTCGTCGTCCCAAGCCCTCGTCGCGGAGTCAGGAGGTAACTCCGCGCTCACCGTGCGGAAGCCGTCCAAAGTGCGTCGGCTGTACCGCCTGAGCGAACCCCGGCGGTGGCTTCCAGGTTGCGAGACACGATGGAGACCGCCAGCCCGCGGGGGAGAACGATGGAGAGGTTACCACTTTTCGACCCCAAGTACACCATTGAAGCCACTGAGAATAGGAGCGCTCAGTTCGATTGACGTGTTCTGTCAGCGCCATGAACAGCGAAGCGATGAAACCCGGCCGTGGCAAGCGTGTCCTGGTCGTAGGCGACGGCGATTCCATTGGGGCATCAGCTCGTTGATCAGTTAATGCGGGAACGCGGAATAGGAGGCCTGCGGCTAGAGCGGCCGGCGAGATCGTGGCGTCATACGCGGCGCTGATCGAAAAACGACCGCCCGCCGAGAACGTGGCGTCCGGACATCCTCGCGCGAACGGTTCGAGTCGCGCTGCACGGCGGCTGCCCCGCAGGAGCTTTCAGCGGCTAGCGTAACCTACATGTCGGCGTGTCAGAGCCGTCTCTCTGACCGCCGACGCTTAGCGGAAGGGCCCAAGACCGCAAAGCGGCCCATCCCATGCACCGCACCTTGACAACGAGCGACAACGAGAAAAGCGCACACGTCCGGAACATTACCAACGAATACTCAGGAGTCCCAGAACGCCGCGTCGGATCTCGACGGGGGAGGTCCGGAGGAACTGCGCCGTCCCGGTTTCCGGATGATGAGCGTCGAGCAGGTTGTAACCGAAGACGTCAACCGCCAGCTTCTCGCGGGCCCGCCATCCCAGGCGAGCATCGAAGGCCACGTATCGGCGGATGACATCTCCGCCGCCCACGCCGCTGGGATTGAAACCGTGCAACCTGTCGACGAAGCGGCCGGACAGATCGAACTGCACTCGACGCGGCAGGTCCCAGGAGGACTGCAAGTGAGCCTGATGGCGCGGGCTCTGTCCCGCCAAGGCCTCCGCACTCGCACGGGTGCCCGGAGGCAGGCTCACGTCGGCGCGGAGATCCGTCTGCAGCAGCGAATACGCGCCACGGAGCTGCCACCAAGCCGCCGGCTGCGACGTCACGCTCAGTTCCGCGCCACGCGAATTGCCTTTCATGCGGTTCTGGAATGTCAGCGGCAGGCTCAGGGTCCCCGCCGGGCCCGGCGTCACCGCGCCGGGCACGACCACGCGCAGGTGGTGGTAGACGTTGTAGAACAGTGCCACATCGATGCCAAGGACGTTTCCGACCTGGGTGCGGAAGCCGACTTCGTGGGCCCGCAGCTCCTCCGAATCGAAGTGTGGATTTCCGGTGAGCTGTGGGAAGATCGGTGGGGCCGTCGACACCGGCAACTGGCGTGTGCCGATCCCGTCCTCGCTCAGGTTTGGCGTCCGGACCGCACGCGAGATCGCCGCCCAGAATGACTGCCGCGTCGTGGGCGTCCACAGCATGCGGGCCGTCGGCTGGACCTCGAACCCCGTGAAGTCGTTGTGCTCGACCTTCGAGCCGAGGGTCAGGCCAAGGCGTTCGTCGACGATTGCAACTTGGTCCTGGATGAACGCGGCGATGAGGGATCGGTGGCGATGGGGGGGCGGAAACGACACGGCGAACCCGCCGTCCCGAGTGCTCGGTCCCAGGAAGGCGTCGACGTAGCGATAGCTCAGCCCGTAGACGATGCTCTGCCGGCGCCCGAAGGGTACCTGATGCTGGAAGTCGACGTCGAAGGTGTCGTTCCGCAGATCCACGAAACCCTTGTCACCCTTTCGCTGAAATCGATCCCAATAGACGCGGAGCACCCAGTTGGTGCGATCGTCGCGTCGGCGCGTCCACCGGGCCAGAAGGTTGCCGGCGTGACTGACCTCGGTCTCGACATTGGTTAGGACGAAAGGAGCGGCGGGGGCCGGACGGAGGTCCTTTCTTCGCGCGTGGCTATCGAGGTAGTCACCCTGAAGCACGATGCCGTCTCGCGCGCTGACTCGCCAATCCAATCCGAAACCACCACTGGCGCCCGACCATCGGTCGCTGGGATCGCCTACCGGCGAGAATTGCTCTCCGCGCGCAAATCCCTTCGCATAGCCGCGGTAGTGGATCGCTTCGCCAATGCCACCGCCGTAGCGAACAGTCCCCAGGCCGTGGTCGGTGGTGCCGCCGCCCGCGCTGACGAGCGCTCCCTGAACGTCTTCAGCGGATTTGGTGATGATGTTGATGACGCCGTTGACGGCGTTTGCACCCCACACGCTCGCCCCGGGGCCCCGGATGACCTCGATCCGCTCGATGTCATCGAGAGGATAGTCGATGGCGTCCCAATAAACGCCCGAGAAGAGCGGGCTGTAGACCGTTCGCCCATCGATCTGGACGAGCAATTTGTCGCCGAAACGCTGGCTGAAACCGCGAACGCTGACCGCCCACTTGTTGCCATCGATGCGGGCCACGAACATGCCGGGCACCATCCGAAACAGCTCCGGCAGGACGGTGGCTCCGGAACGGCGGATCATTTCGTTCGTGATCACGAAAACGGCCGCCGGTGACCGGTGGACGGTGCTCTCCGTTCGCGACACCGTCGTCACTTTTATCTGGGCTAGTTCCTCCAGGCTCAGCTCGCTCAAGTCCCCGTGTTTCGGTTGCGCCTGCGGTTCATCTCCAGCGAGGCTCGTCGCCAAGGGCACGCCCGCCAGCAGCACACTCAGCAGCACGGTCGTGGGCGCTACACTTCGGAAACCGCAATCGGTCCAGAGACTGCGAGGAACTCGCATCTATCGCCTCGGCGGATACTCAGCGGGCCTGCGCTAGCGCGGCCAAATCGTGTTCAGTCTCGATACGGAGGTATCCTGCACCGGAGCCAAGGTTTGGGCAAGCGCCGCGCGGAGGCGCCAGGGTACTCGTCGCACAACGGACACCGTGCTCAGAGACCGCGGATCACGCGAGCAAGTAGCGAAGCCCGCGACATGGAGAGTCTTGTTACGGCTTCTGCGTAAACCCAGCGTTCCGGCGTGCTCGCGCCAGCGCGCGACCTGCTGCTCCAAATCCTCCAGGTCGATACCGGCGGTCGGGCAAAGGCGACCATCTTCCGAAGTGTCACTCGTTGCCAGCGCTGGCACCTCCGTTGCGTTTGGTGCTCTGGTCGCGCTTCACCCGCCGCCACTCTCGGTTTGAGATCGGCCGAAGCGTGAGCGTGGGCTGCCAGGCCGCGCTGCGAAGGCTCCGCAACTTCCACCATCCATCCGGTGATGGCTTGAGGATCTCTCGAGGGTTGGTTTCACGTGGACGCAGTCTGCTCCACGGCGTGCCGGCGTAGCGCTGTGACCCATATGTGACCCAGGGCCAAGCAGCCGTACAACTTTGGGTCACACGCGGTTGTAAGTGACGCTGTTGCTGACGCTTATTGGTGACCCGCCATGGACTCGAACCATGAACCCAGAGATTAAGAGTCTCTTGCTCTACCAATTGAGCTAGCGGGCCACCGAGCGGAACTTCCTTTATACCTCAGCGCCGCGCGAGCACGCAAGGAAGGCTCAGGGCACGGCGGAGAGCACGGCGCGGTCCAGGCGAATGCCCTGGTCGGCCGGCTCGCCCGCCCGGCACCAGGTGGGGGAGTCGATCTCGACGAGCACCGGCCGGCCCGGAGACGTCTCGATCCGCAACGTGTAGGTCTTCACCTCCGGCGACAGCGTGAAGCGGTACGGCGGGCCCCCGTTCGCCCGGATCGAGATGTTCGGCGAAGACACCGGGGAGGGAAACGGTGAGCCCATGACCAGCGTCAGCTCGTGCGCCGGCGCCGGGTCCCCCGGCACCATGCGGAGCCACGCGCGCCCGCGGGTCCACCGGTGGGTCCCGGGCGGGGGCTGCGGGCCGCCGCCCTCGCCGTAGCGGCTCCACTCCTGGCGGGTGCGCCCGAGGCCCGGGTCACCGCCCCGGGGATGGAAGAAGCCGCGAACGAAGCCGTAGTCTCCGTTTCCGATACGGACCTCGTCGGCGCGCGCGGGCGGCAGCTCGCGCCAGGCGGCCTCTTCCACGAGCCACGGGTCGGCGGTCCAGGACATCTCGTCGAGCTTGCGCTGCGCCTCGGCCGCATCCGTATCTCGCCCCAGCTCGCGCAACAGTCGCGGGCGGGCGACGTCGGCGCGCCAGTTGAAGAGGCTGGCCAGGCTCGCGCCGCGCTCGTAGACGGCCAGCGCCTCGCCCGGGTGGCCCGCCGCGTACAGGTCGCGCGCGTGATCGAACCACGGCCGGGGTGAGCGCGGGTCGCGCAGCGCCGCCGCCGCCGCGAGGCGATCCGCCTCGCTGAGATCGCCGCGCGCGATCGCCTCGCGGGCGGGGCGCAGAGCGCGGCGGGCGCCGAGGGCCCGAATGGCCGGCCCGACGTAGGGAAGGACGAGCGACAACGAGAACCCGACACCGAAGAGGAGCCCCGCCCCGACCGGCCAGCGGCGCCGCGCCAGCCGATCGGTCAGCAGCGCGCCCCCGCCGGCGGCGCCGGCGAGGAAGAACGGGACGAAGCCGGCGCGGTGGCGCGGCACCTCGTTGAGGAACACCACCACCTCGAAGAAGAGGTAGTACGCGCTCCAGAGCACGATGAAAGCCCACGCGGGTGTCCGACGCGCGCCCGCGACGTACACGACGAACAGGGGCAGCGCGAGCGCGATCATCCCGTCTTCCAGCACCACGTAGAACGCGTGGCGCCAGGGCTCCTGCGTCCGCTCGATCGTGAAGAGGTTGTGGAGGCCTTCGGGCCGGAAGAAGTGCCAGAAGTTCGAGCGCACCTTGTCCACGAACGCCCCCGGCGAGCGACGGATGCCGCGCAGGGCGAAGTACATCGCGGTCGCACGCTTGGCGGCCGGCGTCGGCTGCTCGCCGATGATCTGGAGCTGGCGCTGGAAGCGCTCGGGATCGGTGAAGTGGTTCGCGTACCAGATGTTCTCGTAGGCGGTCGTCTCGATAGGGACGAGGTCGCCGATGACGAACACGTTGCGCGCCGACCAGGGCAGGATCATGGCCAGCCCGGAGAGGAGCAGCAGGGCTCCCACCTTCGCGCGCGATCGCTCGGTCCCATACCACCAGCGCCACAGCGCGGCTACGGGCAGGAAGGCGGACGAAACGGAGCGGGCGAGGGCCGACAGCCCGAGGAGGGCGCCGCCGGCCACGGTGAGAGCCGCGCTCCGCCGGGGCACCGATCGCAGCAGCAGGGCCGAGGCCACTGCGAGCATCGCGTCGTGGAGGTTCTCGGTGAGCGTCCAGCACGGCAGCTCCACCGAATAGCCGTAGAAGGCGTACGCGAGGCCCGCGAGCCATCCGCGGGACCCCGCCGCCTCGCGGCCCATGGCGCCCACGGCCACCGCGGTCACCGCTCCCAGCACGCACTGGACGAACCGCAAGGGAGCGAGATGAGGGCCGAAGAGAGCGAAGACGAGGGCCTCGAATGGATAGTAGAGGGGGGCGATCGTCCAGTGCTCCGCCCACGTGCGCCACTCGTCGCTGTGAAGCAGATAGCCGAGGGGATGCGGGTGCTCGAAGATGCGCAGGCCGTTCGTGAAGTAGTGGTACTGGTGCGCGTAGAGCAGCGGCTGGTCGGGGAGGAGCCAGAACGCCAGGCGGGCGAGGAGGGCGGCGCCGAAGACCGCGGCCGCCCACGCCCTCAAAGCAGCAGCCCCCCGTCCACCCCCACCACGGCGCCGTTGATGAACGTGGCGAGGTCGGAGGCGAGGAACACGTAGACGCTCGCCACCTCCTCGGCCCGCCCGAGGCGCCCCGCCGGAGTGCGCGCCCTCGCCGCCTCGACGACCTTCGGCGGGACCGAGCGCACCATGTCGGTGTCGATGAACCCCGGCGCCACCGCGTTGGCGGTGATGCCCTTCGGACCCAGCTCGCGGGCCCACGTCCTCGTCAGGCCGATGATCCCGGCCTTGCTCGCGGCGTAGGCGGTCTGGCCGTAGTTGCCCGCGCGGGCGACCATGGAGGTCGCGGAGAGGATGCGGCCCGACCCGGCCTCGAGCATGTGGGGCAGCGCCTCGCGCGCGCACAGCACCGCGCCGCGCAGGTTCACGTTCAGCGTGAGGGCCCAGTCCTCGTCGGTGACCTGGCCCAGGGTCGCGTCACGCAGCACCCCCGCGTTGTTGACGAGGACGTCGAGCCGCCGCCACTCCGCGACGACCGCGGCGACCGCCTTCTTCACCGACGATGCGTCGCTGACGTCGCCGGCGATCGCCAACGCTTCGCCCCCCGCGGCGCCGATCTCCTCGGCCGTCCGCTCGACGCCCGCGCCGTCACGGTCCAGGAGCGCGACGCGGGCCCCTGCTTCCGCCATCGCGCGAGCGGTGGCGGCACCGATGCCGCGCGCGGCGCCGGTGATGAGGACGGCGCGGCCGGTGAGGGAGAGGAGGTCGGCGCGCGGGGGCATGTCGAGGGCAGAACCGTAACTTAAGGTCCGTCCCGCAGGCAAGCGCGGGACGGTCCCGCGAGCGACGGGGGAGCCTATGCCCGGGCGGCGCGCACCGGGATGGGAGCGTCGAGCATCTCGGTGCAGTCCTTGGCGGGCCGCGGGGAGCCGAACAGGTACCCCTGGGCCTGGTCGCAGCGCCGGGCGGTCAGGAAGGAGAGCTGGTCGTTGGTCTCCACGCCCTCGGCCACTACCCGCAGCTTCAGCGTGTGGGCGAGGGCGATCACGACGTTCGCGATGGCGGCGTCGTCGGCATCGCCGGGGATCTCCGCGGTCAGGGAGCGGTCGATCTTCAGCGCGTCGATCGGGAAGCGCTTCAGGTAGCCGAGGGAGGAGCACCCGGTGCCGAAATCGTCGATCGCGATCCGCACTCCCAGCGCCTTCAGCGCCCGCAGCGTGGGGACGTTCGCTTCCGGCCCCTGCATGGCGCTCGTCTCCGAGATCTCGAGCTCGAGGAAGCGGGCCTCGAGCTTCGTCTCCTCCAGCGCGCGCTTCACCTGGCCCGGGAGGTCGGGGTGCTGGAACTGGCGGGCCGAGAGATTGACCGCCACCCCCAGCCCGGGATGTCCCGCATCCTGCCACGCGCGCGCCTGGGCGCAGGCCGTGCGCAGGACCCAGGGGCTGAACGCGATGATGAGCCCGGTCATCTCGGCGAGCGGGATGAAGTCCGCGGGAGGAACCAGACCCAGCTCGGGATGACGCCAGCGCAGCAGCGCCTCCATCGCTCGCACGCGGCCGGAGGCGACGTCGAGCACGGGCTGGTAGTGGAGGACGAGCTCGTCCTGCCCGACGGCATGGCGGAGGCTGCCCTCCAGGGCCAGGCGCTCGAGGGCGGTGGCGTTGAGCGCGGGCGCGCAGAGCTGATAGTTGTCGCGACCCTGCTGCTTCGCCCGGTACATGCCGGCGTCGGCGTTCTTGACGAGCGTATCCGCGTCGCGCCCGTCCTCCGGGTAGAGGCTGATGCCGATGCTGGCGGTGGCCAGGAGCTCCCGGTCCTCGATGAGGAAGGGCGCCCGCAGCGCGTCGAGGACCTTCTCCGCGACCCGCGCCGCGTCCACCACCTGGGCCACGCCGGGGAGCAGCAGCGTGAACTCGTCCCCGCCCAGGCGCGCTACGGTGTCGCCTTCGCGCAGGCAGGTGCGCAGGCGCTCCGCCACGTGCTGGATGAGCCGGTCGCCGGCGGCGTGGCCGAGGGAGTCGTTGACGGACTTGAAGCGGTCGAGGTCCAGGAAGAGCACGGCCAGGTGCTGTGAGTTGCGGTGCGCCTGGGCCACGGCCATCGAGAGGCGGTCCTGGAACAGGCGGCGGTTGGGCAGCCCGGTGAGGGAGTCGTGATAGGCGAGGCTCTTGATCTGCTCTTCCGCCCGCTTGCGCTCGGTGATGTCGAGCGTCGCGCCGATGGCGCCGCGAGGCCGCCCGGTCTCGTCGAAGAGGGGCGCGGCATAGCCGAGGACCGTCGCGACCTTCTGCCCTTCCCGCACCACGTCCATCTCCATGTCGACGACTTCGACTCCCTGGGCCGCCGCCTTCTGCATGGGCAGCTGCTCGGGCGCGAGCGGCCGACCGTCTCGGAACAGCGCGCTCGGCACGGCCTCGCCGTCGCGCGCGCTGAGGGAGATGTTGTCCGCGGGGGAGAGTCCCATCAGGCGGGCCATGTAGGGATTGCCTTCGATGCGCCGGCAGGCCGGGTCCCGAGCGATACCGATGCCGATCGGGATCACCTCCAGCAGCGTCTGGAACTCGGCCACCTGGCGCTGCAGGTCCCGGTTCAGGCCCTCGATCTTCTGTTGGGCCCGCTTGCGCTCGGTGACGTCACGGTAGTTGAGGACGGCGGCGGCGACGCTGGGGTCGTCGAGCCGGTTGACGAGCACCGCTTCTACCGTGCGCCACGCGCCGCCGCGGTGGCGCATGCGGAACTCGGAGACGAGGGGGAAGCCGGGGCTGCGCAGCGACGTCTGGAAGAGGGCGCGCACCTCCGCCTGGTCCTCCGGGTGCACCCGATCGAAGGGCGTCTTCCCGACCAGCTCTTCCACCGAATCGCCCAGGATGGCGGCCGAGGACTGGCTCGAGTAGAGGGTGACGCCCTCCCGGTCGAGGAGGGAGACCACTTCGTTGCTGTTGTCGACGAGGGCCCGGAAGCGCTCCTCGCTCCGCTGGATCTGCTCGTAGAGGCGCGCGTTGCGGATGGCGAGGGCGGCGTGGGGGGCCAGGGCCTCGGTGAAGCGGAGGTGCTCCGCGGTGAAGAAGCTCGGCACGGCCTTGTCGACCGCGTAGAGCCCGATCACGCGGTCGGCCGCCAGCAAGGGCACTCCCATCCAGTTGCGGACGTGCTCCGCCCCGTGATGTCGCTGCCAGCCGGGGTGGAGCGCGGTGTCGGGGATGAGGATGCTGCGGCGCGTGGTGAGCAGCGCGCCGAGGATGGGATGGGAGGCGATTTCGTAGACCGCTCCGCGGGTCAGCTCCGGGTCGCCCCATTTCTCGTACCCGCGCAGCGCCCTCACGGCCAGCCGCGAGTCGCCCTCGAGCAGCATGACGTTCGCGGTGTCGTAGGGGACGAGGCGCCCGAGGTGCTCGAGCAGCGAGCTGAAGATGGCGTCCAGCTCGAGGGTCCCGGTGAGGTCGAGCGTGGCGGACCGCAGGACCTCGGCCGCGCCGTCGCCAGGGCTCGGAAGCGGGACGCGGGCTTGACCTGCCACCTCTGCGTGGCCTCCGAGGGGCCGGACCCGAGGAGGGGACCCGCGGGCCCGGGAAGGTCGGATCATATCCCGGCCGCTGTGCCGTCAAGCTACAAAAATAATGAAAACTGCGAGCCGTTCAGGTATACATTTTCTGAGCACCGATTCTGGCCGGACAATCGCCGGCGGGTGTCAAGCGAAATGGAAACGAAGCGCTGGCGGTATCATTCATTCGTGAGTGCGCTGCGTCCCTGGCATGTCGCCGTCGCGCTGGCGGCCTCGATTGCCTGCGGGGGTCAGGGCAATGGGAACGGCGACAGCAGCGGCGGATCGGCGTCATGGATGGCGGGCGTGTTCGCGCCTTCGTCGACGTTTGCTGCCCAATGCGCCACTCCCCGCACCGGCACGGACCCGTCCACCGGCAAGGCATACCCCGACAAGCCGGGCTCCACCCTCGCGGAGAACAATTGGCTGCGCTCCTGGACGCACGAGCTCTACCTCTGGTATCGGGAAGTGCCCGACCTGAACCCGGCCTCGTACGCCACCGCCGACTACTTCAACGTGCTCAAGACGTCGGCGACCACCGCGTCCGGCAACCCGAAAGACAAGTTCCATTTCACCTACTCGACGGCCCAGTGGGTGGCCCTGTCCCAATCCGGCGTCGAAGCGGGGTACGGCGCGCAGTGGGTCATCATCGCGTCGCGGCCGCCGCGGCAGGTCGTGGTGGCCTATACCGAGCCGAACTCGCCGGCGACGGCGCCCTCCGCCAGCCTCGCTCGCGGCGCGCAGGTGCTCACCGTCGACGGGGCGGACGTGGTGAACGCCACCGACAGCGCGAGCATCGACAAGCTGAACGCGGGGTTGTTCCCGTCCGCGCCCGGCGGCTCTCACACGTTCTCGATTCTCGATCTCGGAGCTTCGACGCCGCGCACCATCACGATGGTCGCCACGAACGTCACGTCGACACCGGTGCAGAACGTAGAGACGGTCGGGCGGTCCGGGACGGTCGGATACATGCTGTTCAACGACCACATCGCCACCGCCGAGGCGCAGCTCATCGCCGCCTTCGGCCAGCTCCAGACGGCCGGGGTGAGCGATCTGGTGCTCGACATCCGCTACAACGGCGGGGGGTATCTCGACATCGCCAGCGAAGTGGCCTACATGATCGCCGGCCCGGGCCCGACCGCCGGGCAGGGGTTCGAGAAGACGGTATTCAACGACAAGTATCCGACCACGGATCCCGTCACCGGTGAGCGGCTGACGCCGATCGCGTTCCACAACACCTCTCAGGGCTTCTCGGGCCCGCAGGGGCAAGCGTTGCCCACGCTGAACCTGTCCCGCGTGTTCGTCCTGACCAGCCCCAACACCTGCTCGGCGAGCGAGGCGATCATCAACGGCCTGCGGGGCGTCGGCGTGCAGGTGGTGCAGATCGGCACGACCACCTGCGGCAAGCCGTACGGCTTCTACCCCGCGGACAATTGCGGCACGACGTACTTCTCGATCGAGTTCCAGGGCGTGAATGCGCAGGGGTTCGGCGACTATCCGGACGGCTTCTCGCCGGCGAACACCGTGAGCAGCCCCGGAGTCGCGCTTCCGGGCTGCTCGGTGGCCGATGACTTCAGCCATGGCCTCGGCGATCCGGCCGAAGGCCGCCTGGCGGCCGCGTTGGGATATCGCATCGATCAGAGCTGCCCCGCTGCCACCTCCGGCACCTCGGCGGCGGGAACCGCTCGGGACCTGTCGTCGGCCGATGGCCGGGCGCCCAAATCGCCGTGGCGCGAGAACCGGATCCTCCGTCCAAGGTGATCGTCGAGCGCGCGGCCGCGTCTGGCACCACGTTTGCAGCGTCCACGGTACGGCCGGAGTCGTCCGGCGGGGCAGGAGGTGCCATGGATTGGACACAAGAGATCGGGAGCTTACTCGGCGCGTATGCGGGGGCGAGTCCTGCCGCAGCGCCATCCACCGTCCACGACGACTTCGACGAAGTCGCTCGCGCGGCGCCGTCTTCCGCGGTTGCAGATGGTCTTGCGGCCGCGTTCCGCTCCGACCATACCCCCGAATTCGGCGACATGCTCTCCCAGCTCTTCGGGCAATCGCCCCCGGACCAGCGAGCCAGGATCCTGAACGACCTCATTGCCTCGGTGGGGCCCCAGGTCGCGGCCGCAATCCTGGGACGCTTTCAGGGGAACGCCGCACCCCCGGCGGGGCCGGTCGACGAGAGCACGGCCGCTCGGGTTCCACCCGCCGCCGTCAGCGAGATCGCAGCGGCGGCCGAGAAGAAAGACCCCTCGATCATCGAGCGGATCAGTCAGGCATATGCCCGCCAGCCACAGCTCGTGAAGACGCTCGGCAAGGTGGCCCTTACGGTGGCATTGGCGCAGATTGCCAGCCGGCAGCGGTCGTCGCGCTGAGCGATCACCACGCGTCATTGGCGGTTGATTGGAGACCACGCGTTTGATGACGGTGTTGGCGGCGGCCGCACTGCTCGGTTTGGCGGCTTGCGCAACCGCGACGGGCAGGCCGGACCTGCCGGCCATGCTCACGAACCCGACCGCGGAGAGCCGTGCCGAGCTGGCGCGGAGGGTGAGCGGGGTGCTCCACGGAGCGCCGATCACGCTCGCCGATGACGCGCTGACCCGCGACAGCACGCTGATCGTCGAACGCACTCGGCCGCGCACCCCCGACGGCGTGCCTTTGAACGGGCGCGAGATGGGACGGCCAGAGCATTTCCGATTGGTGAAGAACGGCACACGTTGCGTGCTCGTACACGAGCGCACGGGCAAGCGTTGGACGCTGAAGGCGGCGACGTGCTCGCCGGTTCCGTCTCCCGGCCCCACTGGCAAGTAGTCGGGTGCTAGCTCGGCGCGCTCGCGTCGCGGCTCAGGCGGGTCGTATGGACAGCGCATGGTTTCCACTGCGGATCGGCGAGGTCCACATCGGAATGGTTGATCATGGCGCCGTCGCAGACCTCGCCGGGCTTGGGGACGCCGCCGGTGTCGGCGAACAAGTCCCGGTAGAACGCGCGAACCCAGGCCAGGTGGCGGGCTTCGTCCTGCGGGTTCTGCCAGCCGACCGAACATGACGTCGTGAGAATCGAGTCCCGCTGGGCCGACGCCGTCGCGTCCGGCGCCACGGTGTTGACGCGCCCTCCGTACGTTCCCAGACCCAGC
>QHVJ01000402.1 GCA_003222275.1 Acidobacteriota bacterium | reverse complement strand
GTCCCCGACTCCGACTCCGGGATCTACCTGCGCGGAAACTCCAAGGCGCAGGTCAACATCTGGTGCTGGCCGGTCGGCTCGGGCGAGGTCTACGGTTACCGCACGGACGACAAGATGCCGGCGGCGGTGAGGGCGGCGGTGACGCCGAAGAAGCTGGCCGACCACGACATCGGCCAGTGGAACACGTTCGAGATCACGATGAAGGGCAGCCGGCTCAGCGTGGTCCTCAACGGCGAGCGCGTGATCGAGAACGCGGAGCTTCCGGGCGTGGCCGCGCGCGGCCCCATCGCGCTGCAGCACCACGGCAGCAAGAAGGACGGGAAGTGGGTGTCGCCGCCGGCGCTGGTCCAGTTCCGGAACATCTCGATCCGGGAGCTGAAGTGACGCGGCGCCGGGCCCCACTCGTCGCGCTCGTCCCGGCCCTGGCCCTCATCGCCGCGGCGGCGGGCGCGAAGGACACGAACGTGATCGTGAGCCGGCGCGCGAGCGCCGACTTCGCCCTCACCGCCGATCCCGGCGCGGCGCCATGGAAGGGTGTCGCCGGCGTGGTCGCCGACCACGACCGCTTCGGGGCGGTGGTGCCGGGGCACCGCACCGAGATCCGCTCGCGGTGGACGCCGCAGAACCTTTACCTGCTCTTCATCTGCCCCTACGAGGAGCTGTACCTCCACCCGGATCCGTCCCCCACGACCGAGACCAACAAGCTCTGGGACTGGGACGTCGCGGAGGCGTTCATCGGCGCGGACTTCTCGCACATCAAGCAGTACAAGGAATTCCAGGTGTCGCCGCAGGCCGAGTGGGTGGACCTCGCGATCGACCGCGGCACGGAGCCGCCCAGCCACGACGTGGCATGGAACTCCGGCTACGAGGTGAAGGCTCGCGTCGACCGGGATCGCCACGTCTGGTACGGTGCGATGCGCATCCCGATGCAAGCGATCGGCGTGCCGGCGAAGCCGGGCGCCGAGGCCCGAATCAACCTGTACCGCTGCCAGGGGCCGCCCGACCACCGCAAGTACATCAACTGGCAGACGGTGAAGAACGAGACGTTCCACACGCCCGAGGCGTTCGGCCGGCTGCGCCTGCGGAACTGAAGCGCCTTCAAAAAATTGGGCTTGACAGCTTTCTAAGACTCTCTAACAATCTCCTCACTTCATCCCGCGGCGGGTCCCCCGCCCCGCACTATGTCCGGTCGTCTGCGTTGTGGACCGAAGAACTCTCCGTCCTCGGGAGGTTCCCATGGTGAAGCACGTTTGGAAGTGCGGAGCGGCGGCGCTCGTCTGTCTGATCGTGTGCCTCGCCGGCGGGCGGCCGGCGGGCGCGCAGATCCTCAGCGGTAGCCTCTCCGGCAACATCGTCGACGAGACGGGAGCGCTCGTCTCCGGAGCCGACGTCACCCTCACGAACGAGGCGTCGAAGGACGTCCGCCGCACGAAGACCAACAGCGAGGGCTTCTTCACGTTCGCCGGGGTGCCGCCCGGCAGCTACGCCGTGCGGATCGAGCTCGCGGGCTTCAAGACGACCGAGCGGACGGGCGTGCGCATCCGGATCGGCGACAGCCGGAGCCTCGGCCAGATGCCGCTGTCCGTTGGAGGGCGGGCGGAGGAGACGGTGGTCACCGCCCAGGTCGAGATGGTCCCGCTCAACTCCGGAGAGAAGAGCGCGACCCTCAGCTCCGACCAGATCGAGAACATCCCGATCGTCGGCCGGACCGCGACCGAGCTGCTGAAGATCCTTCCCGGCCTCACGCCGCTCACCGTCGGCGCCCAGAACCGGCCGGGCTTCACCGGCGAGGTGATCGGCATCAACGGCAACGGCGAGTACTCGGGCGGAGGGAACAACAACCAGAGCGCGATCGGGAACTACTCCGGTAACGGGAACCGGGAGACCTCGATGGACCTCACGATCGACGGGGCGCCGGCGATGGACCCTGGGTGCAACTGCGGCACGTCGGTCAACCCCAACCCGGAGATGACCCAGGAGTTCAAGGTCCTGCAGTCCAACTTCGGCGCCGAGCACGCCAAGGGGCCGGTGACCATGCAGGTGCTCAGCAAGTCCGGCGGGCACGACTTCCACGGCATGGCCTACACGTACATGCGCGACTACCACCTGAACTCGAACGACTGGTTCGCGAACAAGGTGGGCGCCGAACGGGTCAAGAACAAGTTCCTCTATCCCGGCTTCAACCTGGGCGGACCGTTGCTCATCCCGGGCACGGGCTTCAACAAGAACCGCGACAAGGTGTTCTTCTTCGTCGGCTTCGAGTACTTCAAGCAGCGCCTGGACACCGGCTTCGTGAAGTCGTGGGTACCGACGTCCGCGATGCGCAACGGGAACTTCAGCGAAGTGCCCGGTCTTGGTCTCTCGGGTGACGACGTCAACCGGGTGCCCGACGGCTTCCCGAACGGGATCATCCCCTCGAACATGATCGATCCCGGAGGACGGGTGCTGCTGAACCAGTACCCGATGCCCAACGCGGATCCGGCCCACACGGGCGGATTCAACTACGTCGACAACCTGCTGCTCGACCAGAACGGCACCCAGGCCCTCGCCCGCGTGGACGTGAACGTGAGCGACTCGACGAAGCTCTTCGTGCGCTACAACCGCCAGCGCGAGACGCAGCCGTTCGTGATCGGGCTCTGGTGGCGCAACGGCGAGAACCAGGTGCCGTATCCCTCGTCGATCAGCGGCAAGAACCGGTCGGACTCGGCGACCGCCAGCCTCACGCACGTCTTCGATCCCACGCTGACGAACGAGACGATCTTCGCGATCACCTACATCGACTTCCCCAACAGCTTCGACAACCGCAGCAAGATCAATCGCTCCGCCCTCGGCTACCCCTACGGCGGCGTCTTCGGCGAGAGCCCCGACCAGATTCCCTCGCTCCTCTCCGACGGCTGGAACGGCACCGGGCCGCTCTACTTCAATCCGGGCGGGTTCGATCCGGTGCTCTTCGCGACGCCCTGGCAGATCACGGCGCTCAACAACGTGACCAAGGTCGCGGGCGCCCACACGCTCAAGGCCGGCCTCTACTTCGAGCACGTCACCAACGCCCAGCCCGGAAGCAGCAACAGCAACGGCGCGATCGTGAACTCGGCGGGCGGGATCAGCAGCACTGGGAACACGTTCGCGGACATCCTCCTCGGGCGCGTGGAGCATTACGAGGAGACGACCAAGAACCCGCTCCACGACCTCGGGTTCAACAAGTACGAGGGCTTCGTCCAGGACAGCTGGAAGATCCGCAAGAACGTCACGCTGGACCTGGGCGTCCGCGCGTCGTTCGACGGGTACTGGTACGACCGCGCCCGCCTCGGCATCGTCGCGTTCGACTTCAGCCGCTACTCCGCGACCGCGCCCGCCTCCGCGTTCCCCGGCGTCGTCTACAACAAGATCGACCCCAGCGTGCCGCTCTCGGGGGTCAAGGGCACGCCTTTCTTCATCGCGCCCCGGGTCGGCCTCGCCTGGGACGTGAAGGGTACGGGCTCGACCGTGCTCCGCGGCGGCGTCGGCGTCTTCCGGTACCACGACACGCTTCAGCCGTACGACGGGATGCTCGACCTCGCCACCGGGGCCCGGTCGTTCAGCTGCGACGCGCCCGACTGCCCGGAGGACCTCGCCGGCCTCGAAGGCCTGGGCGGCGGCGACATCGTCTTCGGCGGCAGCGCCATCGACATCCGCGACAAGAAGCAGCCCGTGACCTACAGCTGGAGCGCGACGCTGAACCAGCGGCTCCCCTGGTCGATGAACCTGGAGATGAGCTACGTCGGGGACAAGAGCGACAACCTCATCAACGGCCAGGGCGTCTCGAACTACAACGCCGTGCCGTTCGGCGGCGGCGAGCGCCCGCTGCCCCAGTACGGCGACTTCAGCATCTACCGGCACAGCTCGTACCAGAACTACCACGGCCTGCAGGCGCTGCTCAGCCGGCAGCGCGGGCGCTTCAACTTCACGATGGCGTACACGTTCTCGAAGGCGCTGGGGATCCTGAGCGGCGGCCTCACCGCCCAGGGCAACCCGGCCGTCTCCGAGTACCAGTTCGACCAGCGGAAGACGATCTACAGCGTGCTGGGCACGGACCGGACGCACATCGCCACCGCGTCCTACAGCTGGCTGCTGCCGGACGTGAAGTCGGGCGGAGTGATGAACGCGATCTTCGGCGGGTGGCAGATCGCCGGCATCTCCACCTACATCAGCGGGGCGCCGCTGCAGCAGGTCTCGGGCGGGTCGAGCAACCTCGGCCTGCACGGGACGCTCGCCGACGGCACCGAGATCTCGTCCGAGGCCGTCAACGGAAGCCCGGACATCCCCGTGCAGCCGATCGTCACCTGCGACCCGCGCAAGAACGTGCCCAGCGGCTATCTGTTCAACCCGTCGTGCTTCGCCGCGCCCGGCGTGGGGCAGCTCGGGAGCTTCATCTTCCCGTACATCAAGGGGCAGCCCGGGAAGAACCTGCAGCTCCGGATGTCGACCTACAACGTGCTGAACCATCCGATCGCGTACCCCGATCCCGCGACGAACCTGACCATGGCCGTCGCCGACGGCAAGCTCGATGATCCCAACGGGGACTTCGGCCGTTTGCCGAAGGACAACAAGTTCGGGCGGCGCATCGTGCAGCTCGCGCTGAGGTTCACGTTCTAGGCCGCCCGGCACGAGTACCTAGAGAGCCGAACGCGTCCCGGGGAAGAGTTCATCACGGCCGCCGTCGGCAGGTCGTGCCTTCATACTCTTGGCAGATATTTGTGACAGAGATGGCGTAAGCGTTTGAAACGGTCCTCTCCGCGCCGCCTCATATGATATTGAGTAAGCATGACGATCAACATTCCATCCCAGCTCTCTGACGACGACCTCGTAGTCGCGGTGAAGTCCCTCGCCCGGTGCGAGCGGGAGGCCACCGCCTCTCTCATCGCTCACCTGGCCGAGCTCGACGCTCGTCGGCTCTACCTGGCCGCGGGCTTCTCGTCGCTCTTCACGTACTGCACCGAGGTTCTGCGCCTCTCCGAGCATGAGGCGTACAACCGCATCGTGGCGGCGCTCGTTGGCCGGAGGTTTCCGATCGTCCGTGACATGCTCGGCGAGGGTTCGCTGAACCTCACGAGCGTGCGGCTCCTGGCTCCGCACCTGACGGCCGCCAACCATAGAGCACTTCTCGCCGCGGCAGCGGGCAAGAGCAGGCGCCAGGTCGAGGAGGTCATCGTCGCGCATTTCCCGAGGCCCGAAGTGTCATCGTCGGTGCGCCTACTGCCGGCGGCAAGGCCGACCGAGAGGCCTTCCAGTGAAACCATGGGTACGGCCGCGGCCGGATCACCCACGCCGCCCGAACCGTATTTGGTTCAAGCTGCCTCATCAGTCACAGTTACTCCCGTTCTCGAGGCTCCTCCGCCACCGGTACAAACGCCTGCGCTGCGCCGCCCTCTCATCCGACCGCTCGCGACCGATCGGTATGAGATCAGGTTCACGGCGAGCGCGGGGACGTGCGAGAAGTTACGGCTGGCGCAGGAAGATCCCCGATCGAGCGCTGACGGTCCTGCTCGAGACCCTGGCTCGGAAGCGGTTCGCCGCGACGAGTCGGCCGCGCGAGAGCCGCGCTCAGCCCCGCCACTCGCGCTACATTCCAGCAGCCGTCAAACGGGCGGTCTGGCAGCGAGATGACGGTCGGTGCGGGTTCGTAGCGAAGAACGGACGCCGCTGCACCGAGCGAGGCTTTCTCGAATTCGATCACGCGAAGCCGCATGCCACCCGTGGCGAACC
>QHVJ01000391.1 GCA_003222275.1 Acidobacteriota bacterium | reverse complement strand
CGGGTTCCGGCCATCGTCGTGTGGCGCGGCACCCTGCCCGCCGGCAAGGTCGTAACCCAGCTGGCGATGAGCATGGACTGGCTTCCGACGTTGCTCTCGGCCGCCGGTGCGAAGCCCGATCCTGCCTATCCGGCGGATGGCGTCGATCTCATGCCCGTCCTCAGCGACCGTACGCCGGAGTTCGAGCGCACGGTGTTCTGGCGCACGCAGGACATGCTGGCCGCCCGCCAGGGCGACTGGAAGTACGTGCGCTGGGACACGCGCGAGTACCTCGCGAATCTCGCCGCGGACGAGACGGAGAACGCGAACTTCAAGCTGAAGAACGCGGCAACGTTCGATCGACTCAAGCGCACGTACGAGGACTGGGACAAGCAGATGCTGCCGATCCCACCCGAGGTCCGACGCGGCCCCTGGGAGAATCAGAAGAACCGCGCGCGCGACCTCGAACCCGTGAAGCGCTGACAGCACAAGGCTGCGAAGACGCCGAGACGAATGACGAATCAATGCCGCACTCTGAGCGTCTCGATCGCTCGAAGCGCGGAGCAGGCGTACGACTTCCTGTCGGTGCCGGAGAACTTTCCCAGGTGGGCCTCGGGACTGGCCGGGTCACTGCGGCGGGTCGACGGCGAGTGGGTGGCCGAGACTCCCAACGGCCCGATGAAGGTACGCTTCTCCGAGCGCAACGCCTTCGGGGTGCTCGATCATTGGTTGTCTGCGCAACCCGGAGTCGAGATCTATATTCCGATGCGGGTCATCGCGAACGGAGGCGGCTGCGAGCTCGTCTTCACGCTCTTTCGCCTGCCGGGAATGACCGACGAGAAATTCGCCGCCGATGCCGAGTGGGTGATGCGGGATCTCGCGGCCGCCAAGCGTGTGCTCGAAGAGCCGTGAGAGGAGCGCAGCGTCAGCGAAAGCGCGGAATCACGTCCTCGCCGAAGCGCCGCATCGCCTCCATGATCGCGGCGTGCGGCAGGTACCCCACGCTCATTTGACAGAGGACGTGCTGCGCGCCGGCGTCGCGCAGCGCGGCCACCTGCTCGGCGACACGAGCCGGGGAGCCGTAGAGCGCCGAGTGCTCGAGCGAATAGCGCACGCCGTCTTCATGCGACAGGCGCGGGTCGTTCCAGGGATTCACGCGCGAGGCCTCGACCTGGAAGTCGGACGGATTGTGCGTCGTGCGCGCGTGGATCATGTGCCGTCGCGTCTCCAGCAGCGCGGCCGCCAGCTCGTCCTCCGCCCGGCTCTGGCTCTCCGCGAGGTGGACGAAGCGCCACACGGCGGCCTTCTCACGAAGCTGCTGCTGCGCAGCGCCGTCGAGGCCGCTTTCGGCGAGACCGGCATCGTACAGCGCGAGCCGCTCGGGCACGCGCGCGATCGGAATGCGGGCGATCAGGATCGGGGCGCCGATCCGGCCGCACTCGCGCACGGAGCCGGCTGACGAGACGGCGCGCCAGATCGGCGGGTGCGGACGCTGGCGCGGCCGCGGGCGCAGCGCGGGGAGGCTGAGGTCGTAGAACTTGCCGTGGTGGACGAGCGGCGCCTCGGTCCACGCGCGGATCAGCACGTCGAGCGTCTCGTCCATCCGCTCCCGGCTGTCGTGGCTCCTCAGCCCGTAGCCGACGAACTCGTATTCGTTGAAGTTGGTCCCGTGCCCGACCCCGACGTCGAGACGGCCGTCGGAGAGGTTGTCGAGCAGCGCGAGCTGTGTCGCGAGGCGGATCGGATGACGCAGCGCCAGCTGGATCACCGCGAAGCCGATCCGGATCCGCGAGGTGCGCGAGGCCACCACGCTGGCGAATGGGATCGGGTCGCAGTACACGCTCTCGCCCGTGAAGTTGTGCTCGGTGAGCCAGATGCCGTCGAAGCCCGCCGTTTCCGCGAAGCAGGCCTGCGCCACCTGCTCGTGGATGGCGGCGTAGTCGGCGTCGGCGGACGGCGAAGACCCGAGCGTCAGCCAGCCGAAGCGCATCAGGCCGGCAGCCCGAGCGCGCGCCCGGTCTGCGCGGCGAAGCGCTCGAGCGCCACCGCATCCATGTCGGGGCGCGCTCTCAAGATCAGTCGATCGACTCCGGCCGCGGCGTACGCGTCGATCGCGGCCTTGTCCGGCACGTCGAAGCCCGGCGGCGTGATGCTGATCTCGAGCGGGCCCAGCTCCGCCGGTCGCGAGGACAGCTTTGCGGCATCGCGCAGCGCGCTCACCGACTTCTGCGTCTCCGCGAGGTCCAGCCCGAACCCGTACCAGCCGTGGCCCTGCGTCACCGCGCGGCGATAGGCCGGCGGTGTGCGTCCGCCGACGACGACGGGGATCGGCGTCTGCACGGGGCGCGGCATGGCCTGCACGCCGTCGAACGAGACGTAACGACCGTGATGCGCCGGCTTCGGCTGCGTCCACAGCGCGCGCATCGCCGCCAGGTAGTCGTCGGCGACGCGGCCGCGCTCGGCGAACGGCGCGCCCGCGGCGCGCATCTCGGGCTCGCACCAGCCGACGCCGAGCCCGAAGATGACCCGCCCCTTCGAGAGCACGTCCAGCGACGCCAGCTGCTTGGCGAGCACGACCGCCTGTCGCTGCGGAAGGATGATGACGCCGGTCGCGAGCCGGATGCGCGTGGTGTGCGCGGCGAGGAAGGCAAGCGCGACGAGCGGCTCGAGCAGCCGCATGTCCGGCGCCATCGGACGCCCGACCACCGGCGGATCGGGCAGCACCACGTGGTCGGCCACCCAGAGCGATTCGAAGCCGGCGGCTTCGGCGGCCCGGGCCAGGCGCGCGGCGGCGTCGGGGTAACCGCAACTGTGCAGGTTGACGGAGTGCAGTCCGAATTTCATCGCATGTTCTCCCTTTCCGACCTCACGGCATGGCAGGATAGCACCGGACATCCAAAGGGGGCGCGGCGTACATGAGCCTCGGCGACTCGGCCATCCAGCGCTTTCTCGCCACCAAGGACGTCGCCATCCTCGCCACCGTGCAGGCCGACGGCGCGCCGCTGGCGATGCCGATGTGGTTCCTGCACGACCCGGCGAGCCTGACCATGATCAGCGTCGAGGGCACCCACAAAGTCCGGAACCTGCGCCGCGACGCGCGCGTGTGTGTCGTGGCCGAGGCCGGGTCGGGCGGGGGCGACGAGCGGGGCGTGACCGTGCTGGGCAAGGCGGAGTTCCTCGCGGACGGCCCCGAGCGGCGCGCGCTCGTCGAGCGCTTCCACGCGAAGTATCCTCGCCTCGAGCGGCTGTGGGGCGGCCGTACGATGCCGCCCAACCGGGTCATGTTCCGGGTCGCCCCCGCGCACGTCCGCAGCTGGGGACTCGAGTGAAGCTCACTCACACGTCCTGGGTCGACGAGGAGCGACGGATGGAAGGTGGCGACGAGATCCGGCAGCTGTTGCGAGAGATCCGCGACGCCCAGCGTGAGCAGCTGGCCGAGTATCGGCGGGTGACCGAGCGCTCGCTGGAGCTGCAGCAACGCGCGGTCGCCCGGCAGGAGCAGATCGGCCACCTCTACCGACGACTCGTCGGGGTCGGCGGGGTGATGGTGGTGGCGCTGCTGGTCTTGCTCGTCTATCTCCTGGTGAAGTGGTCACGCTATCTCTTCGGCTAGGGCGATGGACACGCTGACGGCCTCGCGCTGGGACGACGAGTATCGCCACCAGCGCTATGCGAACGAGCCGCCGTTGCCGTTCGTCGACCGCATTCTCGAGACCCTGCGCGCCGATGACTCGGCCGGCCACGGCACGGGTCTGTACGTCGGGTGCGGCAACGGCCGCAACTACCTGCCGCTCGTCGACGCCGGGCTCGAGCTGTTCGGGCTGGACGTCTCCCCGGAAGCCATCAAGCAATTGCTCCAGCGACGACCGACGCTGCCGGCGCTGCGCCTGCTCTGCGACGACTTCCGCGAGTTCAAGAGTCCCCTGCCACGCTTCGACTACCTGATTGCGATCCAGGTGTTCCAGCACGGCGCCGACGCGGACGTCGCGGCCTATTGCGAGAGGGCGGCCGCCCTGCTTCGGCCGGGCGGGCTGCTCTTTCTGCGCGTGAACTCCGTGAGCACCCAGATCTATCACGCGCATACCGTGGTGGACCGCAACGCCTGGGGCGGCCTCACGGTGCGCTACGACGACGGACCGAAGTCGGGCTTGCTCGTTCACTTCTTTTCTGACGGCGAGCTGCGGGAGCGCCTGACGCCCGCGTTCGCGCCGGTGACCGACGTCCGCGAGGACGTCACCGTCCGCGCGGCGCCGAAGACGGGCTCGTGGGCGCAGTGGGAGGCGATCTGGAAGCGCCGCTGACCGAGGCGACGGCTGCGTTCTTGCGGTCGTATCTGACGCGACTGCCGGCCGATCACCCGCACCACCGAGCGCGCGTGACGGCTTTCGCCTTCGGCGACTCGCCCGCCCTGGCCAAGGAGCTGGCGGCGCTGGTTCTCGCCGGGCACAAGCGCGCCACCGCCAGCCTGCCCGCGCAGTTCGAGGCCGACGGCGCTCCGTTGCCCGAAGCGGGCGACGTCAGCATCGTCACGCTCGGGGACGGCACGCCGGTCGCGATCATCGAGACCACGGAGGTGAGGCTGGTGCCGTTCGGCGCCGTCGACGCCGCCTTCGCCTCCGCGGAGGGCGAGGGCGATCGCTCGCTCGCCTGGTGGCGAGCCGCGCACACGGCCTTCTTCGGCCGGGTGCTGGCACGACTCGGCGGCCGGCTGGACGACAGCTCCCTCGTCGTCTGCGAGCGCTTCCGGCTGCTCTGCGCCGGCCGGATCCCTGAGTGACCTTTCGTCTGGC
>QHVJ01000390.1 GCA_003222275.1 Acidobacteriota bacterium | reverse complement strand
CGCGCAGCGAGTTCGACGCGCGGCAGATGCTGACGACGGTGGAGGCCATCTACGGGGAGGTGCTACGCCTGTAGTAGTATGGCTCGGATGCGGATCCTGATCACCGGGATCACCGGATTCGTCGGCAGCCACCTGACCGAGTGGGCCCTGAGTCGGGGCGCGGACGTGATCGGTGCCCTGCGCTGGCGCAGCAACACCGAGCACATCGAGCACCTCCGCGACCGCCTCACGCTCATCGAGTCGGACCTTCGCGATCTTTCTTCCGTCCTGGGGCTGGTGGAGCAAGCCCACCCGGACTACATCGTGCACCTGGCTGCGCAGTCGTTCGTGGCGGCCTCCTGGCTGACGCCCGCCGAAACGCTCCTCACCAACGCCATCAGCCAGATGAACCTCTTCGAGGCGATCCGCCAGCTCGGGAACCGAGCGCGATTTCTCGTCATCGGCTCCAGCGAGGAATACGGTCTCGTCGAGCCGCACGAGCTGCCGATTCGCGAGAGCAACCCGCTGCGTCCGCTCTCACCGTATGCGGTCAGCAAGGTGACGCAGGACCTGATGGGCTACCAGTACTACAAGAGCTACGGGCTCGACATCGTCCGTGCGCGCGCGTTCAACCACACCGGGCCCCGGAGAGGGGAAGCCTTTGCCACCTCGAACTTCGCGAAGCAGATCGCCGAGATCGAGGCGGGTCTGCGCGAACCCGTGGTGTCCGCGGGTGACCTCAAGCCCACCCGCGATTTCTCCGATGTTCGCGACGTCGTGCGCGGCTACTGGGCCCTGCTCGAGCGCGGGAGCGTGGGCGAGGTCTACAACCTCTGCTCCGGCACCGACTGGTCCATCGAGCGCGTCCTTCAGTTCCTGATCGCACAGTCCAAGGTCAGCGGCATTCAGGTCCGTACCGACCAGGCGCGGCTCCGTCCGTCCGACGTGCCGGTGCTGCGGGGGTGCGCGGACAAGATCGAGGCGGCGGTCGGCTGGCGAACCCGGATCCCGGTGGAGCGGACCCTGAGCGACCTGCTGGACTATTGGCGACAGCGCATTCGACGCTGACGAGGGGCGTGGGGCGCGGCGCGGCCGGCGGCTCGCCGCGCGTCGCTCTCGTGCACGACTGGCTCACCGGCATGCGCGGCGGCGAGCGCTGCCTCGAGGTGTTCTGCGAGCTCTTCCCCGAGGCGCCTCTCTACACGCTCCTGCACGTCCCCGGCAGCGTGTCCGCCGTCATCGAGCGGCGCCGCATCGTGACGTCGTTCGTCCAGCGGCTGCCGGCGGCGGCCACGCGCTATCGTCACTATCTCCCGTTGTTCCCCGCCGCCATACGGATGTTCGACCTGCGCGGTTTCGACCTCGTCCTGTCGCTGAGTCATTGCGCGGCGAAGGCGGTGCGGCGGCCGCCCTCCGCGCTGCATCTCTCGTACTGCTTCAGTCCCATGCGCTACGTTTGGGACCTCTACGACGACTACTTCGGCGCGCGTGCCGGCGTCGTCGTGCGCACGCTCATGCCGCCGGTGGCCGCCGCGCTGCGCGCGTGGGATAAGCGCACCGACCGCGTGGACGGCTTCGTCGCCATCTCCCAGCACATTGCCGACCGCATCCGCCGCGTCTATGGCCGTGACGCCGATGTCATCCACCCGCCCATCGAGGTCGCGCGGTTCCGACCCGTCTCCGGTCCGGGGGAGTACTACCTCGTTGTGTCCGCGCTCGTGCCCTACAAACGCGTCGACCTCGCCGTCGCCGCTGCTAATCGTCTGCGTCGCCGCCTGGTCGTCGTCGGCACCGGCCCGGAGGAAGCGCGGCTGCGCGCGGCCGGCGGTCCCACCGTCGAGTTCCTCGGCTGGCGCTCCGACGCCGAGGTCGCTGACCTCTACGCGCGCTGCCGCGCGGTGCTGTTCCCGGCGGTCGAGGATTACGGCATCGTGCCGCTCGAGGCGGCCGCGGCGGGTCGCCCGACCATCGCGCTCGCGCGGGGCGGCGTGCTCGAGACGATGGTCGGCCTCGGCCGCGCCGAAGGCCCGCCGACGGCCGTCTTCTTCGACGACCAAACGGCAGAGGCATTGGTGAGTGCCATGCTCGCCTTCGAGGTGGCCGCAGCTCGCTTCGCGCCGGCCGCGCTGCGCGCCCGCGCCGAGCAATTCGATCGACCGGTGTTCACGCAACGCCTCCGCGACTATCTCGACCGGCGGTACGCGGAGTTCCGTGCGAGGCGCTCGTGCTGAAGGCGCACTCGCGGTTGTTCAGGCAGCTCACGTTCGGCGCCGACGTTGCGGTGATCGCCGCATGCTGGGTGCTGGCGTACTGGTTGCGCTTCTACTCGGGCGTCTTCGGCCACGGCGACATCCCGCCGTTCCGGGACTACGCGCTGCAGCTCGTGCCGATCCTGAGTGTGTGGGGCTTCGCATTCAAGGCGTTCGACCTCTACCGGCCGCAGCGTCTCGGGTCGCACCTCGGCGAGTGGTGGGACATCACCAAGGCCTCGAGCCTCGGCGCCCTCGTCCTCGTCGCCATCATGAGCCTCGTCTTCCGCGGGTACGACTACTCGCGCATCGCGATCGGCGTGTTCTGGGCGACGTCGATCGTGGGCGCGACGATGTCGCGCGTTGTGTTCCGCGAGGCCCTGCGTGTGGCGCGGCGTCGCGGCTACAACCTGCGCTACGCGGTGGTGGTCGGCGGCGGCGAGGCGGCCGCCGAGGTGTTCCGCGTGTTACGCCGGCGCCCCGACGTCGGCGTGCGCGTGCTCGGCCGGCTCGGCGACAAGCGCGAGGATGGCGAGACTCGCTGGCTCGGCGCGCCGGAGGACATCCGCGCGGTGCTCGACGCGCATTCGGTGGACATCGTGATCATCGCGCTGCCGCACGCCGAGTACCCCCGGCTCAGCGCGATCCTCGACGGCATCGGCGACGACCCCGTGGCCATTCACTTCGTGCCCGACATCTTCAGCCTCGCCTCGCTGCGCGGGGGCATCGAGGAGTTCGAGACACTGCCGATCATCCACCTACGCGAGTCGCCGCTCTACGGCTGGAATCGCGTACTCAAGCGCGCGTTCGACTTCGTCATCGGCGCCGCCGCGCTGGTGACGCTGGCCCCGCTGATGCTGGCCATCGCGGTGGCCATCAAGCTCACGTCGCGCGGCCCCGTGCTCTACCGTCAGGAGCGCATGGGCCTCGACGGCCGGCGCTTCCGGATGCTGAAATTCCGCTCGATGGTCGCCGACGCGGAGGCGACGACGGGGCCGCGCTGGGCGGTGCCCGACGATCCGCGCCGCACCGGCTTCGGCGCCGCCCTCCGCCGCCTGAGCCTCGATGAGCTGCCACAGTTGTTCAACGTGCTGCGCGGAGAGATGAGCCTTGTCGGCCCGCGCCCCGAGCGGCCGTCGTTCGTCGAGGACTTCCGGCGACGAATGCCTCGCTACATGTTGCGTCACAAGGTGAAGGCCGGGATCACCGGGTGGGCGCAGATCAACGGGTGGCGCGGCAACACCTCGATCGAGAAGCGCATCGAGTACGACCTCTACTACATCGAGCGCTGGTCGCTCGGCTTCGACCTGAAGATCCTCGTCCAGACTTTCTGGTTGGGCTTCCGCAACCGGAACGCGTATTGAACCGGCCGCGCGCGCTGGCGCTGCGCGATGGCCTCGTCGTCGCGCTCCTCCTCGGCCTCGCCGCCTCGATCTCGCTGGCCGAGGCTTCGCTAGCCGCGCTGGCGGCCTGGCTCGTGTGGGCGGTTCGCACACGCGCGTACCGTCCATCCTGGCCGCTATTCGCGCCGCTCGCCGCCTTCGCGATCTGGTCCGTGCTCGCCGCGCTGCTGTCGCCAGCGCCGGTGGACAGCCTGCGGATCATGAGGATGCTCCTGCCGCTCGCGACGCTGTGGATCGTGCTCGGCGTGCTCGACGACGCGAGCGCGGCGCGTCGCTTCGCAGCGGGCCTGCTGTGGGCGGTCGCTGCCGTGGCCGTCGTGGCCATTGTGCAGGTCGTCACCTGCACGCCCGACCGCTACGACGCGAACCCCGCGCTGCCGCCGGTTGTCCGAATGGTGCTCGGCAAGTGTCGACGCGCGCATGCCTTCTTCAGCATCTACATGACCCTGGCCGGCGTCCTGACGGTCGTCCTCACGGCCGAGCTGGCGCCGCTTTTCGTCGCCGGCCGCCGCCGTGCCGGCGCCGCGGCCGCGTGGCTGACTGGCGCGCTGGCGCTTGCGCTCACGCTCGTTCGTGGCGCATGGCTGGGACTCGCCGCGGGTGTCCTCGTCTCGCTCGCAGGCGTCCGTCGGCGCGTCCTCGCCGCGGCCTGCGTGGTGACGCTCGCGGCGGCGGTCCTGGCCCTGCCGAGCGTACGGGAGCGTGCCGAGACGTTCGGGGACGCCGCCGATGCCACCGCCCGTGAGCGCCTGGCCATGATCGACGGCGGCCTGGCGATGCTTCGGCAGCGGCCGATCATCGGCGTCGGCCCCGGGCAGGTGAAGCAGCTCTATCCGATCTATGCGCCGCCGGAGGCGCTGCGCCGCCACACGAGCCACCTCCACAACACGCCCCTGCAGATCGCGGTGGAGCGCGGGCTCGTCGGCCTTGCGCTCTGGCTCTGGATCTTCGTCGCCTTCTTCGTGCGAGCGGCGGGCGTGCTCCGTCGCGTGCCCGCGCAGGCCGCCGCCGACCGCGCGCTCGTCGTCGGCGCGCTGGCCGCGGTGGCGGCCTTCCTCGTGGCCGGCCTCTTCGAGTACAACTTCGGCGACACCGAGGTGCTGCTGGCGATGCTCAGCGTGATGGCTTTACCGTTCGTCGTCGAGCGCGGGCTCGCGGGGCGCGCGGCATG
>QHVJ01000389.1 GCA_003222275.1 Acidobacteriota bacterium | reverse complement strand
ATCACGTAACACGGTTGGCCGCGCCCCACCTTGCGGCCGTTGATGGTGAAGGCGGATTTCACCGGGCCTTCCCCACGATGCCGGCGTCGAGAGCGACCGAGCGGAGGTTGGCGGCCTTGTGGCGCAGGTGGGCGTTGATGCGCGCCAGCTCCGGCTCCCGGTCGAGGAGCGCGATGGCCTCCCGCGTGGTCACGAGCCGGCCGGGTCGCTGCAGGCGCGCGAAGATCTCCTGCAGGAGGGCGACGTCCTCCGCCTCGTCCACGGTCAGCCGGTACTCGGGCCGGTACAGGCCGTCGGGCAGCGCCCCGGCCACGATCCGGAACTCCTCCGGGTGCTCCTTGATGTACAGGGTCGTCAGCTCCGAGCGGTGGCGGGTCTCGCCCTTCTGCCAGGAGCGCTCGAGGGCGGCGCGGGAGACGACCTCGCTCAGGATGCCCATGAGCAGCGCGTCGCCCGGCACGTAGGTGTAGTCGGAGCGCTCTTCGAGATGGAGCGCGACGAGGCGCGCGAGCGTCTCCAGGTCGGTGAGCGGGTTGTCGCCGGTGACGCGCACGACGTGGTCGGCGCCCACGTGTCGCGCGCAGTCCACGTGGCGCCGGAGCACGTCGTCCTCGTCGCCGCGGAAGACCGGGAAGCCGCCCTGCTCCGCGAGCCGCGCCAGCGTGTCGTTCTCGGCCCGGGTCGAGGTGGCCAGCACCACGCCGTCGACGCCGGGGGCGGCGGCCATACGGTCGAGCAGGACCGCGAGCAGCGGGCGTCCGGCCACGGGGACGACGGCCTTGCCCGGGTAGCGGGAGGAGGCCATCCGGGCGCTCACGACCACGAACACCCGTCCGCCCCCCCCCGAGCCCCGGGTACTCATTCCAGCATGTCCTCGCGGATCGTCTCGTCGGCCTGGATCGGACGCGTAGCCCTTCGGCCGATCACCCGGTCGGCCTCCCGCGGCGCGAACCCGGGCTCGAACCGCACGTCGGTCCGCTTGTAGGCCAGCATCTCGCGGGTGAAGACGTCGCCCCGCTTGATGAGCGCGCCGGCCACGATCGATCGCGCCATCGTCCGGTGATAGCGCCGCGCCCCTTCGCTCGCGGAGGCCTGCACATCCCCCGCCGCGCGCTCCGCCTGCCGGAGCAGCTCCACCATGCGGTAGAAGTCCTCGGGGCTGAGCGAGGACTGGTAGTCGTAGCTCTTCTCGCTGCGGTCGAGCGTGAAGTGCTTCTCCACCAGGTTCGCCCCCCAGGCCACGGCGAGCGCGGGGGCGACGAGCGCGAACGCGCTGCCCCCGTCGGTGTGGTCGAGGAAGCCCACCGGCACCCGGTAGCGCTCCTTCCACGTCGCGAGGTCGCGGAGGCGGATCTCCTCCACCGGAGTGGGAAAGGTCTGGAAGCCATGGAGCAGGACGACCGGCGCGTTGCCCACGATCTCCAGCGCCTCCCTCACCGCCTCCTCGGGAACGCCGCCGGTCGCGAACAGCACGGGCTTGCCGGTCTCGGCCACCGCGCGGATGAACTCCGGGTTCTCCATGTCCGTGGAGTGGACCTTGAACGCGTCGGCGCCCTCTTCGGCCGCCACCTCCAGCGAGGCGCGGTCGAAGGCCTCCACGAGGAGCGTGAGGCCCGAGGCGCGGGCCGCTTTCAGCAGCTTGCGCCACTCCTTCGTCCCCAACTCGATCGCGTCGAAGTCCTTCCGGCCCGGGTGACGCCGGACGACGAGCTGCTCGGAGCGGAAGAGCTGGAACTTGATCCCGTCGGCGCCCATCTTGAAGGCGGCCTCGAGCATCCTCAGGGCGGTCTCGATGGAGCCGCCGTGCGCGGAGGCGACCTCGGCGAGGACGAAGCAGGGCGCTCCGTCCCCCACCGCCCGGGTCCCCAGGCTCACGGTGGTCGGGTTCATGCCCCCAACCCTACCACGCCCGGCCGCCGGGCCGTCTCGCGCAACAGGCCCACGATGCGCGCGGTGGCGCCGCCGTCGACACCCTGCGCGACGTGGCGGAGATAGCGTGCGCGGGCCTGCCCGAGCCGCGCTCGGACCGCTTCATCGAAGAGCATGTCGCGGAGCGCCGCCGTCGGGTCCTCGCCGGCGGGAACGCCGAGGGCGGCGCCGGCCTCCACCAGCTCGCGCAGGTGGGTGGGCATGCTGAGGACCACGACGGGCCGGCCGAGCACGAGCGCCTCCACCGCCGAGAGCGACTCGACGGTCACGAGCCCGTCCGCAGCGTGGAGAAGCTCCATGAGGTCGGCGCCCGGAGGCAGCACCCGCACGCGGACCGCGCCCGCGGCCCGCAGGTCGGCGGCATAGGCGTTCTCCGGCTCCGCGGGGTGGGGCTTGATGAGCGCCTTCACCCCCGGCAGCGAATCCACCGCGCGGACGAGGGCCGGGAAGTCGGCCCCGATCGACGCGTGCGTGTCCCGGATGCTGCGGTAGCGGCTGGCCACGATCAACAGGCGCTCGGCCGGGCCGACGCCCAGGCGGCGCCGGATCTGCGCGCGGTCCCACCTCGCCGCCGCCGCGAGGAGATCGTCGAACTTGGCGCTGCCCGTGACGACCAGGCTCTCCGGCGCGTAATGGCCGAGCTCGACGAGGATCTTCCGGGCCGACTCGCCGAAGATGGCCGTGCGGTCCGGGCGGGGGCAGTCGGCCTCGTCGGCGCCGTGGCGGTACGAGTAGTACTTGGGATACAGGATTCCGTGCTGGATGGCCACCGTGGGCACCCCCGCCGCTCGGCAGGCGGCGATGGCCGCTCGCCCCCAGCCGCTGGACTCGGCGTAGAGGCACACGACCGAGGGACGAGTCGCCTGCAGCGCCTCCGTCATCTCTTCATAGGAGCGCACCGCCCACGGCAGCTGGCGGAGCAGGGTGCCCGCCAGGTCGGGCCCGGCGAGATCGGCGAAGCCGACGCCGCGGTGCGAGAAGGCTTCGCTCAGGCCGGCCGAGCGGCGCAGCGCGTGCCATGCGCGCCGCGCGAGGGTGGCCGCCCGGCGCACCTCGTGCAGGACGCGCGGGCTGGTGAACCGGTTCACGTGGACGTAGGGACCCGGCTCCGGGTGCAGGCGCGCCCACTCCGCCAGGCGGTCCGAGACGCCGCGACGGCGGAAGGCGGCCCGCGGGCCCACGGCCACGACGGAGGCGCGGAGATCGCCCGCCGCGTCCACGCCGGGCAGGATCCGGTCGAAGTAATGCTCGTACTCCGCCGGCTCCCCCCCCTCCGGGTCCCGGCGCTCGCGCCAGAACGCGGCGTGGGACAGGAAGAGCGCGAGCGGCCGCGCGTCGGCGGCGGGCGCCGGAGGCACTCCGGCCAGGGCCGTCTTGCCGGCGGTGACCGCGCACTTCAGCACGTCCATGCGCGCCCGCAGGGAGACGCGCCGCATGCGCAAGCCGAGGGCCCGCGCTCGGGGCCGGGCGGGACCATGAAAGAGTATGCGGAGGGCGGTGCAGGTGCGTCCGAGCAGCACCGCCTCCTCCTCCGGCAGGCCCTCGGCCTCGACCTCGTCGGGCCGCTCCGCCTCGAGGACGCGACAGAAGCCCTCGATCAGCCGCACGTAGCGCGGACACGAAGTCGAGTGGTGCAGGAACAGCTCGGCGAACCACCACAGCGAGACGCCCTTCCAGACGAGCAGCTCGCGGATGCTGCGACCGTCCCACACGCTCCGCGTGCCCCAGGCCTTGGTCCAGGCGATGGCCGCCTCGTCGATGCGATCCTGATCTTCGCCCGAGACGTAATCCGAGACGGCGCGGCCGGGCGCCCCGGCGCTTTGCAGTGCCGCCGCGGCCTCCTCCGACCAGGCCACGAGTGTGGCCGGAGAGTGCGCGCGGGCGCGCTCCCGGGCGGCGGCGGCGGATCCGACGACGACCAGCGTCTTCAAGCGCCGGTGGGCTCCCGCGCGGCATAGCCGCCGGCCTCGCGCAGCAGGCGCGCGGCCTCGCGGTGCACGTCGTCCACCTCCACCCGGCGCAGGCACTCCGGCGGCGCACCGTCGTCGCATTCCGCGGGCGGCTTGCGGATCAGGTTGCAGGGCGAGCACCAAAGCTCCGCGCGCACCACGACGTGGCGGCGGCCGGTCTCGCCGGTGCCTCCGGAGAAGTAGCGGGCCGGGTCGGACGGTCCGAACACGCTCACCGACGGGGTGCCCACCGCACAGGCCGCGTGCATGGTGCCGGTGTCGGGGGACAGGAACAGGTCCAGCTGCGAGAGAAGGGCCACCGTCTCCCGCAGGCTGAGGCGGCCGGTCAGGTCCACGGCCCGGAACGGCAGGAGCCGCGCCAGCGCCTGGGCGACAGGCCGGTCCCCCTCGCCCCCGGTGAGGAGGATCGTCGCCTGGAACTCCCGGTGCAGCCGCCGGGCGACCTCCGCCCATCGACCCAGGTCCCATTGCTTGACGGCCCGGCCTCCGCCCGGGTGCACGGCGACGAGGGGCCGGCTCGAGGCGAGGCCGAGGTCGGCGACGAGCCTCCGGCCGAAGCCGCGCTCCTCCGCGGTGAGCAGATCGACGCGCGCGCCCGTGGCTTCGCCGACCACCGACGCCACCGCCCGGCGATTCTGCTCCACCCACGACAACGTCTCGTCGAGGGGAACGACGTCGGTCAGGAGCCAGCCCCCGCCCGTGTTCGCGTAGCCGACGCGGTGGCGCGCGCCGGTGAGGGCCATGAGGAGCGCCGCGCGCACGTCACCCTGGAGGTCGACGGCCAGGTCGAGACCCTCCTTCCGGAGGCAGCGGGCCCGGCGCAGCAGGTCCGCGAAGCGCTCGGCGCCTTCGCTCCGGCGTCCGA
>QHVJ01000229.1 GCA_003222275.1 Acidobacteriota bacterium | reverse complement strand
GGAGCAGCAGCCCGACGAGGAAGGCGGTCGAAGTGAGGGCGACGGGGACGCCGATCGTATGGAAGTGGGCCACCCCGGCGCCCACGAGGAACGTGACGCCGGCGCCGACGAAGCGTCCTACCGAGGTGGTGAATGCGAAGGCGCTGGCGCGGCACTCGGTCGGGTACTGCTCCGGCAGCCAGAGCGTGTACATCGCGAAGTTGGCGCCCCCGACGCCGAGGAAGAAGAGACAGACGAGGAACGCCCGCAGCGCTCCCTGCTCGAGGTAGAAGGCGTAGCCGAAGCCAAGCACGATGAAGGCGAACATCAAGAAGAAGTAGAGGCCGAGGGTCGCGCGGCGCCCGAGGCGCTCGGCCAGCGCCGGGAGCGCGAGGCAGCCCAGGATCGTTCCCGCGGAGAGGAGCATGGTGGCGAACGATGCCAGGCGCGCGGCCTGCGGCGCGGGAGACCCGGCCCGCGCCGCGAGGAACGTGACCGCCGCGGGTACGTAGACCGATCCCGCCCACAATCCGATGATCGACACGAGGATGTAGATGCTGTTCAGCGCCGTCCGGCGCCGGTAAAGGGGGGAGAAGAGCATGAGGAACGCGCGCCCCATCGTCGACCGGCGATCTTCCTCGAGGCGGCTCCGCCACCGCTTCGGCTCCGTGACGCCGTAACGGATGAAGGCCACCAGCAGCGCCGGCGTGCCCCCGAGGGCGAACATGGCGCGCCAGCCCCACCACGCGCCGATCGTGTAGTTGGCGATGGCGGCGAGGAAGAAGCCGACGTAATAGCCGGTATGCATGGCGCCGGCGGCCATCTTGCGCCGGTCCTCGGGCCATTCCTCGGCGACGAACGTGCCTCCCATCGACCACTCGCCCCCGATGCCGATGCCGGCCAGGAGGCGGAAGGCCGCGAGCGTCCACACGCCCGTGGCCACCGAACCGAGAAAGGTGAAGATCGAGTAGCACGCGATCGTGAGCATCAGCGTCTTCACCCGTCCGAAGCGGTCGGCCACGGGCCCCCAGAGGAGCGAGAGGCCCCAGCCGACGAGGAAGAGAGCGAAGAGCAGGCCGCCGTAGTAGCCGAGGTTCTCGGGCGTCGCGGGGATGCCGGAGCGGGGAAGCAGCTCCCGCAGCGCGGGGACCATCACCAGCGCAAAGATGAACGAGTCCATCCCATCCAGGGCCCAGCCGGCCCACGCGGCCCAGAACCCGCGTACCTGGTTCTCCGTCAAGGGAGTTTTCGCGGTCACGCGCGGCCGTCGCTCAGCGCGTCGCGCCGTCGAGCAGCAGGTCGTAGGCCGGCAGCGTCAGGAACTCCTCGAAGGCCTCCGACGTCGACATCCGGTCGAAGAGGGCGGCGGCCTCGCGGAAGCGGCCGGCGTCGAAGCGGCTCGGGCCGAGCGACCGGCCCAGGCCGTCCATTTCCTGGCCGAGCACGCTCCGGAAGCGCTCGACCGTGAGCGGCCGGCCGTCGTCGAGCGTGGCGCGGTGGTGGATCCATTGCCACACCTGCGTGCGGGAGATCTCGGCGGTGGCGGCGTCCTCCATGAGGTCGTAGAGCGGGACACAGCCGGAGCCGCGCAGCCACGATTCCAGGTACTGCACGCCCACCCGCACGTTGTGGCGCAGTCCCGCCTCGGTGCGGGTCCCCTGCGGCACGCGCAGGAGGTCCTCCGCGGTGACGTGAACGTCCTCGCGCTTGACGTGGATCTGGTTCGGCGTCGCCATGTGCGCGTCGAAGACCTCGCGGGCGACGGCGACGAGGCCGGGGTGCGCGACCCAGGTGCCATCGTGGCCGTCCTTGACCTCGCGCAACTTGTCGGCGCGGACCTTGTCGAGCGCGGCGCGGCTGGCCTCGGGGTCGTCCTTGATCGGGATCTGCGCGGCCATCCCCCCCATCGCGTGGACGCCGCGCCGGTGGCAGGTCTTGACCAGGAGCTGCGTATAGGCGCGCAGGAACGGCTGCTCCATCGTGACCTGGCCGCGGTCGGGCATCACGAACGCGGGGTCGCCGCGCAGCGTCTTGATCGTGCTGAAGATGTAGTCCCAGCGCCCGCAGTTGAGCCCGGCCGAGTGCTCGCGCAGCTCGTGGAGGATCTCGTCCATCTCGAAGGCGGCGGGCAGCGTCTCGATGAGCACCGTGGCCTTGATCGTGCCCCGCGGGATCCCCAGCGCTTCCTGCGCCCGCACGAAGACGTCGTTCCACAGGCGGGCCTCGAGATGGCTCTGCATCTTGGGAAGGTAGAAGTAGGGGCCGGTGCCGCGGGAGATCAGCTTGCGCGCGTTGTGGAAGAAGAACAGGCCGAAGTCGAAGAGGGAGGCGGGAACGGGGTGGCCGTCGAGCCGGACGTGCTTCTCGGGCAGGTGCCAGCCGCGCGGACGCACCATCAGCGTGGCCCCCCGCGGTCCCAGCGTGTACACCTTGCCGGAGCCGGGCTGGACGTAGCGGATGCTCCCGTCCACGGCGTCGCTCAGGTTGAGCTGTCCCTCGACGACGTTGTCCCAGGTGGGGGAGTTGGAGTCCTCGAAGTCCGCCATGAAGACGTTCGCGCCCGAGTTGAGCGCGTTGATGATCATCTTGCGGTCCACCGGCCCCGTGATCTCCACGCGCCGGTCGAGGAGGTCGGCCGGGAGCGGGGCCACCGTCCAGGACCCCTCGCGGATCGCCGCGGTCCCGCTCAGGAATTGCGGGCGCTCTCCGGCGTCGAAGCGTGCCTGCCGCTCGCGGCGGCGGGCCAGCAGCTCCTCGACGCGCCCGCCGAAGCGGCGGGCGAGGTGGGCCACGAGCTCGAGGGCGGGGGGCGCGAGCACGCCGTCGTGGGCCGGCGCGGCCGGCGCCAGGATCTCGAGCCCCCCTACGGTGCGGCTCGCGGCGACCATTCCTTCACGCTCCTGTCGTGACCGTCTCGAAGCGGCTTCGCGGGCGCGGCCGGGCGAACGAAGCGCCTACGATACATCCGAAAACGAAATTGGACGAGACGGTCTCGACGAGATGGGACATGCGGACCGACTCGGGCATGTAGGGGTTGGGCACCAGCAGCATCACGAGCCAGACGCTGAACGCGCAGCCGATGAGGAGCGGCAGCTCCCACGGCCGGCCCCGGAACGACACGATGAAGGGGAGCACGCAGGCCACCCAGAGGATGCCGCGCAGCGCCTGCAGCGGGAACAGCCAGGGCGTCGCCGTCCAGACCTTGAGCATCTGACGCGGGAAGCTGCCCACGTTCGAGTCGTCATAGTAGGCCACGACGTCCGGGTTCCGGTAGGCGATGAAATGTCCGGCCAGGAAGTAGAGCGCGACGTAGGTCGCGGCCAGCCACGCCAGCCGGACGATCCACTCCTCCGGGGCCGACGGGATGCCGCTCGGGACCGGCCCCCCGACCGGCGATGGACGGAATCGGCGGTGGATCCATACCGCCGCGGGCGCGGCGACGAGCCCGATGACGGCGCCCATGGCGAAGAGCCGGCTCACGAACCCGGGAGGCAGGTGCCGGGGAAGGAAGACGACCGACTCGATCTGCAGCATGAACGTGCCCAGCCCGAAGTAGGCGAGGAACACGGCCGCCACCAGCCTCCAACCGGACATCTGTGATCGCACGATCATCCAGGACAGCACGGCAGCCGCGAGCAGGCAGAAGAGGACGGGGGCGAGGACGGCCATCCCGGCCGGCGATGCCGGCGCCGCGCGGGCCGAAGCGTCCGTTGCGGGAGGTCCCGCCACGCCGGTCAGCCCCGCGGCCACGGGCAGGAGCAGGAACAGCACGGCCGCGAGCCCGAGAACGCGAAGGCCGAATCTCATCGGATCAGTATGCTACGTGCTATGGATGCGGGAGGTTCCCTCTGCGCTTACAGGTGACAGACGGTGCCGGTCGTGATCTGCCGCACCGGACGCGCGCCTGCCCGAGCCGCCGCGCATCGCAATCCGTCGCCAGGTCCCCGACGAGGGCCCCGACCGCCCACCCCTCCGATTCAACGGCCCGGGAAAGGCCGCCGGGCGTCTTGTGATCGCGGAACCGCCGTGTAAACATCCCGGGATGCGAAATCCAATCCTTCTTCTCCTCTTCGCTCCGCTCATGCTCGCTGCTTCAGCCGCGGCGCCCGTCGACCCCACCCCGGCCGCGGCGGGCGCGGCGTACGCCGTACGTTCCTTGCCGCTGCCGGGCGCCAACGATGACGGCATTTTCATGGACTACATCGCGTTCGATCCTCATACCGGCTTCGTCTGGGCGCCGGCCGGCAACACGGGCGCCGTCGACGTGGTCGACACCGCCACCGGCAAGGTCACGCAGATCTCTGGTTTCCCGACGACCGAGGTGGAGGTTCGGGGGCGCAAGCGCACGATCGGCCCCAGCTCGGCCACCGTCGGGGACGGCGTCGTGTACGTCGGCAATCGCGCCGACTCCACCGTCTGCGCGGTGGACGCGCGTTCGCTGGTGCGCGGCGCATGTGGGCGCCTCGACTCCATGCCCGACGGGCTCGCCTACGTCGCGCCGACCAGGGAGCTGTGGGTGACCACGCCGCGCGACAAATCGGTCCGCATCCTCGACGGCGCCACCCTCAGCCAGAAGGCGAAGCTCGGCTTCGACGGCCAGCCGGAAGGCTTCGCGGTCGACGCCGCCCGGGGCCGCTTCTACACCAACCTGGAGGACAAGGACCGCACGCTGGCGATCGACCTCAAGTCGCATCAGACCGTGGCGACCTGGAACCCCAAATGCGGCGAGGAGGGTCCCCACGGGCTGAGGATCGACGAGAAGGGCGGCTTGCTCTTCGTCGCCTGCAGCGCGCGCACGGAGGCGCTCGACGCCGGGCACGACGGGGCCGTGCTGTCCTCCGTCGACACCGGCGACGGCGTCGACGATCTGGATTACGCTCCTGCCCGCCATCTCCTCTACGTGGGGGCCGCCCGTGCCGGGAAGCTGACGGTGGCGCGGGTGGACGGCCGCGGGAAGCTCACGGTGGTGGCGCAGGTGCCGACGCGCGAGGGCGCCCGGAACGGCGTCGTCGTGAAGGACGGGACCGTGTACCTGGCCCATGCGTCCACCCCGAAGTCGAACGATCTCCTGGTGGTGTCGCCCACCACCAAGTAGACGCCGCCAAAGGCCGCGAGCGGCGCGAGATTCACTTTCGCTCGGGCGACAAGGGGGCGCGCCGCCGCGCCCCCTGCTCAATCAGGAGGTGCGTTGCTGCCGGCGGAGGCGCGCCGCGATCCAGACCGTGCGGTGGGCCGCGGTCACGAACGTGCTCAGGGCCATGAGGCCCAGCATCCACTCGATGGCCGTCGACTCGGGCCGTCCCAGGCGCGCGGCCACGATGGGATCGAGCAGGCACACCAGGCACATGATCGCGAGCCGCTCGCCGCGCTGCATCAGGCCGCCGGAGCAGGTCACGCCGAGAGCTTCCCCCCGCGCGCGGGTGTAGCTGACGAGGATCGAGCCCGCCATCGCCGCCGCGGCGAGGAGGGCGCCGTAGGCGCTGGCCCGCAGGAGGACCACGAAACCGAGGAACGCGAAGACCTCGACGAAGCGGTCGAAGGTGCTGTCGACGAAGTCGCCGTAGGCGGAGGCCACGCCCGTGGCGCGGGCGATCCGGCCGTCGAGGATGTCGGCGATGCCCCCGAGGGCGATCAGCCATCCGCCGGTCTCCAGGTTGCCCCGCGCGATGAACACCCCGGTCAAGACCCCCAGGAACAGCCCGGCGAAGTTGTAGAAGTCGGGGGTCAGGCCGAGCCTCAGCGAGACCCGCACCGTGGGATCGATCGCCCACATGAACCAGTGCAGCAGGAAGTCGCCGAAGCCGAGGAAGAGGCGCGCTCCCTTCCCGTCCTGGTCCGCGTCGCGCTTCCTCCCGCGCAGGGCGTAGACCACCATGGACGCCAGGGCAAAGCCCAGCACGACGAGGACGCTCAGACCTTCACCTCAGGCGGGGACGGCGCCGTCGGCGTTGCCGCGCCGGCGGCCGGCGAAGATCATGCCCAGGACTCCGATCGGTACGACCTGCAGGAAGTGGTAGACGAGACCGAAGGCCAGCGCCTGCTCCTTGGGCACGCCGAACCCCACCAGCGCGATGGTAGCGCCGACCTCGAGGGTCCCGATGTTGCCCGGGGGCGCGAACGGAAAGGCCAGGGCCAGGTTGACCGCGAGCAGGGTGAGGAACGCGGCGGTGAAAGGCAGGTGGAGGCCGACGGCCCTCATCGCGACCGCGACCACGTTGACTTCGAGCGCCCAGGAGAAGAGCGATGCGCCGAGCGAGAGGCCGAGGGCGCGCGGACGCGTCGTGGCGGCCAGCCCCTGACGCGCATTGGCGAGGAACGCCGCCAGTCCCTTCGCCGGTAATCGTTCCGTCGATGGCGCCGCGGGCTCGGAGATCGGCCGCAGGCCGAACACGAGCATCGCGACTACGGTGAAGAGCGCGAGGACGAACGCCGCCCCCGGCCGGATCCACAGGGGCACGGCGACGAAGAAGGGGAGGATGGCGAGCCCGAGCAGGAGCCCCGCCGCATTCACCAGGTGATCCAGGACGATCGAGGCCAGGACCGTGGGCCGGGGAAGGCCGGTGCGCCGCGCGAACCAGTGCATGCGGGCGAGCTCTCCCGCGCGAGCGGGCACGACGGTCGATGCCGCAAAGCCCACGAGCATCGCCTTGAAGGCCTGGCCGAGGGTGGCCGCGCGCGAGAGGGGACGCACGACGGCCAGCCAGCGCGCGGCCTGGAAGCCTACTGCGGTCAGGTTGATCGCCGCGGCAAGGATGATCAAGCCGAGGCGGGCCGATTTCACGGAGATCCACAGCTCGCCCCACACGACGTCGTGGAACGTCCAGGCGGCCGCGGCGAGGAGTGCGGCCACGGCTCCCAGCCGGAGCACAAGTTTGCGCCGGCTCTTCTCGACCTCGAGCTCCACGTCGATGACCTCCGGGGGACCGAGACTCGAGTCTAAACCGATCAGATCGGTCGATGTCCCCATCTCACCGGGAACCTCGAGCGTCGCGGTCGCGGGCGCGGCTGCGACCAGGGGAAGGGCCCGCCCCTCACGGGACGACTCGTAGGCCCGCGCGATCAGGCGCGTCACGTAGAGCGCCTCGTCGAGAGGGCCCAGGCCGTGGTCCCGGGTCCGGACCCGCTCGGCGAACTGGCGGAAGAGCGGGGCGTACCACTCGGAGTGGTTCGAGTCCCGGCTCATCCCGTCCGCGAACCGGATGTCCTCGCTCGCCTCCCCGTGGAGCCTCAGGCTCTCCTCGTCGCCCACGATCTCGCCCCGCTCGCCCACGAAGCGAAAGCGGATTCCTCGCCGCCGCGCGGCCCAGGTGAGGCTCACCTGCGCCAGGCACCCGCCGAAGTCGAGGAGCACGAGCGCGGTGTCCTCCACCCGGTACGAGCGATGCTGGAGCGTCCGCACCGTGGCCTGCACCGTCTCCGGCTCTCCGAGGATCGCCCGGAGCTGATAGAAGATGTGGGCGCCGTGATCGACGAGGATGCCCCCGCCGGCGAAGTCGCGATCGGTGCGCCACGCCGGGGACCAGTTCGGGTTTCCCTCTCCGGCCTGCGTGCGCTGGACCTCGTACTCCACGAAGTAGACCCGCCCGATGCGAGGCAGCAGGCGGCTGACCGCTTCCCACTGCGGGGAATGGCGGTACTGGTGGCAGGGTTGGAAGACCACCCGGCCGGCGCGCACCGCCCGCGCGATCTGCTCCGTGTCCTCGACGGTCGGGGCCAGCGGCTTCTCGCACAGGACGTGGACGCCCCGGCTCGCCGCCTGCTCGACGAGCGCGCGGTGGGTGAAGGGCGGCGTGCAGATGTCGCAGAAGTCCAGCGCCTGCGATTCCAGGATGTCCTCGGCGCGGGCGCAGATGCGCGCGGCGGGGAAGAGGGCGCGGGCGGCCTCGCGGTTGGCGGGCGACAGGTCGGCCACCGCCACGATCTCGACCTCGCGCCGGAGGTCAGCGTCCCGCGTCCATTGCGGGGCGTGGCCGTGGAGCGCGATGTTCCCGGCGCCGAGGAGCGCTCCCCGCAACGTCAACGCCATCCTCCGTCACGCCCGACGAGGGTGAAGACCTCGTCCAGGATCCCGAGGGACGTCTCCGCCTCCTCCCGGGCCATGGAGAGGGCGGGGTTGATGCGGAAGTGCGGGTTGTAGACCATGCTGATCAGCCCGCGCTTCAAGCACTCCTGGAAGATCCGGACACACACCTTCTTGTCCAGGGGCTCCTTCGTCCTCCGATCCTTCACGAGCTCGACGCCGATCAGGAGGCCCTTGCCGTCCACGTGCCCGATCATCTCGTGACGCTCCTGCAGGTCGCGGAGCCGGGAGAGCATCCACTCGCCCAGGCCGGCGGCATTCTCGACGAGCTTGTCCTCTTCGATGATGGTCACGGAAGCGTAGGCGGCCGCGCCGGCCATCGGATTGCCGCCGTAGCTCGAGCTGGAGCCGGAAGGGTTGCCCCACGGCGTCGCCTTCGTGATGGTCTCGGTGGAGGCGAGCCCGGACACGGGGAAGCCGGAGCCGAGGCCCTTGCCCATGGTCACGACGTCGGGCTTGACGTCGGCGTGCTCGCATCCGAACCACCGGCCGGTGCGACCGAACCCGGTGATCATCTCGTCGCTGATGAGGAGCGCGTCGTTTTCACGCGCGATCTCCTTCACGGCCGGCATGAACTCCGGCGGCGGCACGATGTTCCCCGCCGTGCCCTGGATCGGCTCCATGATGATGGCGGCGAGCGCCCCCGTCGTGTTGTTCTTCACGACCTGGCGCGCGAACTGCGCGCACTCGATCCCGCAGGACGGGTAGCTGAGCTTGAGAGGGCAGCGGTAGCAATCGGCGTAGGGGGTGAGGTAGGTGCCGGGAAGCGAGGGGCCGAAGCCCACCTTCGTCCCGTCGCCGATGAGGGACAGCGTGCCCGCGGTCTTGCCGTGGAAGCCGCCCCAGAAGGACAGGAACTCGTACTTCTTGGTGAACGACTTGGCGAGGCGCAGCGCCGCCTCGACCGCCTCCGCTCCGCTCGAGTAGAGCTGGATCCTGTCGAGTCCCTCCGGGGTGTGAGCGGCGATCTTCTTGAGGGCCCCCGCCCGCCGCGCGGTGGTGAACGACCCGACCGTCACCTCGTCGATCTGCTCCTTGAGGATCTGGCGGTAGCGGGGATGCGCGTGGCCGAGCGCGTTCACGCAGATCCCCGCCGCGAGGTCCAGGAAGCGGTTCCCGTCGACGTCTTCGATGACGGAGCCCTCGGCCCGGGCCACGGCCAGTCCCGAGAGGCTGGAGATCGATTGGATGCCGGGGGCGAGGTTCCGCGCCTCTTCCCCGACCAGGGCGCGACTCCTCGGCCCGGGTACTTCCGTCGCGATCCTGGGAGCCTTCAACCGCCTCGCTTCTCCTTGCGGCAAACCTTGTCGAGAGCCGGCATCAGGGGCGTCGCCGCAAGGCACGACATTATACATGCCCGGACGGCGGGGCCTTCCTTTGCTATGATCGCCTCACCGGTGGGGGCTCCACCTCGGCCGCATACCGGGTCGGCGCCCAGAGGCCGGATTGAGAAGCACCATACCGACCGCGCGTCTCTAGATCAGTAAAGAGGCTTTCATAGGCCCCCGGTTTTCTCATCGTTCGTCGTCTCCGGAAAGCCCGCGCGTACGCCGGTTGTCCGTGTCGGTCTGAGGTCGCCTCGATCCGGTAGTAGTGAGGATCGGGAATGACACATGCAAGCGCGGACGCGGCGGAATCGCCGCGTCGGGCGAATATCTATGGGCTGATCGCCTGCCAGGGAGACTCCCTGACTTACGGCTCCCGCGACCCGGACGGCATGAGCTACCCCATCTACCTGGGCCGCCTGCTCTCCCGGAAGCACGGGCAGACGTGGGCGACGGTCAACCTTGCCATACCTCGCGACGGCTGGGCGGAGATCTGGCGCCGCAACTATCACGAGCTGCTGTCGCTGCCGGATGCGAGGGAGGTCTGCCTCTGGGCCGGGACCAACGATGCGAAGCAGAACCGGTCGCCCGAGCAGACGCTCATCGCCTGCGAAGCCGTCCTCGATCAGTGCCGGGCCGCCGGCCGGTTCGTGTACCTGGCGACATTGCCGGGCAAGAACGGTTTCGGTGCTCCCCAGGAGCCCTGGAGCATGAACACGATGATCGAGGAGCTCAACCGGGCCTACCGGCGCATCGCGGAGGAGAAGAGGCTGGGCCTCGTGGAGCTGGCCGCCACCCCCCGGGAGTACTTCGCCGACGGTATCCACCTGACCCAGGCCGGGAACGTCTGGGTGGCCGAAAGGTTCGCCGCGGCCATCGAGGCCCGGCGCTGAAGGCCCTACCCGAACCGGTGGACGCACCGGCCGCCGGCAGCTAACCTTGCGCGTCTGTATCGTCGTACCTTACGACCTCGCGGAAGAGGGCGGGGTGAAGCGGAGCGCGGTCCATGTCGCCCGATCGTTGCGGGCGGTCGGCGATGAGGCGACCGTGGTGGGTCCTCTGAGCGACGGCGATCCTGGTCAGGGCTTCCAGGGGTTCGGAGGTGTGGTGAACATCTCCGCCAACGGCGGCTCCAACCGGATGGGACTCCTCACGCCCCCCTGGTCGGTGCGCCGGTTCTTCCGCGAGCACACGTTCGACGTCGTCCACATCCACGAGCCGCTCGTGCCTCTGCTTGCGTACTACGCGCTGTGGTCCTCGCGGCCCTCGGCTCACGTCTGCACCTTCCATATGTACGCCGAGGACGAGAACCCCGCGTGGGGAGTGGCGCGGAAGGTACTCGCGAAGCGGACGTTCGCTCGGTTCGAGCGCGGCATCGCGGTGTCGCAGCCCGCCGCAGAGCAGGCCGCCCGCACGTGGTCGCGCCCGCTCAACATCATCCCCAACGGCGTGCCCACCGCCACGTTCCGCCCCCCGGAGGCCACCGAGAACGGCCCCTCCCCAGACGGAAGCCTGCGCCTCCTCTTCGTAGGGAATTGGAGCGCCCCCCGCAAGGGCCTGCGGCACCTGCTCGAGGCGTACGACCGGCTCCGCGCCAAAGGCGTGCCCGCAAGCCTCGACGTCGTAGGAGAAGGAACGCCGGAAGCGGGAAGACGCCCGGGAGTGACGTTTCACGGTTCAGTGGCTTCGGAGGTGAAACTCGCCGAGCACTACCGGAGTTGCGACGTGTTCGTGGCGCCCTCGACCGGCCAGGAGTCCTTCGGGATCGTCCTGCTCGAGGCCATGGCCTGTGCGCGGCCCATCGTGTGCTCCGACATCCCGGGCTACCGGCAGGTCGTCGACCCCGACGGGTCGCGGCTCGTCCCGCCCGGAGATGCCGGGCAGCTCGCGGACGCGATCGCCGAGCTGGCCCGCCAGCCTGATCTGAGGCGTCGCATGGGGGCGTCGAACTGCGCGCGCGCCCGGGCCTACGACTGGAGCCTCGTCGCCCAGCAGGTGCGCGACGAGTACGTGGCCGCCATCGCGGTCCGGCACGGCGAGGCCCGGGCTCGCGCCCACGTCCTGCCGCTCAGCATCTGATGGTGGCCCGCGCCTCGGCGATGGCGATCGCCGCCGTGCTGGCGGCCTCGCTCCCCTGGGCTCACCGGCCGCGCGCGGCGGCCGCGGGCGGGGAAGCGTCGCTCGTGCGGGACCCCGTCGCCTTCCTGCGCCGCGAAGGTGGGCTGACCGCCTTCGACCTGGGGAGCCTCGAGCGCGGATCGATCATCGCCAAGGTGATCGACACCGGCGACCGCTCGGAGGTCTTCTCGCTCGCGGTCATGCGGGTGAAGACGACGCCGGCGCGCGCGCTCCAGCGCCTGCGCGACCTGGAGGGGCGTTCGGGGGCCCCGTGGGTCATCCAGGTCGGGCGGCTCGCCGCCTCGCCTTCCGTCTCCGACTTCGAGGCGATGACCCTGGACGCCGGGGACGTCAAGCACCTGGGCAAGTGCGTCGTCAACAATTGCGATGTGCGCTTGCCCGCGGAAGCGATCGAGCAGTTTCGGAGGGACGTCGACTGGGCGTCGGAGGACCGCACGGCCCGCGCCAACGCGCTGTTTCGACAGACGCTCGCGGCCTATGCGGCGTCCTACCGGCAGCGCGGCAACGCCGCCCTCTTCCGATACGACAACAACGACGATCCGGTGCGGATCGCCGACAGCTTTCATCTCCTGACCCAGCGGTTCGAGGTCCTGCGGGACACCACTCCCGACCTCCATGCCTACCTGGAGACCTTCCCCCAAGGCCGCCCCGAGGACAGCGAGGATCTTCTCTACTGGATGAAGGAGAAGTTCTGGCTGGTGAACGTGCTCAGCTTGAGCCACGCGACGATCACGGACCGGACGACGCCGGCGGGCCATCTGATCCTCGCCGTGTCCAAGCAGCTTTACGCCAACCACTATTTCGAATCCTCGCTGGGGGCGACGATCTTCATCGAGGGCGCGAGCGGCTGGGGGCCGCACGTGATCTACCTCAACCGGACCCGCGCCGACATCCGGCGCACGGGCTTCACGTGGTTCGAGCGCGTGCTCCTGAAGTACCTCGTCCGCGATCGTCTCGAAGCGCAGTCCCGGTACTTGCGGCAGCAGCTCGAGAGACCCTGAGCGGATCCGCTCAAGGGCTCGACGGGGAACCGAGGGCCGCGAGGAACTCGCGGATGCGCGCATCCCCGTTGCCGGAGAACGCCTCGAACCGCAGCCCCAGGCGCTCCTCGACGGGTTGCCGCACCACCCGCGCGCGTCCCTCCACCGGAGCGTCCATGGCGGGGAGCAGGAGGCTCAGGCTCACGTCGTCACCGGCGTGAAGCTCGAGGCCCCGGGCGTCGATCAAGATGCCTCCCGCGCTGATGTTCAGGGCGAGGCCGCGTTGCGCATCGGACCGGTGGCGGAGCCGGGTCTCCACGTCGAAGGACACGTCGAAGCGTGCCTGCTTCCGAGTCGGCATCTGGAGCACGTCGACGAGCCGATCGTCCCATTCCGGCCCGGGGGGCAGCGAAAGAATCGCATCGAGACGGCCCGGGTCCCCCTGGCCGTCGAGCCCTCCCGCCGCGCCGTGGGTCAGGGCCACGATCGACACCGGATGGGGCAGCGCGTGCGTGCGCAGGGAATCGACCAGCTCATCGGCGCCCGGGAGGGCGAGGTCGACCACGACGACGTGCGGCTCGGTGGAGAGGGCCAGCATCCGGGCCTCGTCGGCCCGCTCGGCGACGTACCGCTCGAGGTCCTCGCGCCAGAACAGCGTGCGGCGCAGATCCGACTCGAGGTCGGAGCCCGCGCAGATCAGCACTGTCGTCACGGCGGGAGGAAGGTACCATACGAAGGGATCGCGGCGAAGCGGTCAGGGCCGCGTGAGCGACGACTTCGATGGCCAGCAGCGAATCCACCCGTGTCATCATTGCCGCCCTGCTCGGGAACCTCCTCGTCGCGGTGACGAAGTTCGCGGCGGCGGCGATCACCGGCAGCTCCGCCATGGCGAGCGAGGCCGTTCATTCGCTCGTCGACACCGGCAACGAGCTGCTGCTCCTCTACGGCCTCCGGCGGGCGGCGAAGCCGGCGGACGCCGACCACCCGTTCGGTCACGGCCGCGAGCTCTACTTCTGGAGCTTCATCGTGGCGCTCGCCATCTTCGCGGTCGGTGCCGGCGCGTCGATCTTCGAGGGCGTGCGCCACATCCGGTCGCCGGTGCCGATCAAGAATCCCGCCGTCAACTACGTGGTCCTGGCGCTGGCGCTCCTCTTCGAGGGCGGCTCGTGGTGGGTCGCGTTCAAGCAGTTCCGGGCGGCGAAGGGAAGGATCGGCTACCTGGAGGCGGTCCGCAAGAGCAAGGACCCCACCACCTTCACCGTGCTCGCCGAAGACACCGGCGCGATCCTGGGGATATTCATCGCGCTCGCGGGCACCGTGGCCGCGCGGGTACTGGACCGGCCCGTGCTCGACGGGGTGGCATCGATCGCCATCGGGGTGCTCCTCGGGCTCATCGCGATCGTCCTCGCGCGGGAAACGAAGGGGTTGCTCATCGGAGAGCCGGCGCGCTCCGAGCTCGTGTCGTCGATCTGCGCGATCGCGCGGGCGCAGCCCGGCATCCAGAGCTCGAACGGCCTCTTCACCGTGCACATCGGGCCCCGCCAGGTCGTGGCCGCCCTGAGTGTCGATTTCACCGACACGCTCTCTGCGGGCGAGGTGGAGACGATCGTCGCCACGCTCGAGGACCGCGTGAGGAAGGCTCATCCCGAGGTGGTGTCGCTGCTCGTCAAGCCGCAGAAGCCGGACCACGCCGACTTCACCCAGAAGTGACCGGCGAGGCCCTCAGGGCGCGATGGGCACGGCGGCGGTGCGGACCTGCTCGTCCTTTCCGTCGGTCAGCGTGAGACGGAGCTCGTAGGCGCCCGGCGGGAAGCGTTCGAGAGGCAGGCTGCTCGCGAGCTGTATGCGCCCGCCCGCGTCCGGCCGCAGGCTCGTCGAGCGCGTGGCGGAGACCGTGCGCCCGTCGTGCACGACCTCCAGCCGGGCATCGATCGTGGGTCGCTCCGAAGACGGCCACGCGGTCACGAAGAACGTGAGCGCCCGGTCCGCCTCCCGCCGCACCGCCTGGCCCAGGTTGGGGTAGAGCAGGACGTCGCCGTACCTCAGCGGCTTCGACGCCGTCCGCTCGCCCGCGCCGAGCTTTTCCGCGCTGCCCACGACCATGAGGCTGCTCGCGCGCAGGTGGCCCGGGGAGGCCGGAGGGACCTCGAGGGCCGACGTGGTCGCGCCCGCCGCACCGGACCGTGCGTCGTAGGCGACGGCTTGGAGCTCGTACGAGCCGGGGGCGAGGTGGGTCTCGCGATAGAAGAGCACCGGGCGCGCCCCGTCCGGATGCTCGCCCGAATCGGAGAGCGTGTACCTCTGGCTCATCTTCGCGGTGACCCGCCGCGAGGCGTCGCGGACGAGGACGACGATCGTCAGGTCGTGGAGTCCCCGCGCCGGGACCTCGACCATGATCGGCACGACGGAGAGCGGCGGCTCCTCGGGAAACTGCAGGCCGCGGAGGCGAAGGGACACGGCCGTGGGGAGGGGCCCCGACTCGAGGCGGGCCAAGGCGGGCGCCTCGTAGTCGAGGGCGGGCACCGGCAGGGCGGTCCTGACCGCCAGGTAACCCTTCCTCGCCTGGAGCCGGCCGTGGGGACGCTTCAGCCTCACCGTGATCGTGCGGAACCGTCCGTCGTAATCGTCGTTCCGGGGCGTGTATGACAGCAGGTAGTACGCGCTCAGGTCCTCGCTCATCTCCGCCAGGCCGGAGGACAGGTCGTTGGTGTCCCGGATCAGGAAGCCGCCTGTCTGGTCCGCCAGGCGGCCGAGCCCGCTGCCGGGATCGAAGCGCAGCGTGTCCTCGTTGCGCTCGAGCAGGACCAGACCGCTCGTGGCCGTATCGCGGGCGGAGCCACCGCGGCTGAGCGGGTTCCCCGCGCCGTCGTCCTGCAGCTGAAGCCGCG
>QHVJ01000154.1 GCA_003222275.1 Acidobacteriota bacterium | reverse complement strand
TCATGGGCCGTTTTCCGCGGCCTCACTAGGCACTCTCTGTTACGTCGCCGGCGACTTGAACACGTCCTCTATATGCATGCGAAACAATCGTGCGATTCGAAACGCGAGCGACAAGCTTGGCTCGTACTTTTCGGTTTCGATGGCATTTACCGTCTGGCGGGACACCCGCAGGTGCCGTGCCAGATCGCCTTGCGACCACTCCCTCTCCGCCCTGAGAACCCTGAGGCGGGATTTCAACGGTATTTCCACCAGGACAGCACCCGGCCTACGCCGAAGAGCGCCATCAGGAAAACACCGACAAACATCCAGTTGACGTGCGGGAAGCCGACGTTCTGGAGGAAGCCGTAGGCGATGCTGCCGACGACCATCGTCGGATAAGCGAAGGCGGCCGCCTCCAGGTATTGCCGTCTCTGCAGCTCATCCAGCTCTCGAGCCCGGCGGATGCCGTCGGCCACTACGAAAGCGATCGGGACGACCGGAGCCAGGGCGACCGCGATGCGCCACTCAGATTGCGGATGGGCCTTGAGAAACCTCACCGACCAGATGAGGACCATGGCGTAAAGAGCCAGTCCGAGCCAGAAGCGGGCGTTGCGCGTCATGAGTTCGCCTCCCATGCCGATGTCGTAGGGCCAGATGCCTGACGCTGTGTCGCAGGCGCGGCGTCAGGCTAGATCGAAGATCTCGCCCTGTCAAGCATGCTTTACATGGAGACGGCTGGTCATTTGACGCCTGATGGCCACCTTCCGTCGGCGGTCACATACTCGTCCCGGGACGAGGTCGCGCGAGTAGATGTCGACAAGAGCATCGCCGGTCGCGCGTTGCATCAGGCGACGCACAATTCGAGATCGTGCTCCAGCCGCAGGGAGGCGGCGTACTCGATGTGCAGCACGCGCCGCGACGTTGGCGCCACCGCCTTGGACGAGACGTGCACCAGCAGAGGTCGCATGGAGACGGTTCGGTGACCCGTCGAGGGCCGAGAGCAGAGTCGAGATGTCGCCGGAAAGAGCCTACGGCTAGACGGCGAATCCGGGATCGGCAGCGAAGGCGTTCATCGCGTGATCAGGCTGCGACGCCAGTCACCGTCCTCGCCGCTTCGCCTTCGGAGACTCCAGCTGCGGCAGGTCACCGTCCGGATACTCGGGTCGAGTCTCGGCCGCCTTGCCCTCGACGATGACGTCGAGCGCGTTTTGCTTGTCCTTGTTCTGCCACTCGTACATCGCCCCGACGACGCCGGCGCGGAACGCGCCTCCGTGACGCCGTACACGCCGGCTGAGAACGATGAGGAGGAGAAATACGACGGCGGCGCCGCCATAGACGACACTGAACACCAGCAACGGATCCATGATGGCGCTCCGGCGGGATCCGGCCTCGCTACTGCCGCGCCTTGAAGGCGAGCGCGGCCACCGTCTTGACGAGCGCGTCGGGATCGACCGGCTTGTGCAGATGGGCCTGGAAGCCGGCATGGAGAACCTTCGGCGTCATCTCCGCGGAATAGGCCGTCACGGCCACCGCGGCCGTACTGCCGCCCATGACCGGGGGCAGCTCGCGGATCTGGCGGATGAGCGCGTAGCCATCCGCGCCGGGCAGGCCGAGGTCGCAGACGATCACGTCCGGTCGCAACCGCAGGAAGGATTGAAAACCCTCGAGCGCCGAGCTCGCCGTGGTGACGGCGGCGCCCTTCAGCTCGAAGACGCTGCGCAACGCTTCCTGCGTGTCCGCGTCGTCCTCCACGACGAGCAGGCGGAATCCAGACAGCGGTGCATCAGGCAACGGCGAATCCTCCGAGGGCTTCAAGGGAAGCACGGCATTCTAACCCCCCGTGCGAGTCGATGTGAGCTTGGCCACAATGCCGGAACTGGCGGCTTGGCGTTTCTACAAGGTTTGTAACATTTGCGCGCAGTCTACAGGAGAGCTCGGAACGGCTCGTTCCCCTTCCAGGCTAGCAGAATCGGGGGCTTAGCGGGCGCCACCTGCTGCGTTCACGGGCTGGCACACCCGTTGCTTGGAGCCCTGCGGGCTCTCGTACCCGTGGCGGTCGACAACCGTTGAAGCGAACTTCGGAGGATGACTCATGTCATTGAGCATTGGCCAGCTTTCGATCGGCGACGGTGACACGGAACGAGCGCTGCGGGAGACGTTCGGAGAGCTGGGCGTGCCGGCTGGGGAGGACTGGCAAGTGTCGGTCTCTCCCAGCTCGGCCGCGGGGGCGTGGGAAGTGGCGCTGCAAGGCCCGCCCCGGCTGAAATCCGAGCACATCGATTGGGAGATCGTGCATCGCGCGGATGCCACGCGCTATCGCAAGCTCTTCCACAAGGCCGAGCGCGAGCCGCGGTTCCTCAAGCGCGCGCTGCGGAAGCTGCTCTGGGAGTCGATCCAGTTCCGCGAGAACCCGATCTGGTCCCTCGATCCCATCCTCGCCGAGGCCTTCGAGAAGGCGGTCTGGAACCAGCTCCGCCACGAAGAGATGAAGCCGGTCCAGGTGCGGTTCGGCGTCTGGCACGAAGGGCCCGACGGCATGAAGTTCGTCTGCAAGGTCGAGTACGCCTCGGCCTCGGACCGCCCTTGGACGTGGTGGTCTTCGCTCGTGCGCACGCCCGACGACCTGCATTACGAGCTGCAGAAGGCGCTCGTCAACCGGCGCAAGCGCCGCGCGGCGCAGGCTCTGGCCGCGAAGAGCGCCGCCGCCCGGCTCGCCCGGCGCGCGCGAATCGCAGCCGCGGAAGCGACGGCCGCCGCCAAGGCCGTCCCGACGATCACTCCCCTGCCGCGGCCGGCGGAGCAGCGAGCGAGCGCCTGAGAGCCGTCTAGAATGGGAAGGTGTGCGGCCGGTTCACGCTGACCCTTCCTCCTGACCTCATCGCCGAAGCGTTCGGCCTGGACGACGTCCCCGTTCTCGAGGCTCGCTACAACATCGCTCCCACCCAGCCCATGGCGGTCGTGCGCCGATTGGCGCCGGGCGGGCCCCGGCAGCTCGACCTCCTCCGCTGGGGCGTGACCTTGCCCCCGGGCGAAGGATCACGAAGATGCGGCCCCGTGATCAACGCGCGGTCGGAGTCCCTGGCCACGCGGCCGGCCTTCCGCGACGCCTTCCGCCGCCGGCGCTGCCTCGTGCCCGCCGGCGGGTTCTACGAGTGGGCCCCCGGCTCCGGGCGGCGCCAGGCGTTCCACATCGCTCGAAAGGACGGCCGGCCGCTCGCCTTCGCCGGAGTCTGGGAGCCTGCGGCACCAGCCGGAGCGCCCGCGTCGGCGGTGATCCTCACCACCGAGCCCAACGAGCTTCTGCGTCCCATCCACGACCGGATGCCCGTCATCGTCGATCCCGCGGACTACGACCGCTGGCTCGCGCCGGAAGGCACCGCGCCCGAGACGCTCACCGGCCTGCTCAAGCCCTATCCCGCGGAGCTGCTCGCGGCGCGCGCGGTGGGGCCGACGGTGAACAACGCGCAGAACGAAGGCGTAGCCTGCCTCGATCCGGCGTGATGGTATAGAGTGCCCGCCATGCCCAAGGCCCGGCGCCGGGTCCGCATCAAGACGCCGCCCCTGCTCTTCGACGCCACGCAGAGGGTCATCGCTCGCATCCAACGCAACGTCGAGGGCGCTTTCCTGACCTACTGGACGTCCACCAGCGGCTCGGTCTGCGACAACGACGTGATGGCCCTGCACGAGCTGCTGGAGTCGCTCGGCCCGCAGAAGCAGCTCACGCTGTTCGTGAAGTCGGACGGAGGCAGCGGCATGGCCTCGCTCCGGCTCGTCCATCTCATGCGGCGCTACGCGAAGCGCGTCACGGTGCTCGCTCCCCTCAACTGCGCCTCCGCCGCCACCATGCTCGCTCTCGGCGCCGACACCATCCAGATGGGGCCGCTGTCGTTCCTCACCGCGGTCGACACGTCGCTCGAGCACGATCTCTCTCCCCTCGACCATACCAACAACCTCGTGGCCGTGAGCCACGACGAGGTGGAGCGGGTCATCCGGCTGTGGAAGGAGACCGGCCGGGGCACGGGCGTGAACCCTTATCAGGAGCTGTACAAATATCTCCATCCCCTGGTCATCGGCGCCCTCGACCGGGCGAGCAGCCTGTCCCTCATGCTGTGCCGCGAGATCCTCGGCTACCACATGAGGGATGCGAAGAAGATCGAGCGCATCTCCCGGCGGCTCAACTCGTCGTATCCGGCGCACCAATACCCGATCACGAGCCGCGAGGCACGCGCCCTCGGCCTCGACGTGAAGGACCTCGACCCCGTCCGGGACGGGCTCCTGCAGGAGCTGAACCTTCTCTATTCAGAGATGGGCCAACGGGCGATCACGGACTACGACGAGCTGAACCACCACGACAACGAGATCACCAACATCCTCGAGGGCCGGGGGCTGCAGGTCTTCTACCAGGTGGAGAAGGACTGGCACTACCGCAAGGAAGAGCGGCGCTGGGTGCCGATGAACGACGTGTCGGCCTGGTACAAGTCACGCCGCAAGGCCGGTCGCGTGATAAAGACGAAGTTCCATATTCGTTGATCCGTTTTGCTCCTCTGCGGCCTCTGCGTGTCCTCGGCGGCCTCTGCGCTGAAGGGCAACCCTAGGCGGAATCGCCGCGCCGCGGGTAGGAGCCCAAAACGCGGAACTCGCCCGAAAGCGCTCGCAGCTCCTCGAGCGCCACGGCCAGCTCGCCCGCGGGATCGCCCAGCACGTCGAGGTAGAAGACGTATTCCCAGGGACGGCCGCGCAGCGGGCGCGACTCGATCTTGGCCAGGTCGAGGCCCCGCGCCGCGAACGCGCCGAGGGCGCGGTGCAGGGCGCCGGGCGCGTTCTGCAGCGTGAAGACGACCGTGGTCTTGGCGCCGGCGCCCGGAGGCGGACAGGGCTCGCGGGCCAGGAGGAGGAACCGCGTGTAGTTCTGCGGGTCGTCTTCGATCTCCTCGAGGAGGATCTGGCCCCCGTACGTCTCGGCGGCCAGGCGCGAGGCGATGGCGGCGCGGGTCACGGCCCCGTCGCGCAACAGGTCCATCACGCTGCCGGCGGTGTCGTAGGCCGCCACCGCTTCGAGGTGCGGGCGGCGGGCAAAGAACTCCCGGCACTGCGCGAGCGCCACCGGATGCGAAGCGACCTGCCGGATGCCCTCCAGCACCGCCCCCGGCCGCGCGATCAGGCAATGCCGGATCCGGAGCTGCGTCTCGGCCACGATGTGGAATGGACGTGAGCGCAGCCGGTCGTAGTTCTCGTGGATCGAGCCGGCCAGCGAGTTCTCGATGGGGACGAGGGCGCGATCGGCCGCGCCCTCCTTCACCGCATCGAACAGCGCATCGAAGCTCGGCCGGGGCATGACCTGCGTCTGCGGCCCGAGCAGGTCGAGGGCCGCCTCGTGGCTGAAGGCGCCCCGCTCCCCCTGGATCGCCACCACCAAGGAATTTGCCGCCGTGTGCCCCTCCCGACAAGCTTGGGCCACCGTCACCGCCGCTATGTCCCGCTTCGGAGAATCATTCGAAAAACCCACGGATTCGCGCCGTATCGTCTCACTGGGTCGCAGCTTGAACAAGCCGTCTCATCCATCGCCCCGTTTCTCATTCGCGTCTTGCCGGTGAGGTCCGAAGATCAGCTCCGCCTCGTATTGATTGTGGCGCCAACAGCGAAGGGAAATGTCTCGACTGTGGCCGGCCCCCGTTTCGCATAGGGCCGAACATGGTGGAATTCCAAGAAGGTCCGCTCCGGACATCTCCGTCCGGTCGGAGAAACGAAGGCGCACTGGCCGCCGTCGCGCCGCCAGGACGCGCGCTTGACCGCCCGCGGGAGGTCACGCGAGCGGGCTGAGTTATCCGTCTTGGGACGGATAGGCGGACATGGCCACGGCCTCGCAGCGGCCCCAAGTTTAGTCTTCTCGACCTTTTCAAGGAGCAGGGTAAGGGCGCGGTCAAAAATGGCCCCGGGATCACCATCCGGAATCTCGCGGCGGAGAAGCGCCTGAAGGCGCCGAAGCTTCTCGTGGGTCTCCGCCCCGATGGTGAACTGCACCCTGTAGCGCTCCGGCGCTGTGGCCCTGACGATCGGACGAGGCGTTGGAACGAAGGCTGCGGGCGAGAAGGTGATCGCGGCGGTCGGTTCGGAGGATAGGTTCGGCGTTGCCTCGGCCAGCGGAGCCGAAGCGAAGGGCATCGCCGTGAGGATGGGGAGCTTGCGCACGGAGCCGGGGACGTCAGGCTGCGGCGCCAGCTCGGCCACCAGGGCTTCGATCTGTTGGCGGCTGCCACCCTTGGCCTTGACGAGGACGGCTTGGTGGTTCTCCGGCGTGAGGTGCCGCCCCAGCAGGCGCACGGAGGTGAGGCTCATTTCTCCCGAGGTGAGGAGATCAAGGATCACCGGGAAGCGCCGGCAGGCCCGGGCGGCCTCGATGCGGTTGCAGGCGGCGTCTTCAGACAGCCGGAGAGCCTGAGTGCAATAACGGAAGAGGGAACCGTAGCCTTGGGCGGCGTAGACGGCCGGGCGGGGCCGCCAGGCAGACCGTTCAGCGCGCCGCGAGGGCTACATCTCAGATGGGGCTTGGAGAGCCGAGGGGAAGTCCAGACAGCCGTCGTGAAGAGAGCCTCCTGTGCAAATCCAGCCCGCACCTCTGAAACCCGGGTCCGAAACTATTCACACCGCGAAAAAGATTTGGTGGGGAGCACCAGCGAATCTCCGACCGCTGGCCGCGTGAGCACGTAGCCTCGGTGACGACACGACAGGGTCGCGCGAGTAGTATCTCCGGCATGAGTGACGACGCTCCCGCGAACTGGCCGACATGGTTACGCTGGGCAGTGCCGGCGTTCGTACTGGCGGAAGTCGTGCTACTTGTCACTGCCCACAGGGCACAGTGGAAACCGGATTGGATCAACGTCGCCGCTCAGCTTGCCCTCGCCGCGCTGCTGACCTCAGGCCCGCGGTGACGGCCGGCTTTGCCGCCGGAGCGGTCAAGCACGGTTTCACGATCCAGCCAGCGAGCATGCCCAAATTCGTGCACTCAGGCACTCACCGGCGCAACTCCGCCACGCGGCGAGCGTCGAATTAGTCTGGCCTACACAATGAGAAGCGGGGGTAGACCGAATGGAACGTGCCGATCGCTGATCCGCGTTAGCCATCCGATAGCTTTTCGCGCGGTCCTGGAAAAAGGGGCCCTGTTTCCGGGGCCTTTTGACGATTGGTGCGGAAGGGGGGATTCGAACCCCCACACCCTTTCGGGTACACGGTTCTAAGCCGTGTGCGTATGCCGTTCCGCCACTTCCGCCATGTGCGACCGCAACCCTGAGCCGCCCGTCATTATCCGCCTTTTCTCTAGCCCGTGGCCGAAGCGCGCCGGGTCGTGATCGTCGGCGGGGGCCCGGCGGGGCTCACCGGCGCCTACGCGCTCATGAAGGCCCGCGTCCCCAGCGTGGTCCTCGAGAAGGAAGCGCAGGTCGGCGGCCACGCCCGCACCGTGGAGCACGGAGGGTTCCTCTTCGACATCGGCGGCCACCGCTTCTTCACCAAGATCCCCGAGGTGCGCCAGATCTGGCAGGAGGTGCTGGACGACCGCTTCCTGCGGGTGCGGCGCCTCTCGCGCATCCTCTACCGCGGGCGCTTCTTCCACTACCCCTTGAAGCCGCTGGAGGCGCTGTGGCGCATGGGCCTCTTCGAGAGCGCGTGGGTGGCGCTGAGCTACGTGCGCAAGAAGCTCTTCCCCATGAATGAAGACGGTACCCTCGAAAGCTGGATGTCCAACCGCTTCGGCCGCCGGCTGTTCTTGATGTTCTTCAAGACGTACACCGAGAAGGTCTGGGGCCGGAAGTGCACGGAGATCCGCTCGGACTGGGCGGCGCAGCGGATCAAGAGCCTCACCCTCGGGGGCGCGGTGCGCAACGCGCTCGTGCCCGGACGGGATCGGCCGCGCAGCCTCATCGAGGAGTTCGACTACCCCGCGCGCGGGCCGGGCATGCTGTGGGAGGCGATGGCCGGCCGTCTGCGCGCGGGAGGCCAGGACGTGCTCACCGGCCGGGACGTGGTCCGCGTCCGCCGCGATGGAGGACGGGTGCGGGCGATCGTCGCCCGCCACGGCGGGAAGGAAGAGGAGCATACGGGGACGGACTTCATGGCCAGCATGCCGCTGCAGGAGCTGGTGCTCGCCCTGGATCCGCCGGCGCCGCCCGAGGTCCAGGAGCATGCGCGCGCGCTCCAGTACCGCGACTTCATCACGGTGGCGGTCATGATCCGGCGCGCCGACGTGTTCCCCGACAACTGGATCTACGTCCACACTCCCGACGTGAACGTGGCCCGGGTGCAGAACTACCGCAACTGGAGCGCAGCCATGGTGCCCGACCCCGCCCAGACCTGCCTGGGCATGGAGTACTTCTGCAACGAGGGCGACGGGCTGTGGTCGCTTCCCGACCCGTCCCTCGAAGAGCTGGCACGGCGCGAGGTCGCCGCGCTCGGCTTCGCGCGGGCGGACGAGATCATCGGCACCGCCGTGGTGCGCCAGCGCAAGGCATACCCCGTCTACGACTGGGAGTACAAGGAGCACCTGGCCGCCCTGCGCGCCTATCTCGAGGGGATCGAGAACCTGCAGATGATCGGCCGCAACGGCCTGCACAAGTACAACAACCAGGACCACGCCATGCTCACCGCGCTCCTCGCCGCGCGGAACATCCTCGGGGAGAAGCTCGACGTCTGGGCCGTCAACACCGAGGACGAGTACCACGAGATCACGACCACTTGAGCGTCGTCAGGGGCCGCGCTCGAGCCCGGCCGCCCGCATCGCGCGCGGGACCTCCTCGTTGCGCATGAACCAGTCCCACACCCGGCCGGTGCGCAGGTTCTCCGCGCTCAGCAGCGTGATCCCGTGGTGACGAATACCGACTTGGCGAGCGCCGCGCGGACTCCGGCGTTGAACTGGTCCGACATCGGGGGCCGGGTCTCGTTGTCGATCAGGAAGACCTCGGGCGTCGGCGCCACCCCGGCCGCGATGAAGCCGTCGAGCGCCGCCTTGCTCAAGTACTCCGGCTTCCACGCGATCGTCGGGTTGCCGTTGGGGTCGGGACGGCCGTCGGCGGAGAAGCGGAAGGTCCGGGCGGCCCATTGCAGCCGGAACCTCTCGAGCCCGGCGTTGTAGAAGATCCGGTCTTAGTACCGGCCGAAGCCGCCGAAGATGACGTACTTGCCCTCGCCGGTGGTGTCGTAAGACGCGCCGATCCGTGGCTGCCACGCGCCGTAGAAGGGTGGCCGCTGGCTGCCGTCGGTGAAGTATCGGTTGGGATCGACGCCGAGCTGCGATGCCCAGGCCCGCACCGCGGGCGGCGTGACGTAGTCGTTGTTGAGCATGTCCGTCTCGTAATCCCACCGCAGGCCGAGGTTCAGGGTGAGGCGCGAGGTGGCCGCCCAATCGTCCTGGACGAAGAAGCCGATCTCCCTGTTCGTAGCACTGAGATCCGGGTTTCCCACGCCATACCCCGCCTCGAACGGAAACGCGAAGTTCTCGGCCGAGCGGAACCGGAACACAGGGTTGCCGTTCTGGAGCTTCGTGATGTTGTAGTCGAGGAAGCTCACCACCGCTCCGCCCTTGAAGGCGTGGTTTCCGTGCCAGCTCGTCTGGCGCGTGAAGTCGTCGCGCAGCGAGAAGCGGGTCTGGATGAAGTTCTGGGTGGTGTCGCGACCGCCGGCACGGATCACGCCCTGGTAGTCGAGTCCCACCAGATCGGGGTTGAGCGGCTGCGGGTTCCACCGGGACCGCTGCCACGTCGCGGTGAACTCGTTGAGCCAGCCGCGTCCGGGCACCAGCCAGCGGCGGAGGACCGAATCGACGCGGTTCTCGACGTTCTCCGCGGCCTCGAAGCTCGTCTGGCTGCCGAAGCCACGCACGTCGGACTCGGTCCGCAGGCTGTAGCTGACGTCCATCGTCTGGCCCGCCTTCGGCTGATAGGTCGCCTTGCCGAAGAGCAGCTTCTCGCGGAACTCGGATGGGAAGGTACCCACGTACCGCTGCAGGTTCAGGCTTGCGGGGGCCGGCGTGCCGCCCAGGAAGACCTGGGCATCGCGGTTCTGGCGGTTCTCCTCGTAGGCACCGAACACAAGGAACTTGTCCTTGATGATCGGCCCTCCGCCCGAGAGCCCCGGCTGGAAGCGGTCGTAGGACGGCTTGGGCTGGTTGCGCGCCTTCGAATTCTGCGGGAAGGGTGAGCCGCGGCTGGAATCCTGGCCCACGACGCCACCGTCGAGGACGTCGTTCTTGTAGCTCACGCCGTCGATGAACACGTTGATCTGGGTGGCGTCGAGACCGCCGCCGGCCCTGCGGCCGCGCAGTCCACCAGCACTGGCATCCGCGGCACGGTGTCGGACGATTCGATGCCGCCGAGGACCAGAACCGCCAGGAAGATGCGGGATCGCGTGTGAGCGCGCATGATGGCCTCCGTCTGTGAATATTCATTCGACGGTGTCACCGGCGACGCACACCGTCAAGGCCGGTCCACGAAAACCTCAGGGTTCCACCACGACTCCCCAAGACGGTGTGTCGTACGTCTGGATGTGCGGATCCAAGGGGTGGTGGCGATGGCGGTCTGGGCGGGCCTCCTGGCCGGGGTCAGCGAGGCGGGCGCGCGCGCGCCGGTCGACCCGAAGATGCTCATGATCGAGCCGGGGCCGGCCGCGAGCTGGGTGCGCCTGGCGCGCGAGGGAGCGGCCCGGCGCCTGGCCCGGCCTGAGTGCGCCGGGATCTTCGGCGACTTCGCCGGCCCCGCCGGCCAACCGCTGCAGGAGAAGCTCGACGCCTACGGCCTGGCCGGTCCCGAGTATCTCGCGCTCCTCTACTTCGCGGACGGCGTCGAGGGCGGCCGCTGCGGCGACGAGAACGTGCTCGCGACCACGACGCCCGGCAGCCGGCGCGTCTCGGTCTGCCGCCGCTTCGCCCGGGCCTACCGCGACGATCCGACGTGGGCCGAGGTCGTCGTGATCCACGAGGCGCTCCACACGCTCGGCCTCGGGGAGAACCCACCGTCGTCCGCCGAGATCTCCATCCGCGTCGCCGCCCGCTGCCGTTAGGTTGCTTTTCCACGCAGAGGCCGCAGAGAAACGCAGAGGCCGCAGAGAACGGAAGGAAGAGTAACAAACCACAGCTGCGAGCGAAGCGGGATTCACTCCCGCGAAGCGAGCGGGGGTTCAAGGGGGTGCGACGCAGCACCCCCTTGCTTATTGAGGTCCTCTGCGCGTCCTCTGCGGCCTCTGCGTTGAAGAGCCGGTGTCACGGTCGTGCTATCCTCGTTGTTTCCAGAGAGGGGAACGCGGCCTTGAAAGTGGAGTACAACGAGGAGACGTCGGTCCGCAAGTCCCTGACCTTCGAGATCGAGCCCGAGATCGTCGACAAGGAGGTCGAGAAGAGGGCGCGGGACTACGCGCGCAAGGTCCGCATCCCCGGCTTTCGCCCGGGCAAGGTCCCGCCCGACGTGATCAAGAAGCGCTTCCGCGCCCAGGTGCTCGAGGACGCCGCCGAAGCCATCGTCAACCGCGTCGTGTTCGAGGAGCTGGAGGGCCGCGGGCTGCGGCCCCTGGCCAGCCCCAAGGTCACCGACCTGAAGATCGACGAGAGCCAGCCCATGACGTTCCGGGCGGTGTTCGAGACGCTGCCCCTCGTGGAGCTGCCGGAGTACCGCGGGATCGGCGTCAAGGCCCGCAAGGTCGAGGTAACCGACGAGCAGGTGGACGGGGAGATCGGGCGGTTGCGTGACGAGGCCGCGCGGTACGACCCCGTTGAGCCCCGCCCGGCGGCGGAGGGAGACTTCGTCGTCCTCGACGTTACGTTCACGACCGCGGAGGGAAAGCCTCGACACGACGAAAATGTGCTCGTAGAGGTCGGCGCCGCCGACAACCACAAGGAATTGAACGCGGGCCTGGTCGGAATGTCGCCGGGCGAGACCAAGCTGGTGCACGTGATCATGGAGGCGGCGCAGCAATCGCCGCCGAAGGCCGAGCGGGCCGTGGACTACACGGTGACCCTGAAGGACATCAAGAAGAAGGTCGTCCCTTCCGCGGACGACGAGTTCGCGAAGGATCTCGGGGATTTCGGCTCGCTCGGCGAGCTGAGGGAGAACGTGCGTACGCGGCTCCTCGCCGCCGAGGAGCGCAATGCCGAGCGCGAGGTGCGCAATTCCCTCGTCGAGGCGCTCGTCGAGCGCGCCAGTTTCGAGGTGCCGGAGACGCTCGTCGACCGCCACATGAACGCGCGCACCGAAAGCGCCGCGCGCGGGCTGCTCTACCAGGGGGTCGATCCGAGCAAGGCGGGTGTCGACTGGAAGAACTATCGTGAGGCCCAGCGCGCGGATTCCGTGAAGGCCGCCAAGGCCGACGTCCTGCTCGACGAGATCGCCCGCCGGGAGGGGATCGAGGTCCTCGAAGCCGACGTGGAAGCCGAAGTCGCGCGCCTCGCCGAGCGCCTGCGCAAGCCGAAGGAGACGCTGCGCCGACAGATGGAGAAAGAAGGCGATCTCTCGGCGCTTCGCGCCCGAATCCGCGAGGACAAGACCCTTGACTTGCTAAGGGCGAATGCTAGACTGGACACCGAATGAGCGCGTCCAGCTCGTACGCGGGCACGCTGGTCCCGATGGTGGTGGAGCAGACGGCCCGGGGCGAGCGAGCGTACGACATCTACTCCAGGCTCCTCAAGGACAACATCGTCTTCATCGGGACGGCCATCGACGACATGGTGGCCAACCTGATCATCGCCCAGCTCCTTTTCCTCGAAGCCGAGGATCCCGAGAAGGACATCCACGTCTACATCAACAGCCCGGGCGGCGTCACCACGGCCGGGATGGCGATCTACGACACGATGCAGCTCGTCCGGCCCGACGTGCAGACGATCTGCGTCGGGCAGGCGGCATCTTTCGGAGCCGTGCTCCTCGCCGCGGGCACGCCGGGCAAGCGCTTCGCGCTCCCCAACTCACGCATCCTCATCCACCAGCCGTGGGGCGGCACCCAGGGCCAGGCCTCGGACATCGCCATCCAGGCCAAGGAGATCCTGAGGATCAAGGATCGGATCAACCACATCCTGGCCTTCCACACCAAGCAGGCGGTAGACAAGATCTCCAACGATGCCGACCGCGACTTCATCATGGATGCGGCCCAGGCCAAGGAGTATGGTATCGTTGATCAGGTAATCTCTCGGCGAGAGCGATGAGCCCTCAGGGCCGGGTCGAATGAAAAAGAACGGGGAGTCCGAGATCCTCCGGTGCTCGTTCTGCAACAAGGACCAGAACGACGTCCGGAAGTTGATCGCCGGACCCACCGTCTTCATCTGCGACGAGTGCGTCGACGTCTGCAACGACATCATCGCCGATGACCGCCGTGTCGAGGGGCGCACCTACAAGTCGTCCCTGCCCGTCCCCCACGAGATCAAGAAGTTCCTGGACGAGTACGTCATCGGCCAGGATACCGCCAAGAAGAAGCTGGCCGTCGCGGTCTACAACCACTACAAGCGCATCGAGATCTCGAAGCAGCGCGGCAAGAACGAGGTCGAGCTCACCAAGTCCAACATCCTGCTGATCGGGCCCACCGGGACGGGCAAGACGCTCCTCGCCCAGACCCTGGCCCGGCTCCTCTCCGTCCCCTTCACGATCGTCGACGCCACCACGCTCACCGAGGCCGGCTACGTCGGTGAGGACGTGGAGAACATCATCCTGAAGCTCCTGCAGGCGGCCGGAGGGGACATCGAGAAGTGCCAGGAGGGCATCATCTATATAGACGAGATCGACAAGATCTCGCGCAAGGACGAGAACCCCTCGATCACCCGCGACGTCTCGGGGGAGGGGGTCCAGCAGGCCCTCCTCAAGATCCTGGAGGGAACCGTCGCCAACGTGCCCCCCCAGGGCGGCCGCAAGCACCCCCACCAGGAGTTCTACCAGATCGACACCACCAACATCCTCTTCGTGTGCGGCGGGGCATTCGTGGGGCTCGACAAGATCATCGAGCGCCGAGTAGGCAAGAAGAGCCTGGGCTTCCGCACGGAGGCCACCCCCAAGGCGCCGACCGTGAAGGCCGCCACCGCCCTCGGCCAGATCCAGCCGACCGACCTCATCAAGTACGGCTTGATCCCCGAGTTCGTGGGCCGGCTGCCCGTGATCGGCACGCTCCACGATCTCGACAAGCCCGCGCTCGTCGAGATCCTGACCCAGCCCAAGAACGCCATCATCCGGCAGTACCAGCGGATGTTCGACTACGAGAACGTCAAGCTGCGCTTCACGGACGACGCGCTGGAGGCCATCGCGGACCTCGCCATCGCCCGGAAGATCGGGGCGCGCGGGCTGCGGATGATCATCGAGGACCTGATGCTCGACCTGATGTACAACCTGCCCTCGATGAAGAAGGTGAAGGAGTGCGTGGTGACCCGGGAGGTCGTGCTCGATCGCGAGAAGCCCATCACCCTCATCGAGAAGGTCGGTTAGGGCGACCCTCCAGCGCTCCTGGTCGTGTGTGTTGCGTGACGGCTTCAGTGTGCTCGGGGAATGTTCGGTAAAGAGAAAGACAAGAGCGACGTGATCGAAACCCTGCCCATGGTCCCGTTGCGGGATGTCGTGGTGTTCCCGCACATGATGATCCCCTTCGTCATCGGGCGGCCGAGCTCCATCAAGGCCCTCGAGTACGCCCTGGTGAAGGGCAAGCGCATCTTCCTCTCCGCCCAGCACGACGCGACCCGCGACAACCCGGGGCCGGAGGAGATCCACACCCTCGGCACCATCTGCAACATCGTCCAGAGCCTCAAGCTCCCCGACGGCAACGTCAAGGTGCTGGTCGAGGGCCTGGACCGCGGCCGGGCCCTGGAGTTCAAGGAAGAGCAGGGCTTCTTCCGCGTCGTGGTCAAGCTCATCCCGAAGCAGGTCGAGACCGGCGGCGGCATCGAGGCGGTGATGTCGAAGGTCATCGCCCTCTTCGAGCAGTACGTGAAGCTGTCGAACAACCTCCACTACGACGCGATGCTGGCCGCGGTCAGGGTCGAAGACCCCGGCAAGCTCGCGGACACGATCTCCTCCCACCTCGTCGTCCCGGTGGAGGAAAAGCAGAACCTGCTCGAGATCTTCTCCCCCCCGGAGCGCCTGCAGCGGATCCTGACCATCCTCGAAGCCGAGGTGGACAAGCTCCAGGTCGACAAGCGCATCCAGGGCCGGGTCAAGAAGCAGATGGAGCGGGCGCAGAAGGAGTACTACCTCAACGAGAAGATGAAGGCCATCCAGAAGGAGCTGGGGCGGAAGGACGACCGCCTCAACGAGATCGAAGAGCTCCGCAAGAAGATCGAGATGGCCAAGATGCCCAAGGACGCCGAGGAGCGCGCCCTGCAGGAGCTGAAGCGGCTGGAGTCGATGCCGCCGATGTCGGCCGAGGCGACGGTGTCCCGGAACTACCTCGACTGGCTGATCGCGGTGCCGTGGTCGCGGCGGACGCGCGAGCGCAAGGACCTGCTCACGGCGGAGACGATCCTCAACGACGACCACTACGGCCTGGAGAAGGTCAAGGAGCGCATCGTCGAGTTCCTGGCCGTGCGCCAGCTCGTGAACAAGCCCAAGGGCCCCATCCTCTGCTTCGTCGGCCCCCCGGGCGTCGGCAAGACGTCGCTGGCCAAGTCGATCGCCCGCTGCACGAACCGCAAGTTCGTGCGCATGTCGCTCGGCGGCGTGCGCGACGAGGCGGAGATCCGCGGCCACCGCCGGACCTACATCGGGGCCTTCCCCGGCCAGATCGTCCAGATGATGAAGAAGGCGGGCACCCGCAATCCCGTCTTCCTCCTCGACGAGGTCGACAAGATGTCCATGGACTTCCGGGGCGACCCGTCGGCCGCCCTGCTCGAGGTCCTCGACCCGGAGCAGAACCACAGCTTCACCGACCACTACCTGGACGTCGAGTTCGACCTCTCGTCCGTCTTCTTCATCGCCACCGCCAACGTCCTCCACACGATCCCGCAGCCGCTGCAGGACCGCATGGAGGTGCTGCGCCTGCCCGGCTACACCGAGCGGGAGAAGGTCGAGATCGCCAAGCGCCACCTGATCCCCAAGCAGGTGAAGTCGCACGGCCTGCGCCCGGAGAACATCTCCTTCACGGACGACGCGCTGCAGGAGATCATCCGCCGCTACACCCGCGAGGCCGGCGTGCGGAACATGGAGCGCGAGATCTCGTCCATCTGCCGGAAGGTCGCCCGCAAGGTGGTACTGGACGGCCGGGGGTACCAGGTCGAGATCGGCAACGACAACGTCACCACCCACCTCGGTATCCCCCGTTACCGCGCCTCCCGCCAGGAGGAGCGCAACGAGATCGGCATGGCCACCGGCCTGGCCTGGACCGAGGTCGGGGGCGAGATCCTTCCCATCGAGGTGACCCTGATGCCGGGCAAGGGCGCGCTGCGCCTCACCGGCAAGCTCGGCGACGTGATGCAGGAGTCGGCCCACGCGGCGCTGTCGTACGTGCGCTCGCGGGCGGAGCAGCTCGGGATCGTGCCAGGGTTCAACCGCCGGACCGACATCCACATCCACGTCCCCGAGGGGGCGATCCCGAAGGACGGGCCATCGGCCGGCATCACGATCGCCACCGCGCTCGTTTCCGCCCTCACCAAGATCCCGGTGCGACGCGAGGTGGCCATGACGGGCGAGATCACCCTGCGGGGCAAGGTCCTGCCCATCGGGGGCGTGAAGGAGAAGCTCCTCGCCGCCCATCGCATCGGCGTGACCACGATCGTGCTGCCGCGGGAGAACGAGAAGGACCTGGCCGACATCCCCAAGGTGGTGCTGGACACCGTGACCGTGGAGCTGGTCGAGCACGTGGACGAGGTACTGAAGATCGCCCTCGCTCCGCCGGCGCCGCCACCGGCCGAGGTGGCGGAGCCGCCCGTGCCGCCGGCCCTGGGCGACGTTCGTGACGGAATGACGCACTAGGAGCCCGTCCGGTAACGAAAGAGACGGGCTCCTAATGCGGCCCTTCGGGCCGCACGAAAAGGAGAGGTACTTACCCTTCGCGGCTTCTCCTATTAGGAGCGTGTCTTCCGTAGTTACCGGGACACGCTCCTAGCCGGGAGGTATTCCATATGCCCGAGATCGATCAGCAGGAACAGCAGGATCAGCAGGAACAGCAAGAGCGCGAGCCGACGGCCTCGCCGCCGACGCCTTCCGCCAACGAGAAGAAGGCCCTCGACCTCTCCGAGCTCAAGGAGATGAACATCCAGGGCCTGAACACGCTGGCCCGCGAGCTGGGCGTCGAAGGCGCGGCGGGCATGAAGAAGCACGACCTCATCTTCAAGATCCTGCAGAGCCAGACGGAGAAGAGCGGCCTGCTCTTCGCCGAGGGCGTGCTCGAGTGCCTCCCCGACGGCTACGGCTTCCTGCGCGCGCCGGAGTCCAACTACCTTCCCGGGCCCGACGACATCTACGTGTCGCCGTCCCAGATCCGGAAGTTCGACCTCCGCACCGGCGACACCGTCTCCGGGCAGGTTCGCCCGCCCAAGGAAGGCGAGCGCTACTTCGCGCTGATCAAGGTCGAGGCCATCAACTTCGAGCCGCCGGAGATGGCCAAGGACAAGGTCCTCTTCGACAACCTCACGCCCCTCTATCCGAGCGACCGCATCCGGCTCGAGACGGCGCAGGACAACCTCACCGCGCGCGTGCTCGACATGATGACTCCCCTCGGCAAGGGCCAGCGCGGGCTGATCGTGGCCGCCCCCCGCACGGGGAAGACCATGATCCTGCAGAACATCGCCAACTCGATCGCCACCAACCATCCCGAGATCGCCCTCATCGTGCTGCTCATCGACGAGCGGCCGGAAGAGGTGACCGACATGCAGCGGTCGGTGAAGGGGGAGGTCGTCAGCTCGACCTTCGACGAGCCGGCCACCCGGCACGTGCAGGTGGCGGAGATGGTCATCGAGAAGGCCAAGCGGCTCGTGGAGCACAAGCGCGACGTCGTGATCCTGCTCGACTCGATCACCCGCCTGGCCCGCGCCTACAACTCCATCGTGCCCCCGTCGGGCAAGGTCCTCTCCGGCGGCGTCGACTCCAACGCGCTGCAGCGGCCGAAGCGCTTCTTCGGCGCCGCCCGCAACATCGAGGACGGCGGCTCGCTCACGATCATCGCCACCGCGCTCGTGGAGACGGGCTCGCGCATGGACGACGTGATCTTCGAGGAGTTCAAGGGCACCGGCAACAGCGAGATCGTCCTCGACCGCAAGATGAGCGACAAGCGGATCTTCCCCGCCATCGACATCAACAAGAGCGGCACCCGCAAGGAGGAGCTGCTCCTGCCGCGGGAGGAGCTGAACCGGATCTGGATCCTGAGAAAGGTGCTGAACCCGCTCTCCCCCGTCGAAGCGATGGAGCTGATGCTGGAGCGCCTGGCCAAGACGAAGTCGAACCGCGACTTCCTGGAGTCGATGAGCTCGGCCGGCTAGCCGGCCACTCCTTCCCCGCCGTGCCGGGACCCCGATCGCTCGCTCTCGCCACCGCCCTGGCGGCAAGCCTCGTCCCCGGCGCCTCGCCCGCGGCCGCCGAGTGGGTCCGCGTGCGCACGCCCCACTTCGACCTGCTGAGCGACGGAGGCGCGGCCGCCGCCCGGCCGGCCGCGGCCGCCCTCGCACGATTCCATCGCGTCCTGGAAGGGCTGCTGCCGGCGCCGCCAGGCGTGCCGGACGGACCCCTCGTGGTCCTGGCCTTCACCAGCGAGGGCTCCTTCCGCAGCTACGTGCCGCAGCACGGAGGCGAGCCGCGCTCCGTCGACGGCTTCTTCCAGGGCGGCACCGCGCGCCGGTTCATCGGCGTGAACCTGCGCTCGGAACGGCCCGACCCCTACGACGCGCTGTATCACGAATACGCGCACCTGGCCCTGAACCGCGTCCTCCCCGCCCAGCCGGCGTGGGTGGCGGAAGGCCTGGCCGAGGTGTACTCGGCCTGGGACCCGGCGGGCGCCGACGCGAGGGTCGGCCTGCCGCGGCCCGATCACCTCGCCCTCCTGCGCCGGCGCGCGCTGCTGCCGATCCCGGACCTGCTGCGTGCCGACTACAGTTCCGACTTCTACCTCCGGGAGGACCGCAGCGCGTTCTTCTACGCGCAGTCCTGGCTGCTCGCGCACTACCTCGTGCTGGGCCGAGCGGGCGGACGGGAGTCGCTCCGAGACTACCTCGCGGCGATCGCGCAGGGGGGAGAGGCGGTGGCCGCCTTCCGCAACGCATTCGGCGAGGACCCGGCCTCGCTCATGCCTCGCTTGCGGTCGTACCTCGACGCGACCGCGCTTCCCGTCGCCCGCGTACCCGTGCCCGCCGCCGCCGACGTGGATGCGCCCGCGCTCACCTCGCCGTCGCCCGGCGAGGTCGACGGCCTGCTCGGCGACCTGCTCTTGCATCAGGATCGCTCCCGTGAGGCCCGCCGGCATCTGGAGCGATCGCTGGCGGCGGACCCCGGCTCCGGGGCCGCGCGCGAAGGCCTGGCCGCCGTCGCCCTCCGCCAGGCGAGGTGGGACGAGGCGAGGGCGCAGTTGCGGGCCGCGCTCGACCGGGAGCCGGACAGCCCGCTCGCGCTCTACCGCTACGCCGATGCGCTCGTGATCGAGGCATCGCGGCGAGGCGAGGTCCTGTCCGACGCGGACACCGACGCCGCGGTGGCGGCGCTCGAGAAGGCGGTGCGCCAGGTCCCGCACTTCGCCGATGCCGCCGAGCTGCTCGCGCGGCTTCGGCCCCAGCCGGCACGGGGACGCATCGCCCTGCTCGAGCCCGCGTTCGCACGCGAGCCGCAGCGGACCGACATCGCCATCACGCTCTCGGGGCTGTACGTCAGGGTCAATGAAATGAGGCGGGCGGCGATGGTCCTCGCGCGCGCCCGCGCGGCGGCCCGCGATCCCGACATGCGGTTCCTGGCCGGGCACCTGCTCGGCCGGATCGGCTTCGCGTCGTCGCTGACCGGAGAGGCGACGGGCACGCTCGTCCGCCTGGACTGCCTGGAAGGAGGCGCGCTCGACTTCGTGGTCGATACCGCGGGCACGCGGCTCACCCTGCGAGCCTCCGGGCCGCGATCCGTCATGCTCTACGGCCCGGACGGCGAGCCGCTGGAGAGGGACCTGGTGTGCGGCCCACAACACTCGCCGGTGTCGGCCGTCTACCTGCAGGCGGATCGGACGGAAGACGGCCCCGGGGGTACGTTGCTATCACTGACTTGGAGTGAGGCCGGCTCCGAGTAGGCTCAAAGCTGGCACGCCCATTGCAACTCCAGTCGTCGGGTTTCGTTACGCGGCTCTCTTATCGATTGGAGGTTTCATGAGACCAGTGATCGGCGCCGTCGCCCTCGGCGCCCTGGCCGTCGGAGGCGGGATCGTCCTCGCGACCTCGCGTCATTCATCCAATACGCAAGCGTACCAGGCGCCCGCGCCGGTCGCGACGAGCGCTCCGGCGCCGGTCGCCCCCGTGGCCATCGCCGACGCCACCGCGGCGCAGCCGGTGGCCGTGCCGGTCGCCCAGACCGTCAACACCCCGGCCCGGCGGGTCGTCTACCGTAACGGCGTCGCGTATCGAACGTCGGCCCCTGCGCGCAGCCGCGTCGTCGTTCACAAGCGCTCCACCAAGAAGAGCGTGGCGATCATCGGCGGATCGACGGTGGGCGGAGCGCTCGTCGGGGGCCTCGTCGGCGGCAAGAAGGGAGCCGTGATCGGCGGCCTCGTCGGCGGTACGGCGGGTACGGTCTACGACCGGAAGACGAGGAAGAAGGTGTACCGCCAGTGATCTCCTGACACGCCGGCGCGGGCGCTGAAGCCAACGTCCGCTCGGCTCAGCGGGAGCGAAAGCGGTACACGAACCCGGCGGAGAAGCGCGGCTCCTTCTCGGTGGTCCCGTCGGCCCGGATCAGCGCGTAATCCCCCTGCGCGCGCGCCGCCCAGCCGTCCGAGATGCCGATGTCCACGCCGCCGCCGAAGGCCATGGAGAAGTCCGTGCGTGTCTCCGCGATGTCGACGCCGACGACGGTGAGGCCGGACCGGGAGCGCACGGCGCCGGCCAGGTAGTGGGTGAAGATCGTAAAGCCGCGGCCGCGGTAGGTGAACCGAGGCCCGCCCATGAAGAAGAGCCGGCTCGTGTGCGTCCCCAGCGCGGAGCCGTAATGTGCGCTCGCGTCCACCTCGACGCTGATCCACCGCGTCAGCCTGAGACCCAGCGTGGCCTCGCCACCGTTCAGGCCTTGATCGCCGTTCTTCGTGTACGAGTAGCCGCCGAACAGCTCGGCCGACGGCGCCTCTGCGGCCAGGGCCGGGGCGCCGCAGAGAGCCAGGAGCGCGAGCATCACGGGTGCGCGCATCGGGCTAGGAGACGATGCCGGGACCCGGGCCGGGGGTGTAGCCGGGGAAGAGCGAGGAGGCGTCGACGCCGAGCTGGGCGCGCGCCAGCTCGGCAAACACGTCGCGGAAGTCCGTGGTCACGGCCAGGTCCCGCTCCTGATAGAGCTGGCTGCGGCCCAGCCCCGGCCACGACCCATGGACGCGGCCCCCGCGCACGCGCCCGCCCATGAGGATCATGCAGTGCGCGGAGCCGTGGTCGGTGCCCGCGGAGCCGTTCACGAAGGCGACGCGGCCGAACTCCGTGGTCACCATCACCGCCACGTCGTCCATGAGCCCGCCCAGGTCGCGCGCAAACGCGACGAGCGCGTCGGCCAGCCGCGTGAACTCCAGCGTGTGGGCCGCGAGCTGGTTGGCATGGGTGTCGAAGGCGCCCGGCACGTTGACGAAGATGGCCCGGGTGCCGATGCCGGCCTTGACGATCTGCGCGGCCTGCCGAAGCGCGTTGCCGATCGATGCGTTGGGGTAGACGGCGCCCCCCGCAGGCGGGGCCATGATCTCGGGCGTGCGCAGGAGCACGTTCATGGCCGCGAAGGTCTCCTGGCCCACGTGGCCGATCGCGTCGTCCCGCGCGTCGTACATCGCCCGGAGCAGGGTCTCCGCCTCGCCCCGCCAGCCGCGCGCGCGCAGGTCGAAGCTCGACAGCGTCTGCGCGACCAGCACCGGCTCGGGCCCCAGGAACGAGCGCGGGAGCTGGGCCGAAAAGGCCACCGCCTCCGTCACCGCGTTGCCGGGCACCTTGGAGATGCTCCGCCCCAGCCATCCGGTGCCGGTGCTCTTGTCCCCCGGCGTGCCCGACTCCATGAAGTCCTGCGCATCGAAGTGCGAGCGGCTGAGGCCGTAGTTGCCTACCGCGGGCAGCAGAGCCAGCCGGCCGTCGTCGTAAAGCGCCTTCAGCGGGGCCAGCGCGGGGTGCAGGCCGAAATGCCCGTCGAGGTTCACCACCTCGCCGCGGCCGATCGCGATGCCTCCCCGCAGGGCGTAGTACTCGGAATCGCCGAACGGGACGCAGAGGTTCAGGCCGTCGCAGCCCCCGCGGAGAAAGACCTGGACGAGGACCCGGCTACCGGCGGCGGCGGCCTGGGCCGTCCGTACGAGCAGCGACGAGGGATGGAAGCCCACGCCCAGCGCGGCGAGCCCGGCCCCGCGGAGGAACACGCGACGGGAGATGTCCCAAGCCATCGCCTACCTCGCCTGCATCTCGGGGCTGCCGAGGCACAGCCCGGCCGCCCGCGCGGCCACGCTCACGGACCCTCCGGCCGCCACCCGCGACGCGGCGTCGAGCGTGGAGCGCGAGAGGCCCTGGCCGAAGATCTCGGCCGAGATCGTGCTCGCCACCGAGCGCGCGCTCTCGGAGTCGCCGCCCATCCGGCGCACCATGCCCCGGACGTCCACGCTCACGCCCGCGATCGCGCCCGCGGCCAGGTCGAGCGCGAAGTTCATCCGGTAGAGCTGCGAGGACGGGTTGATCCAGTCTGCGCCGCGGTTGGAATAACCCGTCGGCGGGACGCAGGAGTAGAGCGGCATGCCCATGTTCTGCAGGTAGGCCACGATCGCACGGCCGCTCGCGACCTGGGCGTCCGCCGCCCGCAGCGCGCTGGCCACGAGCTCGAGGGGCGTCTTCGGCTTGCCGGCCCCGAAGGCCTCCGCCCAGAACTCGGCGCGGCCGAGGATCGCGCGGACCACCTCGCGGATGTCGCCGCCGCTGGACTGGAACGCGGCCGCCGCGTGTTCCACCACGCGCGGCGGCGGATCGTCGGAGACGAGGCGCTGGGCGAGCTTCCGGGCGATGAAGCGGGCCGTCTGCGGGTGCGAGGCCAGATAGTCGAGCAGCTTCTCGCCGTCGTCCTGGCCTCCCCCGGCCGGAAGGTCGAGTCCGAAGACGCTCTTGCTCCCCGTATCGTGAGCCTGCGGCCGGTACACGAACCGACCGCTGGTGCTCAGGTTGTCGATGCCCCAGCCGGTGAAGCAGCGCGCCGCGTCGATGACGTGGTCCTGGGTGTAGCCGGCGTCGACGCCGACCGTGTGCAGCTCCAACAGCTCGCGGCCGTAGTTCTCGTTGAGCCCGCGGACCGTGCGCCCGCCTACCGTCACCGTCGCCCGGCTGAGGTAGTTGTCGAGGAAGTAGAGCATCGCCGGATGGGCGGCGGTGGCGCCGAGCAGGTCACGGAACTTGCCGAGCGCGTGCGGGCGGATCGCGTCCCGCTCGTAGGCGGCCGTGCTGTAGCGGGCGAAGCCGTCCTGGATGTAGACGTTGAAATGGTTGAGCCAGAAGTCCACCAGCACTTCCTGGAGCTGGTTCTGGGCGTGGACGGCCCGGATGACCTTGGCCGCATACAGCTCGTCGAGGATCACGGCGATGGAGCGCTGGTCCGCGTTGTACAGGGTCAGGACCTGCGAGATCGGGTAGCCGAGGGTGATGAACCCGCGCAGGCGCGAGTCGAGCTCGGGGTCCGCGGGCGCGTCGAGCTGGCCCTGGATGTAGCGGTCCAGGCCCAAGCCGAGGATTCGGTCCACGTCGCCGGGCCGGGGTCCGAAGCCGATGCGGTTCAGCAGGTGCACCGCCACGCGGGGACCGATGTCGATCGGCATTTTCGAGACGTTGGACAGCGGCTTCCGGGCCGCGGTTGAGTGGGGCGCGGGTGAATTCTGCCTGTCTTTCTGCTAGAATCAAGTGTTTGTGGGGCCAGCACAGGCCGCCCCTGGGAGCGCCATGAAGCCAGGAATCCATCCCGAATACAAGGTCGTCAACGTCCATTGCGCCTGCGGTGCGACGTGGACCACGAGGTCGACGAAGGGCCAGGAGCTGCGTCTCGAGATCTGCTCCAACTGCCATCCGTTCTTCACGGGGAAGCAGAAGCTCATCGACTCCGCCGGCCGGGTCGAGCGCTACACGCGCAAGTACGGCAAGAAGAAGGAACCGGCAGCCCAGGCGTAGCGCTGCTGCGGGGGGTTCGGGGGGGCCGCAGGCCCCCCTGAGGTTTTTTTGGGGAGGCGGCGGTCCCCCCGAGGTTCCGGATGGACTCCATAACATTTCAGAAACTCAAAGACGTAGAAGCGCGTTACGGCGAGGTCCAGCACCAGATGTCGGACCCGGCCGTCACCCAGGACCAGTCCGCGTACCAGCGCCTGGCCCGCGAGGCCAAGGAGCTGGCGCCCGTGGTGGACCGGTACCGCGCCTACAAGGCGACGCTCAGCGAGATCACCAAGGTCCAGGAGCTGATCCGCTCGGAGTCCGACCCCGAGCTGCGGGAGATGGCCCACGAGGAGCTGCGCGCGCAGGAGTCCCGGCGCGACGCGCTCGACGAGGAGGTCCCCCGACTGCTCCTGCCCAAGGACCCCAACGACGAGAAGAACGTGCTGCTCGAGATCAGGGCCGGCACGGGCGGCGAGGAGGCGGCCCTGTTCGCCGCGGAGACCTTCCGCATGTACTCCCGGTTCGCCGAGCGCCAGGGCTGGAAGATCGACGTCGTCTCCATGACGAGGGCGGGCCAGGGCGGCATCAAGGAAGTCATCGCCATGGTCGAAGGCAACCGCGTCTACTCCAAGCTGCGCTACGAGAGCGGCGTGCACCGCGTGCAGCGGGTGCCGGCCACCGAGGCTTCGGGCCGGATCCACACCTCGGCCGTCACCGTCGCCGTGCTCCCGGAGGCCGAGGAGGTGGACGTCAAGATCGAGGCGAAGGACCTCCGCATCGACACGTTCTGCTCGTCGGGCCCGGGAGGACAGAGCGTCAACACCACGTACTCGGCCGTGCGCATCACCCACATCCCCAGCGGCACCGTGGTCTCCTGCCAGGACGAAAAGAGCCAGATCAAGAACCGCGAGAAGGCCATGAAGGTGCTGCGGGCACGGCTCTACGAGGTGGCGCTCGCGGAGCAGCAGAAGCAGATCTCGAGCGAGCGCAAGAGCCAGGTCGGATCGGGCGACCGCAGCGAGAAGATCCGCACGTACAACTTCCAGCAGGGCCGCGTCACCGACCACCGCATCGGCCTCACGATCCACCGCCTGCAGGAGATCCTGGACGGCCAGCTCGACGAGATCGTCAACGGCCTCATCGCCCACAACCAGGCCGAGAAGATCAAGCAGCCGGTTTAGCTCCAGCCGGAAACGGGGCGGCACCCCATGACCGTCTCTCAAGCTCTCCGGCAGGCCGAGCATCGGCTACGCGACGCCGGCGTTCCCGAGCCGGCTCTCGACGCCGAGCTGCTGCTGCGCCACGTGCTCGGCTGGGACCGCGCGGCCGTCATCGCTCGCGGCGCCGACAACGTGCCCGCGGCCGCGGAGCAGCGGCTGTTCGCCGCCGTGGACGAGCGGGCCGCCCGCCGTCCTCTCCAGCACGTCACGGGCACGCAGGCCTTCTGGCGCCACGAGTTCCTCGTCACGCCCGACGTGCTCGTCCCCCGGCCCGAGACCGAGATGCTGGTCGAGGCGGCGCTCGAGCTGATGCGGGGGCTCGAGGCGCCGGTGGTGGTCGACGTGGGCACGGGCAGCGGATGCATCGCCCTCTCCATCGCCGCCGAGCGGCCGGATGCCGCCGTGCACGGGGTGGACGTCTCGGCGGCGGCCCTGGCCGTGGCCCGCGAGAACGCCCGCCGCCTGGGCCAGGCCGGCGTCGAGCTGCACGAGGGCGACCTGCTCGAGCCCGTCGCGCACCTGGGGGGCCGGGTGGACATCGTGGTCAGCAACCCTCCCTACGTCGATCCCGGCGAGTTCCCGTCGCTGGCGCCCGAGGTACGCGACCACGAGCCGCGGCGAGCGCTGCTCGCCCCCGACGGACCCTACGGCATCTATCGGCGCCTGGCCGAGGCGTCGTGCCGGCTGCTGCGGCCCGGCGGCCATCTGCTCGCCGAGGTCGGCCGGGGCATGGCCGCGACCGTGGCCGAGAGCTTCCGCGCCGCGGGGCTGGCCGGTATCCAGACCCGGCCGGACCTGGCGGGCATCCCGCGCGTCGTGTCCGGCCATCGGCCCTAGGCTAGCCACCCCGAAACGGTGCGCCTGCTCACGCCGGCCCTACCCTTCCGTTCCGGCCCGCACTAGACTTGAAACAGTGGAAAAGATCCGCATCGTGGGCGGTCGTCCGCTGGAAGGCACCGTCCGCATCGGCGGAGCCAAGAACGCGGCCCTGCCCGACGTCTGCGCCGCGCTGCTCACCGAGAAGCCCGTCATCCTCCACAACGTTCCCGAGGTGCGTGACATCCGCACCATGGGCCATGTGCTCGGCGACTTCGGGGCCGACGTCGAGTTCAAGGTCGGGGGCACGGTCGAGATCGCCGCGCGCAAGCTGACGTCGGTCGAAGCGACCTACGAGCTCGTCAAGACCATGCGGGCCTCGGTCCTGGTGCTGGGACCCCTCGTCGCCCGCGCGGGACGCGCGCGCGTCTCGCTGCCGGGCGGCTGTGCCATCGGCGCCCGGCCGATCAACCTCCACCTGCAGGCGCTGGAGAAGCTGGGGGCCACGATCCGGGTGGAGTCCGGCTACGTCGAGGCGCAGGCCGAACGGCTGCGCGGCGCCGAGATCCAGTTCGACACCGTCACCGTGACGGGCACCGAGAACGTCATGATGGCGGCCAGCCTGGCCCATGGCGAGACGATCATGCGCAACGCGGCCCAGGAGCCCGAGATCGTGGACCTGGCGGATCTGCTCATCAAGATGGGAGCGCGCATCCAGGGCGCGGGCGGCTCCACGATCCGGATCGACGGCGTCCCGACCCTCCACGGCGCCGAGCACCACGTCATCCCCGACCGCATCGAGACCGGGACCTTCGTGATCGCGTGTGCCATCGCGGGCGGCGACATCGAGGTGCGGAACTGCCACCCCCCGCACCTGCGCGCGGTCATCGACAAGCTGCGGGAGACGGGCCTCCGCGTCGAGGAGGGGCCCGACAACATGCGCATCCGCGCGCCCCGGACCGTGCGGCCCTCGGACGTCACCACCGTCCCCCATCCCGGCTTCCCCACCGACATGCAGGCGCAGTACATGGCGCTCATGACGCAGGCTTCGGGCACCAGCCGCATCACGGAGACGATCTTCGAGAACCGCTACATGCACGTGGCGGAGCTGCAGCGCATGGGCGCGAACATCCGCGTCGACGGCAACACGGCCATCGTCACCGGCCACGCGCCGCTCTCGGGGGCGCAGGTGATGGCGACCGACCTGCGCGCCTCGGCGTGCCTGCTCCTGGCCGCCCTCGCCGCCCGCGGGGAGACGGTGGTCGACCGCATCTACCACCTCGACCGCGGCTACTACCGCATCGACGAGAAGCTGCGCGGGATCGGCGCCGACATCGAGCGCTTCGACCAGGGCGGCCGCCGGGCCACCGACGCTCTTCCCGCCGCGGAGGCATGAAGACCGCCGGTCCGCTGCGCCGGCCCCTGATCGAGTGGTACCGCCGGCATCGGCGGGACCTTGCGTGGCGACGCACGCGGGATCCCTACCGCATCTGGATCTCCGAGGTGATGCTCCAGCAGACCACCGTGAAGACCGTGATGCCCTACTACGAGGCGTTCGTGGCCGCCTTTCCCGACCTGCCGTCGCTCGCCGGCGCCGCCGAGGAGAAGGTGCTGGCGCTGTGGTCCGGGCTCGGCTACTACCACCGGGCCCGGAACCTCCACCGCGGGGCCCGTCACGTTCTCGAGCGCCATCGGGGACGCTTCCCCCGCACGCTGGAGGCCGCGCTGGCCGTGCCCGGCGTCGGTCTCTACACGGCGAGCGCGGTGCTGTCGATCGCGCACGGCGTGCCGCTGCCCGTGGTCGACGGCAACGTGCGCAGGGTGCTCGCACGGCTGTTCGCTTTGCGGGGACCCGAATGGCGCGCGGACGCGGCCTTCTACAACAAGGCTGACGAGCTGCTCGACCGGCAGGCTCCCGGCGACTGGAACCAGGCCCTCATGGAGCTCGGGGCCACCGTCTGCCTTCCCCGCCGTCCCGCATGCCCCGCCTGCCCCCTGCGCGCGCACTGCGCGGCGCTGGCCCTGGGCATCGCGGAGCAGCTCCCGGAGGGCCGGGCGCGCCGGGCGCCGGTGGCGGTGACGGTGGCCGCGGCCCTCGTCGAGGAAGGCGGGCGGGTCCTGCTCGTCCGCCGCGGTGAAGGCCGGCTCATGGGCAGGATGTGGGAAGTCCCCCAGACCTCGCTCGAGGCCCGCGGCCTGCCCGACCTGGCCCGCGAGCTGAAGCAGCGCCACGGCCTGGACCTGGTTCCGGGAAAGCTCGTCGCGCGTGGCCGCCATGCCATCACCTTCCGCCGGATCCGGCTCGAGGCGTACTCGTCGCGGCTGCGGCGGCGGCCTCCCGTGGACCCGGAACGCTTCCGGTGGGTGCGGCCGGAGGAGATCGCGGCGCTCCCGGTCTCGTCGATCACGCGAAAGGTCCTGCGCGGCCTCGGGTCGCCGCAGCTCCCCCTGGAGCTGCAGTGACTGCGAGCGGAGCGGGATTCACTTCCGCGGAGCGAGCGGGGGGTCTGGGGGGTGCGCCGCTAGCACCCCCCAGCTCAAGATGAAACGCAGCACGCTCGTCCTCCTGATCCTCATCGCCGCCGCGGCGGCCGCCCTGTGCCTGGCCTGGCCGCGGATCCACGAGGTGGAAACCGGGCGCACGCCGGAATACCCGGACCTGAAGCCGCGCAGTTATGCCGCCGGGGGCGACCGGGTGGCGGCGGCCGTGAAGGCCGCAATCGGCAGTCTGCCGCGCTGGCGTGTGGTGGGGGCAGCCAGCGGCGCGAAGGGCACCGACGTCCAGGCGGAGCACGCGATCCCCCTCGTCGGCCTGAAGGAGGACATCACCGTGCAGGTCCGCCGGCAGGGCAGCCGGACCGAGATCAGGGTGCTCTCGCGCTCCCCGTCCCTGCCGTGGGACTTCGGCCAGAACGCGCGGAACATCAGACAATTGTTGGACGAGGTGGATCGTCAGATGGAACCGCCGGCAAGGTAAGGTGTAGACTCACTCGCCATGCCCTGTCTATTCTGCGAGATCGTCGCGGGCAGGATCCCGGCCCGGGTGGCCTACCAGGACGACACGGTCCTCGCGTTCCACGACATCAACCCCCAGGGCCCCGTGCACGTGCTCGTGATCCCCAAAAGACACATCACGAGCCTCACGGACCTGACCCCGCAGGACGACGTTCTCGTCGGGAGCCTGGTGCGGCGCGCACGCGACCTTGCCCAGGCCGAAGGACTCGAGGATCGCGGCTTCCGGCTGGTGTTCAATCACGGCCCGGATGCGGGATACAGCGTCTATCACGTCCACCTGCACCTGGTCGGCGGCCGCAAGCTGGGCTGGCCCCCAGGATGACGATGGCGCCGGACCCGACGCAGATCGCCCAGCGCTACCAGGTGATCAAGCGGCTGGGCGCGGGAGCCTTCGGCACCGTCTACAAGGCCAAGGACAAGATCCTGGGCCGCATGGTCGCGATCAAGACCATCCGCCTCGAAGGCCTCGCCGCCAGCGGCGGCGCGGGCCTGGAAGAGCTGATGGACCGCTTCAAGCGCGAGGCGATGGTCTCCGCCCAGCTCAAGCACCCCAACATCGTGACGATCTACGACATCGGCGACTCGGAGGGCGTGAGCTATATCGCGATGGAGTTCATCGACGGCGTCGGCCTCGACCGCGTCATCGCGGGCGCGGGTCGGCTGCCCGTCGATCGCGCCGCCGCGCTCGCGGCCCAGGTCGCCGACGCGCTCGACTTCGCCCACAAGCACAACGTCGTCCACCGCGACATCAAGCCGGCCAACATCATGGTGGAGGCGGGCGACCGGGTGAAGGTCACCGACTTCGGCATCGCCAAGGTGACCGATTCGGCCGAGCACCTCACGGCCACCGGGAGCCTGCTCGGGACGCCGTCGTACATGAGCCCCGAGCAGGCGCGGGGCTCCGCGATCGACGGCCGCAGCGACCTCTTCGCGGTGGGGGCGATCGTCTACGAGATGGTCGCGGGAAAGAAGGCGTTCCGCGGCGACTCGATCACCGGCCTCATCTTCAAGATCATCACGGAGGAGCCGCCTCCCCTTCGGGAGCAGGACCCCGAGATCCCCGAGGAGCTGGTCCGCATCGTCGCGCGGGCTCTCACCAAGGACCCGGCCGGACGCTATCAGGCGGGCCGCGAGCTGGCCGACGACCTCGTGGCCCTCGCCCGTCCCGGCTCCACGCCCACGCTGCGGCAATCCGAGATGGCGACGGCGCCCGGGTACGTCCCCGGGCCCACCACCTACATTCCGGGCTCCTCGCCGACGCTCGCGTCCACGCCCACGCAGCACGCGGCCGGTCCTCCGACCCAGGTATCGCCGGCCGCGGCCACCCGCGTGAGCCCGGCGACGGCGACGCGCGTCAACGCCGCCCCGCCCATCCCCCGCCCTGCACCCGCTCCCGCGCCCCCGGCGGGCTCGAAGACCGGTCTCCTGGTGGGCCTTCTCGCGGGCGGCTTAACGCTGCTGCTCGCCGTCGGCGTGGCCGCGTTCCTGATCCTGCGGCCGCGCCCCGCGCCGCCGGGTCCCGTTGCGGGTACGCTGGCGCCCGCGCCGGCCGTGCCCTCGACGACGCTGGCCGCCGCCCCATCGCCATCCGGGGCCGCACCGAGCGCGGCCGCATCGCCGGCGGCGGCAAACGCCGAGCCGAGTGGCGCGCCCGCGACGGCGCCCGCCGGCGGACGCGCGACGCCTGCTCCGGCCGGGGACGGAGGCCGGCGTCCCGCCAAGGCCGGCCCTGCGGTCGCCGGCGGTGCCGCGGCCAGCGGCGGCACGCAGGGCGCCCCCGGAGGCGCGGTGACGGCGGCGGAGCCCGAGTCCATCCTCGACCGCGAGCCGCCCGCGGAAGACGGCCGCGCCGCGGGAGACCGAGCCGCCGGCACGTATAGCGAGTCACGAGGCGGCAACCGCGGATCCTTCGGCACCAACCGTCGTTTCGGGACGCGGCCCCGCTTCCCGCGCACGAGCGACCCCGCCGAGCGCCGGGCCATCTTCGTGTTGCTGAACGTGATCAGCTTCGAGGAGGCCTTCCAGAAGGGACACGGCCGCTACGGCAGCTTCAAGGAAGTCCTGCCCGGCGGCGAGACGCTGCCGCACCCCAACGCCTTCCAGCGCCACGGCTACCGCTTCGAGCTGCAAGCCGACAAGGGGGAGTTCCGCGTGGTCGCGACGCCGCTGGCGATGGGCCTGCGGCCGCTCGTGGCCGACGATTCCGGCAGCGTCCGCTTCGCGGACGAGTAGGCCTCAGAACCGCTCGGGCCGCGCCTCGAGCAGGTAGGGCGAGATCCTCGAGAAGAGGTCCTGCGCCTTGTCGACGTCGGACTGGGTGAAATCGGGGCCGGCCTCCGCGGCCGAGTCGCCCTTGCGGCTGACCTGGGCCACGCCCACCACCTCGCCCCGCAGCAGGATGGGCACGGTGATCATCTTCTGGATCGGCACCGCCGGCCGGTCCCTGATCTTGACGCTTTCGAAGAACGAGACGTGCCTCACCATCGGCACGTTGTTCATCGCCTCCCCCGCCTTGCGGGCGAGGACGTTGACGGCGATCGAGTCGCGCTTGCTGATGGGGATCGTGCCGAGGTCGGCGAACTTGCGCGGAGCGGCGAAGCGCAGGTGCTTCTGGTCCGAGGTGAGGACGAGGATCGCCACCTCGTCGTTCTTGGCCCCGAACTCGATCGAGACGCTCTTGACGATCCGCTCGGCCATGTCCAGGAACAGCTCGAGGGGGTTGCCGATCTCCCCCTTCTTGCTGGCCATGGCGGTCAGGATGTCGATGAGCTCTTGCATTCATGCTCCCCGGATGAACCGACCGCGGGACCGGCGATTATATCAGCAGCGGCGGCGCGCCTAGCCATCACGCCGCGCGAGCAGGATCGGGAAGCGCGCGGCGCGGCCGCGGCGCAGGACCTCCCGGAGGTCCCACGCCCACCGCCTCGCCCGGCCCGGCCCGGCGTGGACCTCGAGCGACCAGCCCGCGGTGCGGAACAGGCTCGGCAGCTCGTCGCCCACCAGGTAGCCCGGCTGGCCGTCGCGATCCAGCGGCACCGAGTACCGGCGCGCCTGGACGCGCATGCGCTCGGCCACCATCGCTTCTCCATCCTGGCGCCGGCCGAAGACGGGGGAATCGAAGGCGACGAATACTCCCCCGCGGCGCGTTACGCGCCGCAACTCGACGAGCGTCCGCGTCAGATGAGCCGCGTAGTGGAGCGAAGCGGCGGCGAGGACGAGGTCGAAGGAGGCGGGCTCCGCGGGCAGCGCCTCCATCTCCGCTTCGGCGCGATCGATCGCGGCGGCTCGCGGGCTGACGCGCTCCGCGCCCCGCAGGCCGTCCTCGGCATCCACGTTCACGTCCACGGCGGCCACGCGATGTCCGTCCTCGAGAAGGCCGATGGCCGTCCAGCAGCAGCCGGCGCCGAGGTCGAGCACGCGCCACGGACCCGGGCCCAACCGACCGGCGGCGAGCGCCCGCGCCTGGCGGAAACGCGCGGCGCGCGACCGCCACGCGCGCGCGTGCGGATGGCCCGGGGCCACGTCGGGCAATCCCGGCTCGGCGCGCCACCCCTCGTCGCGCCGGACCCGTTGATCCATCTCCACCGCCGGCAGCAGCTCGCGCCGCCGCTCCTCCGTGAGCAGCCGGTGGACGCCGTCCTGCGTTGCGAACCAGCGGTCTTCCGCGCGGCAGAGCAAGCCGTGGCCGTGGGGTTCGAGCGGCGCCGAGCAGTACGAGCAGCACCACCCCACCCACGAAGGCGCTTCGGCGAGTCCGGTGGCCCGCGCTTCCCCGCTCATGAGTTCGCTTCCATAGACTGTATACTCCCCGCGTGCCCCCCGGGTTGGACAGGGTCGTGATCTTCGCGGAGGTGTCGGCCGTCGCGGCGGCGCTCCTGTGGTGGGGGCGCCTGCCCGGCCCTTGGCGGCGCGCGCTGGCGGTGCTCACGAGCGGGCTCGGCGTCCTGTTCCTCGTGGGTGCCCTGCGCGCGGAAGGCCATCGCGAGGCGGCGACGATGGCGGTAGTGGTCCTCGGCCCCGCCTACGTCACCGAGCAGGCTTCGGCCTCGGCCAGCCTCCCCTACTACGTGCTGACCGGCGTGTGCCTGCTCCTCGGCACGGCCGGCCTCGCGGTCGGCGACGCCACCGCGCGCCGGCTCGGAAGCCATTGGATGGCCACCGCCGTCGTGCTCAGCCTGCTCGTGACCGCGACGCGATTTGCCCTCGACAAGGCGGCGGCTCCGCCGAGCTGGACGCGGCCGATCGGCGTCACCTGGCTGCCCCCGATCGTGGGAGCATTCTTCGCGCTGCACGCCAAGAAGGAGGGGCGCGGGCTGCGCAACGTGGCGTGGTCGCTCCTGGCCTACGGCTTCGCCGTGCGCGGCGCGGTGGCGCTCTTGAACGTGCTGGCCACGACCCTGGGGCTGGGCTCTCACTACGACGTCTCGAACCTCGTCTACATCAAGAACCCGATGAGCGGGCACTGGCACGAGTTCGCTTCCGGCAGCTTCGAGCAGCTCTTCTTCCTGGCGCTGCTGCCGCAGCTCGTGTTCTGGCCCATCTACACGGTGGCGACGGGCATGATCGGAGCGTTCCTGGCCCTGCGGCTCGTCCCCCGCGAGCTGGGACCGCGAGTGCCGGTGGTCGGCGCGGGTGTGGGTATGGCGCCGGCGCAACCGGAGCGCTAGCGGCTCACCTCACCCGGCAGGTCGTGGCGCCGACGCCGGAGCCGCAGCGGTGAGTCTGGTCGTTGAACTCCGAGCAGAAGAAGCCTTGCTTGCAATCGGCGTCAGTGGTGCACTTGTCGCACTCGCCACCCTTGGTGCAGGCGATGAGGCCGGTGAGGGCCGCGAGGATGAGGGCCGGCAGGACGCGGGATCTTCTCATCGGGTTTCTGGCTCCTTTCAAAGATTCTAGCCGAAGCCCGGGCGGGCGAGGTCCAAAAAAACGGCGCTAGGACGCTGATTTGACGGGTTTTCCGCTCGCATGGTACGCTGGCTTGTTTTGACGACCGCGGAAGATCTCAAGTCCACCCTCAACCTCCCGCGCACGGACTTCCCCATGAAGGCGAACCTCGCGCAGGCGGAGCCGCGCCGGCTCGCCCAGTGGAAGGCGGAGCGGCTCTACGACAAGGTGCGGCAGGCGCGCCGCGGGGCGCCGATCTTCGTGCTCCACGACGGCCCTCCCTACGCGAACGGCCACATCCACCTCGGTACCGTGGTGAACAAGGTGCTGAAGGATCTCGTGGTGCACAGCCGCTCCATGGCGGGGATGGATGCGCCGTACGTCCCCGGATGGGACTGCCACGGCCTTCCGATCGAGCTTCAGGTAGACCGGAACCTGGGTCCGAAGAAGAAGGACATGTCCCCGGTCGAGTTCCGGCGGGAATGCCGCGCCTACGCCGAGAAGTTCGTGGCGATCCAGCGCGAGGAGTTCGAGCGGCTCGGGATCCTCGGCGAGTGGGACAACCCCTACCTGACGATGAAGCCCGAGTACCAGGCCACGATCGTCCGCCAGCTCGCGACGTTCGTGGAGAAGGGCCTCGTCTACAAGGCCAAGAAGTCGGTCCACTGGTGCATCTCGGACCGCACCGCCCTGGCCGAGGCCGAGGTCGAATACGACGAGAACCACCTCAGCCCGTCGATCGACGTCCGCTTCCCCCTCGCCTCAACCGAGCACGAGGCGCTCGCCGCCCGGTACCCGGCGCTGAAGGGAAGGAAGGTCGGGGCGGTCATCTGGACGACCACCCCATGGACGCTGCCCGCCAACCTCGCGGTCGCCTTCCATCCGGAGTTCGACTACGGCTTCTATCCGGCCGAGGGCAGCCAGGACGTCTACGTGCTCGCCACCGGCCTCAAGGACGCCTCCGTCGCCCGCTGGAAAGGGCCCCGGCTGGGCGAGCCGCTCGCGGTCGTGAAGGGTGCCGCGCTCGAGAACCTGCGCTTCCGGCATCCCTGGATCGACCGCGACTCTCCGGCCGTGCTCGGCGACTACGTGACGCTCGAGGCGGGCACCGGCGTCGTGCACACCGCCCCCGGCCACGGCTGGGACGACTACCTCACCGGCATCCGGTACGGCCTGGACATCTACTGCCCGGTGGACGAGGCGGGTCGGTTCCTTCCCGAGGTCGACGGCTTCGCCGGCCAGAAGGTCTTCGACGCGAACCCCGGGATCGTGCGTCACCTCCAGGAGCAGGGCGCACTGCTGTCCTCGGGCCAGGAGAAGCACTCGTACCCGATCTGCTGGCGTTGCAAGAACCCCATCATCTTCCGCGCGACGGAGCAGTGGTTCATCGCCCTCGACGAGAACGAGAAGGGAACCGGCGGGGAAACGCTTCGCACGAAGGCCCTCCGCGCCGTCGACCAGGTGGAGTGGTACCCGGCCTGGGGCAAGGAGCGCATCGGGAACATGATCGCGACCAGGCCCGACTGGTGCATCTCGCGCCAGCGGCTGTGGGGCGTTCCCATACCGGCCTTCTATTGCCGCGGCTGCCAGACCCCGTTCCTGACCGCCGAGGCGGCCCGTCACGTGGCCGACATCTTCGAGAAGGAGAGCGCCGACGCATGGTACGAGCGTCCGGCGGCGGACCTGTTGCCCCCCGGCGGACGGTGTCCGTCGTGCGGAGGCACGGACTTCGACAAGGAGCGCGACATCCTGGACGTATGGTTCGACTCCGGCTCGTCCCACGCCGCCGTCCTCGGCCGCCGCCCCGACCTTCCGTGGCCGGCGGACGTCTACCTCGAAGGGAGCGACCAGCACCGAGGCTGGTTCCACTCGTCCCTGCTGATCGGCGTGGCGACGAGGGGCCGCGCCCCCTACCAGAAGGTGATCACCCACGGCTTCACCGTGGACGCCCAGGGCCGGAAGATCTCGAAGAGCCTGGGCAACGACGTGGACACCCAGAAGCTGATCAACACCTATGGGGCGGAGGTGCTCCGGCTGTGGGTCACGATGTCGGACTACCGCGGCGACATGAGCTTCTCGCCGGAGATGCTCAAGGGCATCGCCGAGGCGTACCGCAAGATCCGCAACACGTGCCGCTACCTGCTCTCGAACCTGTATGACTTCGATGCCGACCAGGACGGGGTGGCGGAGGGAAAGCTGGAAGACATCGACAAGTACGCCCTGATGAATCACACGATGTTCAAAGACCGCGTCCTCGATGCCTACGGGGCGAACGAGTACCACATCGTCTACCATGAGCTGATCGACTACTGTGCCGGCGTGTCATCCGTGTATCTGGACATTCTCAAGGACCGGCTCTACTGCGAGGCGGCCGCGGACCCTCGGCGGCGATCAGCCCAGACCGTGTTGTGGCAGATCGTGTCGGACATGACCCGGCTCATCGCGCCGATCCTGCCCTTCACCGCCGACGAGGCCTGGTCCTACATCCCGGGATCGCGGGGCTCCGTGCATGAACAGGTCTTCCCGGAGAAGGCGAGGAACCGCGACTATAACGTCGTCATGGATTGGTCGGATGCGCTCTTTCCGGTCCGGGACGAGGTACTCAAGCAGCTCGAGCTGGCGCGGGCCGCCAAGGAGATCGGCTCCAGCCTCGAGGCGCGGGTGAAGATCACCGCCCCGAAGGAGACCGTCGCCCGGCTCCGGTCGTACGAGGCGCAGGGTCCGCCCTTCCCGGGGAACCTGGCCAACCTCTTCATCGTGAGCCGCGTGGACCTCGGGGAGGGCGACGGAGGTCTCACGGTGCAGGTGTCCCGCGCCGCCGGGGCGAAGTGCGAGCGCTGCTGGACCTACTCGGAGAAGGTCGGCCGCCTGTCCCATCCCGGGCTCTGCGAGCGGTGCGCCCCGGTTCTGGAGGCAAGGTGAAGACCACCGGCTCGGACCGCACGATCTACGTCGCCATCGCCGCCCTCGTGGTGGTCTTCGACCAGCTCACCAAGCTGCTGGTCGACCATTTCATGAACCTGCACGAGAGCCGCCTCCTCGTCGACGGCCTCCTCCGCCTCACGTACGTGCAGAACCGCGGCGCGGCGTTCGGGATCCTGTCGGAGGCCGATCTCCCGTACCAGTCGTTGCTCTTCGCGGTCGTGAGCCTGGCCGCCCTCGGGGCGATCGCCGCCTACGCATGGCGCCTGCCGGCGCGGAGCCGCCTGCCCCAGACCGCGCTCGCCTTGATCATGGGCGGCGCGCTCGGCAACCTGCTCGACCGGGCCCGGCTCGGATACGTGATCGACTTCGTCGACGCCTACTGGGGCGTGCACCACTGGCCGGCCTTCAACGTGGCCGACTCCGCCATCAGCATCGGCGTGGTCCTGCTCGTCATCGACATCCTCCGCCAGCCTCAGGCCGGGGAAGCGCCCCAGCCGCCGCGCGTGGAGCCGGGACCGCCGACCCTGGAGCAGGACGCGGGCTCCGGCCGGGCCGTGGTCGACACCTCCTCCCCGGTGAGGTCCGAGTAGATGTATCCGCGCCTCTTCACGCTGCCCGCCTTCGAAGTCTTCGGCCGGCACATCGGCCCCCTGACCCTTCACACCTACGGCGTGCTCCTGGCCCTGGCGTTCCTCGCCGGCCTGTGGGTCGTGAGCCGGCAGGCGAAAAAGGCCGGGCTGGACGCCACCGTCATCACGGACATGGCCGTCTACGTGCTCATCGGAGGCCTGGTGGGCGCGAAGCTCCTGCTCCTCCTCGTGGAGTGGCCCTACTACGCGAAGCATCCCGGGGAGATCCTCGGCTTGCTCCAGAGCGGAGGCGTGTTCTACGGCGGTCTGCTCGGCGCGTTCCCCGTCGCGTGGTGGTTCGCGCGCCGGCATCGCCTCGATGCCTGGAAGACGGCCGACGTGCTCGCGCCGGGCGTGGCCATCGGCCAGGCCATCGGGCGGCTGGGATGCTTCGCCGCCGGCTGCTGCTACGGCCGGGCCGCCGACGTGCCGTGGGCGGTGACCTTCCACGACGTGTACGCCACCCGGCAGGTGGGAACGCCCATCGACACCCCGCTTCACCCGACGCAGCTCTACGAGTCGGCGGCCACCTTGGCGATCTTCATCTTCCTGAGATGGCTGTCCGGTCGGAAGCGCTTCGAGGGCCAGGTGACGCTGGCCTACATCTTCCTGTACGCGGTGGCCCGCTTCGTGATCGAGTTCTACCGCGGCGACGCGGCCCGCGGGATGGTCCTGGGCGGATGGCTGTCGACGTCGCAGTTCATCGCGATCCTGATGGTGCTGGCCGTCCTCTTCCTGTATCCCTACGTGCTCCGCAAGGAGCGTCCCAAGACCGCGGCCGCCACCTCCTGATCACGGCGTGACCGCGGACGCTGACGCGCGGAGCCTCGCCGTGGACGAGGCCGGCGCCGGCGAGCGGCTGGACCGGTGGCTGGCCGGGGCCATGCCCGACCTCAGCCGCGCCCGGCTGCAAGCGATCATCACCGGCGGCGGTGTCCTGGTGGACGGCCGCGTCGCCCGCCGGTCGCTGCGGCTCAAGACCGGTCAAGCGATCTCGGTCCGGGTTCCGGCGCCGCAGCCGGCCGTGCCCGTCCCCGAAGACATTCCCCTCGCCGTCGTCTACGAAGACCGTCATCTGCTCGTGGTGGACAAGCCCGCCGGCCTCGTCGTCCACCCCGGGGCCGGCCGCGCCACGGGAACGCTCGTCAACGCGTTGCTGCACCGGGTCCGCGACCTGTCGGGAATCGGAGGTGTCGTGAGGCCGGGCATCGTCCACCGCCTCGACCGCGGAACCTCGGGGCTGCTGGTGGTGGCGAAGGACGACGCCTCGCACCTCGCCCTCTCACGGCAGTTCTCGGGGCGGACGGTGGAGAAGGATTACCTGGCGGTCGTCCTCGGCGTCCCCCGCGCCGCGGAGGGCACGATCGACGTCCCCATCGGCCGCGATCCCGTCCACCGCCGACGTATGTCCGTCCGGGCGCCCCGCGGCCGCGCCGCCCGCTCCACGTATCGCGTCGTCGAGGCACTCGACGGCGCCGCGCTCCTGAGCGTCCGCATCGCCACCGGGCGCACCCACCAGATCCGCGTGCATCTGGCCGCCCTCGGCCATCCCGTCGCCGGTGACCCCACCTACGGCGGGCGGCGCCGGCCCGCCTCGCGCCGTCCCGAAGCACGCGCGGCGCTCGAGGCGCTTTCCCGGCCGGCCCTGCACGCCGCCCGGCTGGCCTTCACGCATCCGGCCACGGACGAGCTTATGTCCTTCGAGAGCCCGCTTCCCGCGGACCTGCAGGCCCTGCTCGCGGTCCTGCGGCGATGAGGCCCCAGACAGTGGGCCGCTGAAGAATCTCCTCCGGCGCGAGTGTTCGGCGCGCGCAGTGGAGCGTTTCCTTGTCGCCTCGCGGCGGATTTACTCCGACGCGAGGCGCTCGATGACGCTTCGCGCGTAGCGGAGCGCGCCGCATTCGTGTCAATTCAGCACCGGCCGCTTGAACGTCGCGAGCAGGCACTCGTGTCCCGGTGCGTGTTGAACCTCGACCAGGCTCACGAGCTCCCAGCCGCGCTTGCCGTCCTCGTTCAGCCTGTCGGCGAAATCGCCGCGCTCCCTGACGAGGGGCGCCGTCGGTACGCACGGAAGCTGCTTGTACTCCCATTGCCGCTGCGGGACGAGCCTCGCCTCGGGCCGGACCCTGGGATCCGGCGGCGGGTTGCGCTCCGCTTCCTGGGCCCGAATGGCGAATGGCCATCCCGCGAGCCCGGCGACGAGGACCGCCGCGGCCAGGCCGAGGGTGAGGCGGGATGTCCGCATCGGATGCGGCATATAGGCTCCTTTCGCGGCCCCTGGAGCCGCTGCCAGTATTGACGCCGCCGGGGGTCCGGCGGCTCTGCTCGCGCGGCCGCGCTTCGCCCGTCCGTCCGTTCTGTTCCCGTTCCTGTCCGTCGAACCGAATCTCGAATCGGATCGCTTGACAAGTTAATAAATAACTGTATATTTACTCTGAAATGGGGCGCCCGGCTCGGGTCACGCGAGGAGAAGTCCTGAACGCCGCCCGGGAGGCCTTCGCCGGGCGGGGCTACGACGGCACCACGCTGGCCGCCATCGCCGGCCGCCTGGGCGTGAGCCCGGCCGCCCTGCTGCGCCACGCGCCGAACAAGGCCTCCCTGTTCACCGCCGCCATGGCCGAGCCTCCGGCCCCCGAGCGCCCTTTCCCCATGGCCTTCCTCGCCGAAGCCGACGTGACCCGGCCCCGGGAAGTCCTGAGCGAGCTGGCCCGGACCGTCATCCCCTTCATCGAGGCGCAGATCTCGGAGAGCATCGCCTGCTGGATGTACGACAAGAGCGCCGCCGATCGGCGCACCATCCGGCTGCCCTGGAATCCCCAGGCCCGGAACAGCCCCCCCCGGCGCGTGTTCGCCCTGCTCGAGAGCTACCTGCGCCGCGCGACCCGCGCGGGGACCGTCCGCGTCCGCGATCCGAAGGCCGCGGCCATGGCCTTCATGGGCAACCTCAACGCCTACGTCTTCTTCCACCGGGTGCTGCCGCTCGTCGATCCTCCCCTCTCCCTCGACCGCTACATCGACACCCTGCTCGACATCTGGAGCCGCGGCGCCCTCACCGTCCCGCGGAAGCGCGCCTCATGAAACGCAAGCTCGTCGTTCCCATCGCCCTCGTCCTGATCGCCGCCGCCGTGTTCTGGGCGTTCAAGCTCCGCAAGCGCGACGACGATCTCGTCCTCTCCGGCTCCATCGAGGCCCGCGACGTCCAGGTCGGGTCGCTCGTGGGCGGCCGGGTGACGGTCGTCCACGTCGACGAGGGCGCGTCGGTGGCCGCCGGCCAGCCCATCGTCACCCTGGAGCCCGATCTGCTCGACGCGCAGGTCCGGGAACAGGAGTCCCGGGTGGAGCAGGCCCGGGCGCGGCTGGCCCTCGTCCTCGCCGGCGCCCGCCCCGAGGAGATCAACCGTGCCCGCGCCGACTACGAGAACGCGGAGAAGGACCGGCGGCGCCTCGGGCTGCTGATGAAGGAGGGGATCGTTCCGCGCCAGACCTACGACGACGCCGCCACCGCCGCCCGGACCAGGCAGGAGATGCTGCGCGAGCTGGAACGCGGCAACCGCCCCCAGGAGATCGAGGCCGCGCGGGGCGCCCTGGCCGAGACCGAGCGCCACCTCGCGTACCTGCACCGCCAGCGAGAAGAGACCGTCGTCAAGGCACCGGCGGCGGGCGTCGTCCAGTCCTTCGACCTGCGTCCGGGCGACCTGGTGGCGCCCAACGCGCCGGTGGCCACGCTGCTCGAGCCCGACCAGCTCTGGGTGCGCGTCTTCGTCCCCGAGACGAAGCTCGGCCTGGTGCGCGTGGGCCAGCGCGCGGACCTGACCGTCGACACCTTCCCCAAGCGGACCTTCCCGGGCAAGGTCGTCGAGATCAGCCCGCGAGCGCAGTACACGCCGCGCAACATCCAGACCCTGGACCAGCGCAGCGACCAGGTCTTCGGGGTGAAGGTGAACGTCGAGCCCGCACCGGAGCTGAAGCCGGGGATGGCCGCCCTCGTCCGGTTGCAGCCATGAGCGCGGCCACCAGCGCGGCCGACGGCGAGCACGGCATCGAGGTCCGGCAGGTCTCGCGCGACTTCGGGAAGTTCCGCGCCCTCGACAAGGTGACCCTGGCCGTCCGCCGAGGCGAGATCTACGGCCTGCTCGGTCCCAACGGATCCGGCAAATCGACGCTCATCCGGATCCTCTGCGGCCTGCTCGCGCCCACCGAAGGGGAGGCGAGCGTAGACGGCCTCGACGTCCGCCGGAGCGGCGAGGAGATCCGGCGGCGGATCGGCTACGTTCCCCAGAAGTTCTCGCTCTACGAGGACCTGACCGCGCTCGAGAACCTCGACTTCTTCGCCTCCGTCTACGGCCTGCAGGGCCCGCGCCGCATCGAGCGGCGGGAGTGGGCCATCGGCCTCACCGGCCTCGAGCCCTACCGCGACCGCCTCGCCGCGCAGCTCTCGGGCGGCTGGAAGCAGCGGCTGGCGCTGGCCGCCGCCCTCATGCACGAGCCCCGGGTGCTGTTCCTCGACGAGCCCACCGCCGGCATCGACCCCGTCGCCCGGCGCGAGCTGTGGAACCTGCTCTTCCAGCTCGCGGCCGGTGGCGTGACGCTCGTCGTCACCACGCACTACATGGACGAGGCGGAGCGGTGCGGTACCGTCGGCTATCTCTACCTGTCCAAGATGCTCGTCCAGGGCAAGCCCGCGGAGCTGACGAAGCGGCCGGAGGTGACGCCGCCGGGCACTCGGCGCGTGGAGGCCGCCTGCGACCAGGGCGCGGCGGCGGTGATGGGCTACGCGCGCTCGCTGCCCTACGTCGACGACGTGACGATCTTCGGCAACTCGCTCCACCTTCTCGTCCGCGCCGACGTCAGCGACGCGCAGATCGCCCGCGAGCTCGAGAGCGCGGCGGGGGCGGCGGTCCGCGTCCGGCCCATCGAGGCCTCGCTCGAGGACGTGTTCGTCCGCCTCACCAAGCTCGCGGCCGCCGCCCGCAACGGCCAGGCGAAGGCCGCGTCATGAGAGGCTTCTGGGCGGTCCTCCGCAAGGAGGCGATCCAGATGCGGCGCGACACGGGCACGCTGCGCTTCGCGCTCGCGATCCCCGTGTTCCAGCTCGTGCTCTTCGGCCTCATCGACACCAACGTGAAGCACGTGCCGACGGTGGTCTTCGACCAGAGCCAGACCCCCGACAGCCGGGAGCTCGTCCGCGACTTCGTCAACACCAGCTACTTCGACGTCGTCGAGTTCGCCCCCTCGCGGGCCGCGCTGCGGGAGCGCATCGTGGCCGGACGCGCGTCGGTGGGGATAGAGATTCCACCCGACTACGCGCGCAAGCGCCTCGACAACCGGCCCGCCGACTTCATGGTGCTCATCGACGGGTCCGACTCCACGATGTCCAGCTCGACCCTCGCCGCCGCCAACGGGCTGGGCCTGCAGAAGTCGCTCGGGGAGATCGCCCAGCGGACCGGCCTCCGGGAGATGCCCGTCCAGCCGTTCCCGCTCCTGCTCTTCAACCCGGACAGCCGCAGCGCGAACCTGCTCATCCCCGGCCTCGTGGCCATCCTCCTGACGTTCTCGGGTACGATCCTCGCCGCCTTCTCCATCGTCCGCGAGCGGGAGCGCGGGACCCTCGAGCAGCTCATGGTGACGCCCGCATCGCCGGTGGCCGTCGTGCTCGCCAAGCTGCTCCCCTACCTGCTGCTCGGCTTCGTCCAGCTCCTGCTCGTGCTCGTCCTGATGGTGTTCGTCTTCGGCGTTCCGATCCACGGGAACGTCTTCCTGCTCCTCGCCCTGTCGGTCATCTACCTCTTCTCGCTGCTGGCGCTGGGGCTGCTCATCTCGTCGCGGGCCAACACCCAGATGGAGGCGATCCAGGGCGCGCAGGGCTTCCTGCTGCCGTCGATCATGCTCTCGGGCTACATCTTTCCGCTGTCCTCGTTGCCGGCGCCCCTCCGTCTCCTCTCCAAGGTGCTGCCCGCCACCCATTTCATCGCCATCTCGCGCGGGATCATCATCCGGGGGGCGGGGTTCATGGACCTGTGGCCCAACGTGGCCGCGCTGCTGATCCTGGCCGTCATCCTCGTCGCCGGCAGCACGAGGGCCTTCAGGAAGACCATCTCCTGACGTAGGGTCTTGCCCGCCTTCGCGATCCCTGCGCTATCATTGCGCGGGCCGAACCGGAGGTGACCATGCGCCGAGCCGTTCTCCTCGTGCTGGTCGGCTGCGCCCTGATCCCGCCTCCGGACAGCTCCGCCAAGTTCGGCATCAGCAAGACCCGCGTCACGCTCACGCGCTACCGCCCGCCTGACGTCGTGCTCCTCGGGGACACCGTCGCCGTCCGCGTGTCGTCCGACTCGCGGGCGGTCACGAGCGCCCACCTCGGCCTCGTCCGGAACCGCGTCGAAGACGCGCTCCGCGCATGGAACGTCGTGCGCGTCGTGGATTCCCCCAGCCCCGCGGACGACGTGGTCGAAGTCACGATCGACGATCTCACCGCCCGATTGCGCGACAGCGTCCGCTACGAGGACAAGTACGTGAAGATCGGCGAGCGCGAGGAGTGGGACGAGAAGAAGCAGAAGAACGTGAAGAAGGACGTCTACGGCTACCGCAAGCAGCCCGTCAACCTGAAGCTGGCCTCCGGCCGCATCGACGCGCGGGTGCGGGTCGACACCCCCGCCGGGCCTCGGGAGGTCGACGCGGGATCGACCTACGACGAGCGGTTCGACGAGAACGACCGCGTGCCGGCGGAGGCCTACTCGGAGGACGCCCTCGAGAAGCTCCTCGTCGAGCAGGCGGCGGCGCGGGCGGTGGCGGCGGTGTGCTTCTCGCCCGATCCCGTCCAGGCCATGCTCGCGGTGGACGGCGAGCTGAAGACCGGCAACCAGCTCGCCCAGAGCGGCCAGTTCGAGCCGGCTCTCGCGGAGTGGAGCCGCCGCACGTACAAGGGCGACACCGAGGCCGCCCGGCTGCATAACGTCGGGGTCGCGCAGGAGGCCCTCGCCTACAAGCTGCCCGTGGACTCCCCCGACCATCGCCGGCGCCTCGAGCAGGCGGCGGAGGCGTACCGAAAGGCCCACGACCTGGACCCGGGCGAGAAGTACTTCGCGGAGCCCATCCAGAGGGTCGAGACCAGCATGGTCTACGCCCGCGCCGCCGCCGACCTCATGGCCGAACGGGCACGCTGGGCCGCCGGCGACAGCGGCCGAGATCCCGCCGCCCGCCCGCCCGGGCGCAGGCCGGCCGCTCTCGTGGACGACGGCGCGCCCGGCGCGGCACCTGCCGCCTGGACGTTCGATCGCGGCAGCATCGCCCTCGACTCCGGCCGCGGCAACGTGCTGCAGCTGGACGGGACCGACCGGCCGGCGACGGCCACGCAGAGGATGGACGTAGCGGCGGGGGCGGGCGCCGCCGTCTCCCTCGACTACAAGGTCGTGGCGGGCGAGGCCCAGGTGCGCATCCGCGTCGGGTACGAGGACGAGGGCGGCAAGCCGAGGGTCGCGACCCTGGAAGTCAGCCTGGGTGAAGGGCCCGGCGGATGGTCGCCGTGGAAGGGAGACCTCGGCGCGCTCCGCCCGCGACCCGCCCACGTCACCGACGTGAAGGTCCTCGTGGTCGGCGGGACCGTGCGCGTGGACAAACTTGCCGTCCGCGAGCGCTGACGCGATGTCCTCGGCCAAGGGCAAGCCCGCCGTGCGCGTCCTCAGCCACCGGCGCGTGTACGACGGGAAGATCCTCTCCCTCGAGCTGGACGAGATACAGGAAGAGGGAGGAACGAAGGCCCTCCGGGAGGTGGTGAGGCACCGCGGGTCCGTGGCCGCCATCCCCGTCGACGACGAGGGCCGGCTCGTGCTCGTCCGCCAATATCGCCATCCCGTGGGACAGGCGCTGTGGGAGGTGCCGGCGGGCGTGCTCGAGAAGGGCGAATCGCCGGAGCAGGCGATCCGCCGGGAGCTCGAGGAGGAGGTGGGCCGGCGCGCGGGCCATCTCGAGCCCCTGGTGACGTTCCATCCCACTCCCGGCTTCTGCGACGAGGTCCTGCATCTCTTCCGCGCGACCCGGCTGGAAGAGGCGCCCGTCCACCCCGACGACGACGAGGTGCTGGAGGTGAAGTGGTACACGCTCGACGCGGCGCGCGGCCTGCTTCACGCGGGCGAGATAAAGGACGCGAAGACCGTCATCGCCCTGCTGATGGAGAGCGAGCAACGGGCGCGAAAGGCGACGCGTTGAACGACCGGCGCTCGACGAGGCGCCGGAACCTTCCCTTCGTTCGCAGCGCGGTGCTCGAGGTCGGAAGTCGCAGCCATGTCGTGGTCGTCACGGACCTTTCCGCCGACGGCGCCTTCCTCTCGACGCGCATCGCCCTCGATCCGTCGGAAAGCCTCCGGCTGAGGGTGATCCTGCCCCGTGACGGGCGGGAAGTCGTGATTCCCTGCCGGCTCGTGTGGCGCAGCGAGCGATTCGATCCGGACACGGGCCGGGCGGCCGGCATCGCGGTCCGCTTCGAGGAGCTCGAAGGCCCGGCACGCCGCCTGCTGGACGCCTACTCCCGCGAAGGCCTCGTCCCCCAGCCCGACCCCGCCCCGGCCGACCACTTCGAATATCGGGTGTTCGAGCGCCCGCGCGTGGACGTGGAAGAGCTGAATCGGCTGGGAATGGACGGCTGGGAGCTGGCCGCGGCCTGGCCGGACGGTGACCTCGTGCGGCTGGTGTTGCTGCGGCGGATCTGACCCAGATGCGGTTGGCCGGACACACGATCGCGCGCACGTGATCCCTCGGCGACCGGCGGCGTAGCCGTCGAGACCTGCAAATCGCACCTTCAAGCCACTCGGCGACCGCGTCTTGCGCGCGCTCACAATCTCCTCACGCCCCACCGAGCCTCCCCGGCACCGTTCTTGCCCCTTGGGGGCCGCCGGAGGCTGACGAGTGTGCCTCCAAAGGAGGCTCCGTGACCGCTGCGCGCCTGTTGGCCGTCGGCTTCATCTTCTGCTGCACCGCCATCGCCTGGTCGGTCCTGGGCACTTCCATCGTGCAGCGCACGGGCGAGGCCGACGAGCGCTTGGCCCAGGAGGTGGCTCGCCTCTGGGGCGGGCGTCACGACCAGCAGTCGCCGCGGGCATGGGTGCAGCGGCCGCAGAAGATTACGGAGAACGTGGCGGACAAGGATGCGGCGGGCAAGGCCATCGTGAGAACGGTGACGAAGACGGTGACGGAGCAGACGGCCATCCCGCTGGATTCCAGCCGGATCACGGTCGGGCTGCACCTCGACCAGCGCCGCAAGGGCCTGCTCTGGTACGACACTTATGCGGTCGCCTTCGGCGGACGATACCGGCTCCATAATCCCGACGACGTACCGCGGCCGGTCGTGGTCGAGCTGCCCTTCCCTTCGGCGCAAGCGATCTACGACGGCTTCAGCTTCACCGTGAACGGGCAGGAGGCGCCGCCCATCTCCGATCTGGGCCACGGGGCGTCGCTGCGGACGACACTGCCGCCGCGAGGCGATGCCGCCGTCCTCGTCACCTATCGCTCGCGCGGGCTCGGCGAGTGGACGTACTCGTTCGGTCCCGGGGTCGCCCAGGTCCGTGACTTCCAGCTCGACATGACGACCGACTTCGCCGCGATCGACTTCCCCGCCGGCACGCTATCGCCTTCGGGTCGCGCCGCGCAGGGCGGCGGCTGGCGCCTCACGTGGCGCTTCGACAGCCTGGTGACGGGACAGAAGATCGGCATGGACCCGCCCGACCGCCTCAATCCCGGGCCGCTGGCGTCGCGCATCACGTTCTTCGCTCCGGTGTCGCTGCTCTTCTTCATGGCGGTGATGGTGATGCTGGGGGTGGTGCGGCGCCGGAGCCTCCATCCCATGAACTATTTCTTTCTCGCCGCCGCTTTCTTCTCCTTCCACCTGCTCCTCGCCTACCTGGTCGACCATATCGATGTCCACGCGGCATTCCTCGTTGCCGCGCTGACGAGCATCCTCCTGGTCGTGAGCTACCTGCGCCTGGTCGCCGGCATGCGCCTCGCGCTCCTCGAGGCCGGCGTGGCGCAGCTGGTCTTCCTGGTGCTCTTCAGCTACGCGTTCTTCTTCGAGGGCTACGCGGGCCTCACCGTCACCGTGGGCGCGGTGGCCACGCTGTTCGTTCTCATGCAGATGACGGGAGGCGTGGACTGGGAGGAGGCATTCGCTAGAAAGGATGTTTCACCGACAGCCACACGATGAGGGGGACACCGATCCCCAGCAGCGGGGCCGCCAGCGCCCGGATCATGTCGTCCATGCCGATGCCCCGGGCCAGGTCCTTGGAGAAGGGAGGGGCCGCCGTCTGGCGCAAGCCTCGGGCGATCCAGGCGTGGCACACCCAGGCGTGCATCGCTTCCAGGGGAACGACGAGGAACAGCGTCAGGCCCAGCTTCAGGCCGAGCCAGCGGGCGCGGCCGGGACCCCAGCCTCGCGTCTCCAGAAGCGCGAGGCCGGCGAGGAGGGCGAGGGCGAGGCCGGCGTGCTCCACCGCCAGCCACGGCCGGATGCGCCGGCGGGCCGACAGCTCGCGGCCGGGATGGCCTCCGGCGCGCGCCCGCCACAGCGCCACCTGGGCCACGAGGGCCGCTCCCACCCACGCGGCGAGCGCGCCCACGTGCGCCAGCCAGAGCGCGGTGTCCGTCGCTATCCCAGGCTCGACAGCAGCTGGCGGACGATCGGCGCCTCGGGGGACTTGGGGGCGAGCTTCAGGAAGGTCTCGAAATCGGAGACCATCCTGTCCGCCTTCTTCTTTCCGTAGTACGCCTGGCCGCGCCAGAAGTACGCATAGGCGAAGTCGGCCTTGCGCTTGATGGCGTCCGACATCTTCTCGATCGCCTCGTCGAACTTGCGCTGTCCGACGAGCGACTCGCCGAGCGCCGCCAATGCCACCTCGTTCGTCGGGTTCGCCTCCAGGGCGGTCCGGGCGGGGGCCTCGGCCTCGGCGTACTTCTTCTGCTTGGCGAGGCTGGCCGCCAGGTACGCGCTGGCCTCCGGGCCCGCCGCCTCCCGCAGCGTCGCCTCCGCCTTCGCGTACTCCCCGCGCTGGAAGAGGGCGATACCGGTCTGCAAGCGGTCGGCGGGAGCCGGCGCCGGCGCCGGATCCGCGCCTCCGGTACGGCAGACCGCCACTGCGGCCGCCGGTGCGGCCAGCGCGCCGACGAGCACGGAAAGCATCAGAGCGTTGGTCTTCATGTCAGGTCCGCTCCTCCATGAGAAGAACGTACTGGATGTTGACCCAGGGCACAAGGACCTGGCTCACGACGGTCTCCACGTTGCCGCCCTCGGCCACCGTTCGCTGCACCTCGAAGACGAGGCCCACGGCGTCGGCGTGCAGCACCGTGCAGTCCTGGTACGCGATGTTCCCGGTGTTGATCTCCTTGAGCTTGACCCCGACCGCCAGCGCCGTTGTTTCCATAGCCCCCTCAGTCGTAATACTCCAGCCCCAAATGCGTGATCAGCTCCTCGCCTCGAAGGTGCCGCAGCGTGTTCTTGAGCTTCATGAGCTGGATGAAGAGGTCGTGCTCCGGATAGAGCCCGGGGGCGGTCATGGGGCTCTTGAAATAGAAGGACAGCCACTCCTGGATGCCGCTCATCTTCGTGCGCGAGGCGAGGTCCAGGAACAGGGCGAGGTCGAGCACAATGGGGGCGGCGAGGATGGAGTCGCGGCAGAGGAAGTCCACCTTGATCTGCATCGGGTACCCCATCCAGCCGAAGATGTCGATGTTGTCCCAGCCCTCCTTGTTGTCCCCCCGCGGCGGGTAGTAGTTGATGCGCACGAGGTGGTGGATCTTGCCGTAGAGGTCCGGGTAGATGTGCGGCTGGAGGATGTGCTCGAGCACGCCGAGCTTGGATACTTCCTTCGTCTTGAAGGACTCGGGATCCTCGAGGATCTCGCCGTCGCGGTTGCCCAGGATGTTGGTGGAGAACCAGCCCTGCAAGCCGAGGAGCCTCGCCTTGAACGCGGGGGCGAGCACGGTCTTCATCAGGGTCTGGCCGGTCTTGAAGTCCTTTCCCGCGATCGGCGTGCCCGTCTTCTTCGCCAGCTCGAGCAGCGCGGGGACGTCGGCGGAGAGGTTGGGCGCCCCGTTGGCGTACGGGATGCCCCCCTTGATGGCCGCGTACGCGTAGATCATCGAGGGCAGGATCTCGGGATCGCTCTCCTCGAGGCCGCGCTCGAACCGGGCCAGGGTCGAGTGGACCTCGCCCGCCTCCCGGTAGACCTCGGTCGACCCGCACCACACCATCACCAGCCGCGAGAGGCCGCGCTCCTTGCGGAAGCCGTCGATGTCCGCCTGGACCTGCTCGGCGAGGTCCCGCTTGCTCTTCCCCTTCTTGACGTTCTCCCCGGAGAGCTTCTTCACGTAGACGGGGTCGAACACCGCGGGCCACGGCTTGATCCGTTCCAGGAACGGCTTCACCGCGGCGAGGTGCTCGTTGTGGAGGACGCCGGCCTTGCGGGCGGCTTCATACGCGTTGTCGCGGTAGACGTCCCACCCCGCGAACTCGAGACGATCCAGGCTGGCCAGGGGCACGAACTCGCCGATGCGGGGCGAGCGGTTGTCGGTCCGCTTGCCGAGACGGACGGTCCCCATCTGGGTGAGGCTGCCGATCGGCCGCGAGAGCCCCTGGCGGATGGCCTCCACGCCCGCGATGAAGGTCGTCGCCACCGCGCCCATGCCCGGCAGCAGGATGCCCAGCTTTCCTTCTGCGGGCGGGATCGACCGGGCCTTGTCGGAGCTGTTCATGACGGAACTCCCTGGCGGCTCCCGCGGGAGGCGCCCAAAAGCCGCCATGCTATCACAGGCGCCGCAGACGGAGCAGCAAGCGCCAGCACCAAGCACGTGGCAGCGAGCGCGGGATTCACTCCCGCGCGAGCGACGGGGGGGGAGCGCGAATGCGCGCGGGGGGGTGCTTCCGTTCCTCGTACCCCCCGAGTTGACGAATGAACGCGCGCGAATGCGCGCGGGGGGTACCTTCGCGAGCTTCTTACCCCCCCGGAATTACCGCGGTCTGCGAAAGTCGTCCGTTGCGGGAGAGGAAGTCGAGGGCGGCCGCGGTCAGCTCCTTGTCGTGACGCGGTCCGACGAACCGCCCCTCCGACACGTGGTAGTGGAGGATCCCCGACCGGGAAAAGTGCTCCTCGGTCTCGAAGGAGTAGAACATGAGGATGCGGGTGTCGCGCGGGAGGCCGCTGTCGTCGAAGAATCCAAACGTGAGGTTGCGCATCGGCAAGCTGTCCCCGCTCCCGGAAGTTGATCGCCTCGTGCGGTTGAGAGACGACCAATCTAGTGAGCCGGTTTGGACGTTGTCAAGAAGAATTTCGTCCACGCCGGCCTGCGCTCGCGGAGCATCGTGCCACGAAACAGGCGTCCGGCGGTACTTTCAAGGCATGTATGATTCCTCACTCGCGCGCGGCGCCCTCCGGCTCGAGACGCCGCAGCCTCACGAGGGTGGCTCCCCAGCCGCCGGATGCGGGGGGCGCGTCGCCGAACCACTCGACCTCCGCCGTCATCCGCCGCAGGACCCGCTGCACCTCGGCCCTCTGCACGCCGCGGCCGCGTCCATGCACGAGCCGGACGAGCATCAGGCCCCGCTCGCGGCAGGCCCGCAGGTACTCCTCCACCACCGAGGGCACGTCGCGAGGCGCGAACGCATGAAGATCGAGTACCTCCGTTATCGGGAGCGGGAACGGCTCGGCCTCGTCGGCCATCAGCGGCCGCGCGGGCGGGACGCGGCGGCCGCGAAGTACGCCGGCAGGTATTCCGAGTCCCCGAGCTCCAGACGCTTGTAGGCCTTCCCGATCGGATCCCATGCCGATCCGTCGCGGAGCATCACCACCATCGGCCAGGGCGAGACGCCCGCCAGCGGCGAGCGCGCGGTGGCCACCCAGCGGCCTCCGAGCGCGCGGGCCATCACCTCTCCCAGATAGCAGCCCAGGACGAACAGCGCCTCCGCCACCTCCTCGCCCGTGTGTCCCTCCTCGCGAAGGGCCTCGATCTCGGCGTCGGCCGTCTCGAGGCTGGGCGGGGAGTAGTCCAGCTCGAACCCCGATTCCCACGCCGCCTCGACCGCGAGCTGGGCGTGGTCGAGGGCGTTGTCGGGGGTGGCCGGATAGCGCAGCTCGAGCTTCATGGCAGCGAGCGTCGGATTCACTCCGACGCGAGCGACTTGGGGGGGAGCGCGAATGCGTCCACGGGAGGAGCCGGGTCGGCGGACGCGGCCTTCTCATCCGGCTCGTAGTTGAGGTTGGGCGACAGCCAGCGCTCGACGTCCGCCAGCGGCAGGCCCTTGCGCCGCGCGTAGTCCAGGACCTGGTCCCGGTCCACCCGCCCCACGGTGAAATAGCGCGCCTGCGGATGCGAGAAGTAGAACCCGCTCACCGCGGCCGCCGGATACATCGCAAAGTTCTCGGTCAGCCGGATGCCGGCCCGGCGCTCGGCCTGGAGCAGGTCGAAGAGCATGCGCTTCTCGCTGTGATCGGGGCAGGCCGGATAGCCGGGCGCGGGACGGATCCCGCGGTAGCGCTCGCGGATGAGGTCTTCGCTCGACAGCGCCTCGTCCCGCCCGTAGCCCCACTCCTCGCGCGCCCGCTTGTGGAGCGCCTCGGCCAGGCCCTCGGCCAGGCGATCGGCCAGCGCCTTGGTCATGATCGCGGAGTAATCGTCGTGGTCGCGCTCGAACTCCTCGACGAGGCTCTCGATCCCGATCCCCGCCGTGACCGCGAAGGCGCCCACGTAGTCGGGGATGCCGCTCTCCCGCGGGGCGACGAAATCGGCCAGGGCCTGGTTCGGCTGGCCCTCCGGCTTCTCGTTCTGCTGGCGCAGCGTGTGGAGGGTGGCGAGCAGGCCGGTCCGAGAGTCGTCCGGGTAGAGCTCGATGTCGTCCCCCACCGCGCTCGCGGCGAAGAAGCCGTAGACGGCGCGTGCGGTCAGGAGCTTCTCGCGCACGACGCGGTCGAGCAGCCGCTGCGCGTCGTCGAAGAGCCGCCGCGCCTCCGCGCCCCGCGCGGGATTGTCGAAGATCCGCGGGTAGGTGCCGGTCATCTCCCAGGCCGCGAAGAACGGCGACCAGTCGATGAAGGGGACGATGTCCGGCAGCGGCCAGGCATCGACGGCGCGCACGCCGAGGAACGACGGCCGGGGGGGCACGTAGCCCTTCCATTCGAGCGGCGGACGCCGCCGCCGCGCCTCCTCGATGGGGAGCAGCGGCTGGTCCCTCTTCGCCCGGTGCTCCGCCCGCAGCCGGTCCTGCGCCTCGCGGTTCTTCGCGTCGAGGGCCTCCCTCAGCTCCGGGTTCTTGAGCTGGCCGGCCACGCCCACCGCCCGCGACGCGTCGAGCACGTGGACGACCGGCCGCGAGTACGCGGGAGCGATCTTCACCGCGGTGTGGGCGCGGCTGGTGGTGGCGCCGCCGATGAGGAGGGGGATCGTGAAGCCTTCGCGCTCCATCTCCTTGGCGACATGGACCATCTCGTCCAGCGACGGCGTGATGAGGCCGGAGAGGCCGATCATGTCGACCTGCTTCTCACGCGCGGTCTTCAGGATCTTCTCGCAGGACACCATGACGCCGAGGTCGATGACCTCGTAGTTGTTGCAGCCGAGCACCACCCCGACGATGTTCTTGCCGATGTCGTGCACGTCGCCCTTGA
>QHVJ01000228.1 GCA_003222275.1 Acidobacteriota bacterium | reverse complement strand
AACGACGTATAGGGTCTGACGCCTGCCCGGTGCTGGAAGGTTAAAGAGAGGGGTCAGCCGCAAGGCAAAGCTCCGAACTGAAGCCCCAGTAAACGGCGGCCGTAACTATGAAGTTGACCGTTGTAGTTACGTTAAAAAATCTGGCTGTATGCTGGAAACTCCGGATGAAGCCCGGTACTCGCCACTAGGCCGCACGTGCGGCCGAAGAAGGTGGCAGTGAAAATCCGCGGTGGACGGACAATCAGCAGGAAAGGCTCGAACGATGTTGAAGGTCGAGGCGATCCCGCCCGACATCGGCCATTACCTGGCCGGTTTCACGGACGGGGAAGGAAGCTTCAATGTGAGCTTCCGACCACGCAGCGACTATGCGTTTCCGTGGAAGGTTTCTCTCTGCTTCAACATTTCTCAGCGTGACCCTGTCGTGTTGTTCCTCTTCAAGAAACACCTCGAGTGCGGAACGATGCGACAAAGGCAGGATGGGGTTTGGTACTACGAGGTGAACAACCTGAGACCCCTCCTGGAGAACGTGATCCCGTTCTTCGAACGGTTCCACTTTCTCTCCGCGAAGAAGAAGAGAGACTTCTCCAAGTTCAAGGCGTTGGCCGAGCTGATGTCACACGGCCGGCACCTGAGTCGCGAAGGGGTGGACGAGATCCTCGCCATTCGCCGCGGCATGAACGATCGCGAGACGCGACGTTACTCGGACGAGATCGTACTCGCCCGGTTCGAGAATCCTCAGAGACTGTACGCCAGACCCAGCGATGGGATGAGACAGTCCGATCTGCACGGCAACGTGCAGAGCGCGGCAGAAATGACCGCGCCCGCTGACGAAGCGAGTAACACGGATAAACGGTCCTAAGGTGAGCAAACGCTAGCCTTAGTCAAATCTGGCCATATGCTGGAAAGCCTGAGTATCTCCGACTACCAGCCTCGCAAGGGGCGGTGACAACGCCGGAGTGCAGGTGATCAGCAGGAAAGGCCTCGTCCGAATGGACGAGGAATCCTCAGAGACTTTACGCCAGGCGAGCCGACGTCGCGGCTCGAAGATAAAGTCCGACCTGCATGGCGACATGCAGAGATTGGCAGAAATGACCAATCCCCACGCAATGAGCGTGGCGCAACAAAAGTGAGCGAAATTCCTTGTCGGGTAAGTTCCGACCTGCACGAATGGCGTAACGATTTGGGCGCTGTCTCAACGAGGGGCACTGCGAATCTGTAGTACCGGTGAAGATGCCGGTTACCCGCAACTAGACGGAAAGACCCCGTGCACCTTTACTGCACCCTAGCCATGAACTTGGGTGCTTCCTGCGCAGGATAGGTGGGAGGCTGTGAGGCCGGGCTCTCGGGCTCGGCGGAGCCAACGGTGAGATACCACCCTTGAAGCACTTAGGTTCTAACCTACCTCCCTTATCGGGAGGAGGGACATGGCTAGGCGGGTAGTTTGACTGGGGCGGTCGCCTCCTAAAGTGTAACGGAGGCGCTCGAAGGTTCCCTCAGGCTGTTTGGAAATCAGCCGTCGAGTGCAAAGGCACAAGGGAGCTTGACTGCGAGACCTACAAGTCGAGCAGGTGCGAAAGCAGGACTTAGTGATCCGGTGGTTCTGTATGGAAGGGCCATCGCTCAACGGATAAAAGGTACGCCGGGGATAACAGGCTGATCTGGTCCAAGAGTTCACATCGACGACCAGGTTTGGCACCTCGATGTCGGCTCATCGCATCCTGGAGCTGTAGCAGGTTCCAAGGGTTGGGCTGTTCGCCCATTAAAGCGGTACGTGAGCTGGGTTTAGAACGTCGCGAGACAGTTCGGTCCCTATCTGTTGTGGGCGCAGGAGACTTGAGAGGAGCTGTCCTTAGTACGAGAGGACCGGGATGGACGGACCTCTAGTGCACCAGTTGTCCCGTCAGGGGCACAGCTGGGTAGCTACGTCCGGCACGGATAAACGCTGAAAGCATCTAAGCGTGAAGCCAGCCTCGAGATGAAGTCTCCCGCAGGGTAACCTGCCTGAAGACCCCTTGTAGACTACAAGGTTGATAGGCCCGATGTGCAAGGGCAGTAATGCCCTCAGCTTACGGGTACTAATCGGTCGTGAGGCTTGACCATGACGTTTATAGTGTTTGAAACGGCGGTCGGACCGCCTTGCCGCTCGCTTCCCTAGGGTCTCATTCGGTTGGTCCGCGCCTTTGACAAGCTTCATCCCGGTGACCATGGCGGAGGGGTCACACCCGTTCCCATTCCGAACACGGCCGTTAAGCCCTCCAGCGCCGATGGTACTGCCAGGGTAGCCTGGTGGGAGAGTAGGACGTTGCCGGGATTTTTCCTTAGCACTCAACTCGAACCGCCCCCGAAGCCTCGACGCTCCGCGTCGGGGCTTTTTTGTTGCCCGGGCGGGTGGTAGACTCGCATCCTCCAAGCAGTTTGAAGGAGACTTCCGATGTCCGGACATTCCAAGTGGGCGTCCATCAAGCACAAGAAGGGCGCCCTCGACGCCAAGCGGGGCAAGGTCTTCACCAAGATCATCCGCGAGATGTCGATCGCGGCGCGCATCGGGGGCGGTGATCCCAACTCGAACCCGCGCCTGCGCACCGCGGTCGAGAAGGCCAAGTCCGTGAACATGCCCGCTGACAACATCAAGCGCGCCATCCAGAAGGGCACCGGCGAGCTGGAGGGCATGGCCTACGAGGACATCACCCTCGAGGGCTACGGTCCCGGCGGGGTGGCCATCCTGGTGGAGGGCACCTCCGACAACCGCAACCGCACCGTCTCGGAGATCCGCCACATCTTCACCAAGAACGGCGGCAACCTCGGCACCGCGGGCAGCGTGTCCTACATGTTCAAGCCGCGCGGCTACATCGCGATCGCGCAGGGGAAGGTGACGGAAGAGAAGCTCATGGACCTCGCCCTCGATGCCGGGGCCGACGACATCGTCGGCGCGGGCGAGGTGTGGGAGGTCTACACGTCCCCCAACACCTACGAAGCGGTCCTCGCCGCGGTGAAGAAGGCGGGGATCGAGCCCGAGGAGTCGGAGATCGGCAAGTACGCCGAGAACAGCGTCCCGCTCGAAGGCGTCAAGGCCCAGCAGATGCTGAAGCTCATCGAAGCGCTCGAGGAGAGCGACGACGTCCAGAACGTCTGGGCCAACTTCGACATCTCGGACAAGGAGCTGGAGGCGGCGGCGGCCGCGGGCTAGGTCGCGGTCCCCCCGCCGCGGCGGAATGGTCATCCTCGGCGTGGACCCCGGGTCGATCCGCACCGGATGGGGAGCCATCCGGAGCGACGGGCGACGTCACCACCTGCTGGACAAGGGCGTTCTCTCGCCGCCCCCGCACGCCGACCTGCCCGCGCGCCTGCACCACATCCACGCCGGCATGGCCGAGATCATCGCCCGCCTCGGACCGGACATCCTGGCGGTGGAGGACCTCTTCCACGCCAAGAGCGCGCGCGCGGCCCTCGTGCTCGGCCACGTGCGCGGCGTCATCCTGCTCGCGGGCGCCGAGGCAGGCCTGCGCGTGCACGCCTTCGCGCCCGCGACCGTGAAGCTGCACGTCACGGGCCACGGCCAGGCCGAGAAGGGCCAGATCGCGTTCATGGTCGCGCGCATGCTCGCGCTGCCCGGCAACGGCGAGGCGGGCGACGCCGCCGACGCGCTCGCGGTCGCCCTCTGCCATGCGCACCTGCACGGCGTCCCGGTCCCCGCCTCGTGATCGCGCAGCTCCGCGGCCAGATCCTCCGCAAGGGCCCCCAGGAGGTGGTCGTGGACGTCGCCGGGGTCGGCTACCGGGTGGCGATCCCCGTGTCCACCTTCTATCGCCTGGGCGAGCCCGGGTCGGAGGTCGAGCTGCGGACCTACACCCACGTCCGCGAGGACACGCTCGCCCTCTACGGATTCCTGACCGGGGCGGAGCAGGAGCTGTTCGAGCGCCTCATCTCGGTGGGCGGCGTCGGCCCTCGGCTCGCGGTGAACATCCTGTCCGGCATCGAGGTGCCGGAGCTCGTGGCCGCCCTGCGCGCGAGCGACGTCACTCGCCTCACCCGCGTCCCCGGCGTCGGCAAGAAGACGGCCGAGCGGCTGATCGTGGAGCTGAAGGACAAGATGCCGCCCGCCGTCGCCGAGGAGGCCCCGATGGCTCCGGCGACCGGCCGTCCCAAAGAGGACCTCCTGTCGGCCCTCGTCAATCTAGGCTACTCGCGAGCGGAGGTGGAGAGAGGGGTGGACCGCGCGCTGCGGGAGGACGGCTCGGGCCGCTTCGAGGACCTGCTGCGGCGGGCCCTCCAGATCGTGGCCGCCCGATGAAGGCGAAGCCGAGGCCCGCCCGTGCTTGACCCCCGCCTCGTCTCCGCCCGCCCCAACGACGACGACCTCGGTTTCGACCAGTCGCTGCGGCCCCGCACGCTCGAGGAGTACGTGGGGCAGCCGCAAGTGGTGGCCAATCTCCGGGTGGCCATCGAGGCCGCCCGCAGCCGCGGCGAGGCCCTCGATCACGTGCTGCTCTTCGGGCCGCCGGGCGTCGGCAAGACCTCGCTCGCCCATGTCATCGCCGCCGAGCTGAAAGCGCCGATCAAGGCCACCGCGGGTCCGATCATCGAGCGGGCGGGGGACCTGGCCGCGCTCCTCACCGCCCTCGAGCCGCGGGAGATCATCTTCATCGACGAGATCCACCGTCTCGACGCCAAGGTCGAGGAGATCCTCTACCCCGCCCTCGAGGACTCCACGCTCGACCTGATGATCGGCAGCGGTCCCGGCGCGCGCTCGATGAAGATCCCGCTGAAGCCGTTCACGCTGGTGGCGGCCACCACCCGGGCGGGCCTGCTGACGGCGCCGCTGCGGGGGCGGTTCGGCATCGTGCATCGGCTCGACTTCTACTCGGAGAAGGACCTCGAGTTCATCGTCACCCGCTCCGCCCGCATCCTGGGGGTGCCGCTCGAGACGGAGGGGGCGCGGGAGATCGCCCGCCGCAGCCGGGGAACGCCGCGCATCGTCAACCGGCTGCTGAGGCGGGTGCGGGACTTCGCCCAGGTGCGGGCCCAAGGCGTGATCACGGCCGCGGTGGCGCACGATGCGCTGGCGCTGCTCGAGGTCGACGCCCACGGCTTCGACGAGGTGGACCGCAAACTCCTCCTCACCATCATCGACAAGTTCGGCGGCGGGCCGGTCGGCGTGGGTGCCCTCGCCGCCGCCATCAGCGAGGAGGCCGACGCGATCGAGGACATCTACGAGCCGTATCTGCTGCAGATCGGGTTCATCGACCGCACGCCCCGCGGCCGTGTCGCCACCCGCCGCGCCTACGAGCATTTCCAGCGCGATGTCCCCGCGGGCATTCCCGGCCCGGGCCAAAAGAAGCTGTTTTAGCAGCGAGCGAGGGATTCACTCCCGAGCGAGCGACTTGGGGGGGAGCGCGAATGCGCGCGGGGGGGTGCTTTCGTTTCAGTCCGTACCCCCCCGAAAATGACGAATGGACATCGCCGAGTTCGACTACGACCTCCCGCCGGAGCTGATCGCCCAGGAGCCGCTGCCCGAGCGCGACGCCTCGCGGCTGCTCGTGCTCGATCGGAGGAGCGGAGAGACGTCGCACCACGCCTTCCGCGAGCTGCCGTCGTTGCTCGCACCGGGCGATCTCCTCGTCGTCAACCGCAGCCGCGTCATCCCCGCCCGCCTGCTCGGCCGGCGCGCGAGCGGCGGAGAAGCGGAGGTGCTGCTCGTGCGCGACCGGGGCGACGGGCGGTGGGAAGCCCTCGTGCGTCCGGGCCGCCACCTGCGGCCCGGGCAAAGGGTCACCGTCGACGACGACCTGTCGGTGGTGATCGAATCGGAGGCCCTGCGCGAGGACGGGACGCGGCAGGTCCGCCTCCTGTCCCGCCGGCGCGACGTCGAGGGCGCCCTCGAGCGCTGCGGCCACACGCCCCTGCCGCCCTACATCCGCCGTCCCGATCGGCCCGCCGACCGCGAGCGCTACCAGACCGTATACGCCCGCGAGCCGGGCAGCGTGGCCGCGCCCACCGCCGGACTGCACTTCACCGCCCCGCTGCTGGCGCGGCTGGCGGAAAGGGGCGTGGAGCGGGCGGAGGTGCTGCTGCACGTCGGGCCGGGCACGTTCCAGCCGGTGAAGGCCCCGCAGGTCGAAGACCACCGCGTGGGCGCCGAGGCCCGCGTGGTGCCGCCCGAGACGGCCGCGGCGATGGAGCGGACGCGGGCGCGCGGCGGGCGAGTGCTGGCGGTGGGGACCACTACCGTGCGGGCCCTCGAGAGCGCCGCTCGTGCCGACGGAACGGTCGCCGCCGCGGAGGGCGAGACCGAGCTCGTGATCGTGCCGGGACACCGCTTCCGTGCCGTGGACGCCATCCTCACCAACTTCCACCTGCCGCGCTCGTCGCTCCTCCTGCTCGTCGCCGCCTTCGCCGGCCGTGAGGCGGTCCTCAAGGCCTACGCCGAAGCCGTGCAGGAGCGCTACCGCTTCTACAGCTACGGCGACGCGATGCTCATAACGTGACGGCTACTTCTTCTTGTCCACGACCTGCGAGAGGAGCGCCTCGTAGCGGGACAGCTCCTCGGGGGACGACAGCAGCAGGTGGACGCGGCGCAGGCTCGTGCCCAGCTCCGCCGACGAGTAGCAGACCTGCGCGAGGAGGGCGAGGAAACGCGCGGGGGGCAGGCCGGCGTGAGCGGTCCCGAGGGGCTGGACGGCCAGGCACGACATACAGCGCGCCTTGGCCTCCTCGAACGCGCTCAGCAGCGCCTCGAAGACGTGGGCCTCGCAGGCGGGCGGGGAGCTCTCGAAGTCGTACACGATCGCCTGCAGCGTGAGCGGCGCACCCTGCTTCGGCGGGGCCACGACGATCGAGCCGGGGCGCCGCGGCCGCTCCGGCGCCGAGGCGGCGAGCACCTGCTCGGGCGTCTCGCGGGTGTCTTCGATCGTGGCCACGTCGCCGAGGATGAGGTGGACGTCCTGGGGCACCACGACCGCTTCGGTGGCGGCAGGGGCTTGCTCTCCCGAGACCAGATCGAGATCGAGCGAGTCGCCGAACGATACCGCGAAGCGCGCGCGTATCAAAAGGTGCGGCGATTCTAGGCTGCTTGCCGGCCCGGGTCAACGCGAGCCGCCGGGCCCTCAGCGCTTGGCGATCTGGTCCTCCACCGGCACCACGGCGCGCCGGTGCTCGGCGGCGAGGCGGCGCAGCTCGGCCACGATGGCCGGCCGCTCGGCGGCGACGTCGTACTGCTCGCCGGGGTCCTGGTCCAGGTCGAAGAGCCAGGGCGGATCGACCCTCCGCGGCGGCTCGTCGTTGCCGTCCGGCCTCGTCAGGAAATGGAGCTTGTAGGGCCCCGAGCGCACGGCCTGCAGCGTCGCGCTGCGGTAGTAGAAGTAGGTTCGGCGGGGACTCGGGCCCCCCCCGCGGAGGACCGGCGAGAGATCGTACCCGTCCAGCACGCGGCCGGCCGGTAGCGGGACGCCAGCGACGGCGGCCAGCGTCGGCAGCACGTCGAGCAGCGACCCCATCTCGCGTACCACTCCGGGCGCGACCGTGCCGGGCCACCAGAAGAGGGCGGGGACGCGCACGCCGCCCTCGAACGTCGTTCCCTTCCCGTCGCGCAGCGGACCGGCGGAGCCGCCCAGCCCGTGCTGGCCGCGCCAGGGGCCGTTGTCGCTCGTGAAGATGACGAGCGTTCGCCGGTCCAGGCCCGTCTCGGCCAGCGTCTCGAGCAGCTGTCCCATGCCCCCGTCGATCTCCTCCACCACGTCGCCGTAGGCGCCTCGCGGGCTGCGGCCGGCGAATCCCTCTCCGGCGAAGAGCGGCACGTGGGGCATGGTGTGGGCGAGGTAGAGGAAGAAGGGCCGGTTGCGGTTGGCGCGGATGAACCGGAGCGATTCCTCCACGTAGCGGCGGGTGATGGTCTCTTGCCGGGCGGGCCGCTCGACCACCGCGCCGTCGCGGTACACGGGCACGTTGAAGTACTCGCTCTTCGGGTGCTCGATGCGCGTGTCGGGGCTGTCCGGGACCGCGTCCATGTCGTTCGAGTACGGGATGCCGAAGTAGAGGTCGAATCCGTGGCGCTGCGGCAGATACGCGGGGAGATGGCCGAGGTGCCACTTGCCGATGTGGGCGGTGGCGTAGCCGCGGCCCTTGAGCAGATCGGCGATCGTCACCTCGGAGGCGGGCAGGCCGCCTTTCGAGTCGGCGTAGAGGACGGTGCGGACCTCCGAAGCCATGCCGCTGCGCACGGGCAGCCGCCCGGTGAGCAGGCCGGCGCGGCTCGGCGTGCAGTAGGGCGCCGCCGCGTAGAACGTCGTCCAGCGCTGGCCCTCTGCGGCCATGCGGTCCAGATGCGGCGTGCGGATGGTGGGATGGCCGTAGGCGGCGAGGTCGCCCCACCCCAGGTCGTCGGCCACCACGAGGATGACGTTGGGCGGCGGCGCGGCGGGCGGACCCTCGGCCCTCCGCGACGGAATGGCCGCCATCAGCGCAAGCGCCGCGACGAGGCGCCAGGTCATGGTCATACGCTACACTACACGCGAACTGCCGACTGCCATGGCCGACCTGAAGCCGAAGGACCGGGCCGGGTGCCGCTGGGACCTCGTCAGCCTCGGGGAGGTGATGCTGCGCCTCGATCCCGGCGAGGGCCGCATCCACACGACACGGAGCTTCCAGGTCTGGGAGGGCGGCGGCGAATACAACGTCGCCCGCGGCCTGAAGCGCTGCTTCGGCCTGGAGACGGCCCTCGTCACCGCCCTCGTCGACAACCCGGTGGGACGGCTCGTCCAGGACCTGATCTTCCAGGGCGGCGTCGACCAGTCGCACCTCCGGTGGGTGAAGGACGACGGGGTGGGCCGCACGTCGCGCAACGGAGTGAACTTCACCGAGCGCGGCTACGGGGTGCGGGGCGCGGTCGGCTGCTCGGACCGCGGCCACACCGCGGTGTCGCAGCTGAAGCCGGGCGAGATCGACTGGGACCTCGTGTTCGGCCAGCAGGGGGCGCGTTGGTTCCATACGGGCGGTATCTTCGCCGCGCTCTCGGAGACCACCCCGCTCGTCGCCCGCGAGGCGATGCAGGCCGCGCGCCGGCACCGCACGGTCGTCTCCTACGATCTCAACTACCGGCCGTCGCTGTGGAAGTCCATCGGCGGCCAGAAGCGGGCCCAGGAGGTGAACCGCCAGCTCGCGCCGCTGGTGGACGTGATGCTCGGCAACGAGGAGGACTTCACGGCCGCCCTCGGCTTCGAGGTGGAAGGCCTCGACGAGAACCTGTCCGCCCTCGATCCGCAGAACTTCCGTCGCATGATCGAGCGCGCGGTGAAGGAGTTCCCGAACTTCCAGGTGGTGGCGACGACGCTGCGCAACGTCAAGAGCGCCACCGTCAACGACTGGGGCGCGGTGTGCTACCACGGCGGCCAGCTCTACCCGGCGGCGACCCGCGAGGGCCTGGAGATCCTCGACCGGGTGGGCGGCGGCGACTCGTTCGCCTCGGGGCTCATCTACGGGTTCCTCATGGGCAAGGGAGCGCAGTGGGCGGTGGAGTGCGGGGCCGCGCACGGCGCGCTGGCGATGACGACGCCGGGCGACACGACGATGGCGACGCTGGCCGAGGTGGAAAGGGTCATGAAGGGCGGGGCCGCGCGGGTGGCCCGGTGAGGCGGAACACGCCATGACCAAGCAGGACGTGCTCCGGAAGATCGCCGAAGTGGGGCTGGTGCCCGTGGTGCGCGCGCAATCGGCCGACGAGGCGATGAAGGTCGTGGACGCGATCCGCGAAGGCGGGGTGCCGGTGCTCGAGATCACCATGACGGTGCCCGGCGCCCTCGGGGTGATGGAGCAGGTGGCCCGGCGCTTCGGCTCCGACGTCGTCCTGGGGGCGGGCACCGTGCTCGACGCCGAGACCGCCCGCGCGTGCATCCTCGCCGGCGCCCGCTTCGTCGTGAGCCCGGCCCTCAACCTGGCCACGATCGAGATGTGCCGCCGCTATTCGGTGGCCGTCATTCCCGGCGCCCTCACCCCCACCGAGGTCGTCGCCGCGTGGAGCGCGGGCGCCGACGTCGTTAAGATCTTCCCGTGCGGCGCCGTGGGCGGCGCCAGCTACATCAAGTCGCTCAAGGCCCCCTTGCCCCAGGTGGAGATGATCCCCACCGGCGGCGTCTCGGTGAAGACCGCCGCCGACTTCATCCGGGCGGGATCGATGGCCCTCGGGGTGGGCGCCGACCTCGTGGACATCGCCGCCATCCGCGACGGCCACGGCAAACTGGTGACCGACAAGGCCCGGGAGTACGTGCGGCTCGTCCAGGAGGCGCGCGCCCCGGCCTGAGGAATTGACAACACCGGGTCGCCGTCGCACAATTTTTGGTCGGTCCCGCCATGGAACAGACCCTGGTCCTCAACGCCACCTACGAGCCACTGAGGATCATTTCCTGGCAAAAGGCCATGACCCTCCTCTTCCAGGGGAAGGTCGAGGTCATCGCCGTCTACGATCGGGAGATCCGCGGCGTCACGGTACGGGTGAAGCTGCCGTCGGTGCTCCGCCTGCTCCGTCACGTCCGGATGAAACGACCCTTCGCCGACGTGCCGTTCTCCCGCGCCAACGTCTACGCCCGCGACGACCACACCTGCCAGTACTGCGGACGCCGGTTATCTCCCTCGCAGCTCACCTTCGACCACGTGATCCCGGTGGCCCGGGGCGGCCACAAGGGCTGGGACAACATCGTCACCTGCTGCATCGCCTGCAACCGCCGGAAGGGCGACAGCACGCCCGAGGAGATCGGCTTCCACCTCGTCCGCCGCCCGCGCCGGCCCGCGGCATTGCCCTACCTGACGCTCAGCCTCGGCGTGCACCGCGCGCCGGACAGCTGGCGAGACTATCTGTACTGGGACCTCTCCTGGGAACGCGGCTGACCGCCTGAAGGCCCCGCACCGACATGGGCCTCAGCGGCAACCTTCGGACGATGGACCTCCCCGAGATCCTGCAATGGATCTGTTCGGGACGGAAGACGGGCACGCTGCACATGGAGCGCCGCTCGGTGCAGAAGCGGATCTTCTTCCAGGGCGGGGTGATCCACACGTCGTGGTCCAACGACCCGCGCGAGTCCCTGGGGCAGTTCCTCATCCGCGACCGCCTGGTCACGGAGGAACAGCTCTTTCGCGCGCTCCTCAAGCAGGAGAACGAGGGCCGCCTCATCGGCTCCATCCTGATCGCGGACGGGCTGCTGAGCGAGGACGACCTGCGCGGGAGCCTGCAGGCCAAGGCCGAGGAGACCATCTACGACCTCTTCCTGTGGCCGGAGGGAAAGTTCGAGTTCAAGGACGGCGAGGAGCCGGCGAACGTCACCGTCTTCATAGACGTGGAGGTGACGGGCGTGATCATGGAGGGCGTCCGCCGGGTCGACGAGTGGCAGCGCATGAAGGAGGTCCTCCCCTCCATGAGCGTGACCTTCCGGGTGATGATCGGCCACGCGCGGCCCGAGAACGCCGTGGAGAGCGAGGCGCTGAAGCTGGCCTCCCTCGACAAGAGCCTGGCCGAGATCAGCCTCGAGCTGCGCCGCTCGGAGTTCGAGACCGCCAGCGCGATGTTCGAGCTGCACCGGCGCGGCATCGTGCAGGTGAACTCGGTCGGGAAGGAAGCCGCCGCCGCGGCCGATCTCGTGGGGACGATCAAGGACCTGCTGAGCGTGGCGAACCAACGGCTCGGCGAGCGGCGCTACGACGCGGCGCTGCGCGCCTACGAGGAAGTGCTCGCGATCGACCGGCTGAACCAGCACGCCAAGAAGGGGCTCATCGCGCTGATGGAGTCGCGCAGCAAGGACCGGGCGCTGCGCACGGTGCCGCTCGACAAGGTGCCGGTGATGCTCATGGACATGCGGACGCTCACCCGGGAGAACTTCGACCCCCAGGAGGGGTTCGTGCTCTCGCGGGTGAACGGCGAGTGGGACGTCCGCTCGATCCTCAAGCTGTGCCCGATGGCCGAGGAGGACGCGCTCCTGATCTTCGCCCGCCTGCTGGAACGCAAGGTGATAGGGCTGAACTGAATTGAGCTGGGGGGTGCTAGCGGCGCACCCCCCAGACCCCCCGCTCGCTCCGCGGGAGTGAATCCCGCTCCGCTCGCAGCTACAGCCGGCGGCCGATCACGGGGGCGATCTGCCGCAGCTCCCGCATCAGGTCCTCGAACATGTCGGGCGTGATCGACTGCGGCCCGTCGGAGAGCGCCCGATTGGGATCGTGGTGAACCTCGATCATCACCCCGTCCGCCCCCACCGCCGCCGACGCGCGCGACAGGGGCGCCACCTTCTCCCGCCGCCCGGTGCCGTGGGAGGGATCGACCAGGATCGGGAGGTGGCTCATCCGCTTGACCGCGGGGACGACGGCGAGGTCCAGGGTGTTGCGCGAGTGGTCGGAGAACGTGCGCACGCCCCTCTCGCACAGGACGACCTGGTAGTTGCCTTCGGCCAGGATGTACTCGGCGGACATCAAGAACTCCTCCAGGGTGGCCGACAGGCCCCGCTTGAGGATCACGGGCTTGCGCGCGCGGCCCGCCCGCTTCAGGAGAGAGAAGTTCTGCATGTTGCGGGCGCCGATCTGGATGGCGTCGGCGTAGCGCTCCACGAGGTCCATGCTCTCGGAGTCGAGGGCCTCGGTGACGACGGGGAGGCCGGTCGCGTCCCGGGCCTCGGCGAGCAGCTTGAGGCCCTCTTCGCCCAGGCCCTGGAAGGAATAGGGGCTCGTGCGCGGCTTGTACGCGCCGCCCCGGAGGAGCTGCGCGCCGGCGGCCTTCACGGCGCGGGCGACGGTGAGGAGCTGCTCGCGGGACTCCACCGCGCAGGGGCCGGCCACCACCACCAGCCCGGGCCCGCCGATCGGCACGCCGCCCACGCTCACCACGGTGTCCTCGGGCTTCACCTCGCGCGAGACGAGCTTGTAGGCGTGGGTGACGGGGATGACCTCCAGCACGCCGGGCAGCGTCTCGAAGACGGGCGCTTCCTCCGCGCCCTTGTTGCCGGTGATGCCGATGGCGGTGCGGTGGGCGCCGGGGATGGGATGCGCCTTGTAGCCGCGCGCCTCGACCGCATCCACCACGCCGCGGATCTCGTCCGCCGTCGCGTCCTGCCGCATCACGACGAGCATGGCGCCCCGCTCAGGCCGCCGTGGCCAGCCGGCTCCGGCGCGCGCCGTAGAGGAAGTACAGCAAGAGCCCGGCGAGCAGCCACAACAGGAACCGGATCCAGGTGAGGCCGGGCAGGCCGGCCATGAGGAACAGGCACATGCCTATGCCGAGGAGCGGCGTGACGGGCACGAAGGGCACCCGGAAGCGGCGGGGCCGGTCCGGCTCGCGCTTGCGCAGGATGAGGATGCCGATGCACACGAGGATGAACGCGAACAGCGTGCCGATGTTGGTGAGCTGTACGATCTCGTCGATGTTCGCGATGGCGGAGAAGAAGCCCACGAAGACGCCGGTCAGGATCGTGGTCACGTGGGGCGTGCGGTAGCGTGGGTGGATCTGCGCGAACCACGGCGAGAGCAGGCCGTCGCGGGACATGGCGAGCAGGATGCGCGGCTGGCCGAGCTGGAAGACGAGCAGCACCGCCGTCATCGCGATCACCGCCCCCGCGGCCAGGAACCCGGCCGCCCAGTCCTGATGGACGTAGGCGAGGGCGGCGGCGAGCGGATCGGCCACCCCCACCAGCTTGCCGTACGGGATCATCCCCGTCAGCACCAGGGCGGCCGCGATGTAGAGGATGGTGCAGATGACGAGCGAGCCGATGATCCCGCGCGGCATGTCACGCCCCGGATCCACGCACTCCTCGGCGGCGGTGGAGATGGCGTCGAAGCCGATGTACGCGAAGAAGATCAACGAGGCGCCCGTCCACACCCCGTGGAATCCGCCGGGGAAGAACGGATGCCAGTTGGCCGGCTTCACGAAAAAGGCGCCCACGCCGATGAAGAACAGCAGGGTCAGGACCTTCAGGACCACGATCACGTTGTTGAACCGCGCCGACTCCTTCACGCCCCGCACGAGCAGCCACGTGATCGCGGCGGTGATGGAGGCGGCGAGCACGTTGCAGACGATGGGCACCCCGAACAGGACCGGGTGCTGCAGATGGGCCTGATAGGCGATGCTCAGCTCCGGGCTCAACCCGGCCGCGCCCCCGTCGGCGGCGGCCCGCGCGGCGAGGAGCGTGGAGCGGTAGTCGGTCGAGATCCAGGCCGGGATCTCGACGCCGAAGCCCAGCATGAGCTGCCGGAAGTAGGCGGCCCAGGAGATCGCGACCGCGACGTTGCCCACCGCGTACTCGAGGACGAGGTCCCACCCGATGATCCACGCCACCAGCTCGCCGAGCGTGGCGTAGCTGTAGGTGTAGGCCGAGCCGGCCACGGGGACGAGGCTGGCGAACTCCGCGTAGCACAGGGCGCAGAAGCCGCACACGACCGCGGTCAGGATGATCGAGACGGCGACGCCGGGCCCGGCCGGCGGCTGGCCGGTGCCGCCCGAGGTCGCGCTGCCCAGGGTGGCGAAGATCCCGGCGCCGATGATGGCTCCGATCCCGAGGGCGATGAGGTCGACCGCGGTGAGCGCCCTCTTGAGGCTGTGCTCGCCCTCGCCGCCTTCGGCGATCAGCGCGTCCAGTGGCTTCCGGCGAAAGAGCCTCGACATGAGCCCCCCTGGCGGCGGCGCGAAAGGATAGGGGCAGGGGGGCGCTATTGCAAGGAGCGAGCTTAATTTACGCTCTCTAGCATCCTTTGGACCCGGGGCGCTTGCGCGGCGTCGCTACGCTGGAGATAGAGCGCGGCCTCCTCCCGGAGCCGCTGGAGGTCGCGCGCCTCGCCCGCCGTGCGGTAGGCCGACAGGAGCGCGTCCAGAGCGCGCACGCGCGCCTCGTCCGCCCGAGGATCGTCGGCGTGGGCCTTGGCGAAAGCGGCCCAGTCGTCGTGGAGCTTCCGCGCCGCGTCGGCGGAAGCCGGCTGGCGGGCAAGCAGAGCGCGGTACCGCGCCTCCTCGCCCGAGGCATGAGCGAGCTTCATCGAATCGGCCAGGCCGCCGCGGACCTGGTCGCGCTCCGCCTTCCGCTCGGGAGCCACATCCCGCGGAGAGGCTTCCTTGGAAGCTTGCGCGGGCGCTTCTTGCGCCTCCACGGCCTCCGCGCGCGATTCGTCCACGCGAGCGGCCCCCGGGGGGGCCTGGGGAAGCTGAGTGGGGGCCTGGGCAAACGGCCCGTCGTGCTTCTGGATCTGGCCGCCGACCGCCGGTCGCGCCGCGGCGGCGTTCTCCTGGCCCTTCTTGTACAGGAGGGGCGTCGGCGCCGGCGCCGAGGTGATCGACTTCGACGCCGCCGCGTCCTTCGGGGCGGCCAGAGTCTTCGCGCGCGCACCCCCCAATCGCGGCGCTTCGGCCGGTGCGATCACGGGGGCGTTCGCGATCGTGGGCGGCGGCGTGGCGACGCGCGCCTCGTCCTCGGTGCGTTCCGCTTCCGGAAGCGGGGATGCCGCTTGGCGGAACAACAAGGGGGTCAGGGCGGCGAGGGCCACGCCGGCCGCGGCCGCCCACATCCATCCCGGCGCCGTTCGGCGGCGAGGCGGGGGCAGACGGGCCCGCACGCGCGCGGGCAGCGAGTCGAAGTACCCGGGGGGTGCGGGCACCGGCAGATCGCGGGCCGCCGCGTCCACCGCCGCCAGCTCCTCGAGATGGTGCGCGCACGCGGAGCAGCCCCGGAGGTGCGCCTCGACCTCCGAACGCGCGGCGGCGGCCAGCTCGCCGTCGAGGTACAGGGAGAGCCGGTCGAGGACGTGGGCGCTCACGGCTGGCTCCCCGCCCGGCGCGGCGCGTTGGCCAGGTAGGGGCCGAGCGCCTCCCGCAGCTTCTCCCGCGCGCGGGACAGGCGGCTCATCACCGTGCCCATCTCGATGCCGAGAGCGTCGGCGATCTCCCGGTACGAGAG
>QHVJ01000413.1 GCA_003222275.1 Acidobacteriota bacterium | reverse complement strand
TCCGACAGTTGCGCGGTGCATGCGACCTTGAGTTGCTCGCTGTGGACGGACAAGAGCAGGACGGGACGCCGTGTCGGCAGGACGCTTCGGCCGCCAGCGAGGACTCGTAATTCTGCTCCCTCGACGTCGCACTTGATCACGGTGGGCGTGGGATATCCCAGGGAGCCGACCATCTCGTCAAGCGTCGTTGCGCGCACAGGCACGCCCGTATCGCCGACGTACGCTGTCGCCGAACCGGCGGCGACCAGGTGCACGGATCCAGCGCGATCGAGGACGACACCCTCGAAGATTTCGACGTCCGAGCAATGGTTCAGGCCGAGGTGCCGGCGCAGATATGCGACGTTACGCGGCAGTGGCTCAACGGCCACGACACGTGCCCCAAGCTTCGCCGCCAGAAGCGTGTAGAAGCCGACATTGGCGCCGAGGTCGTAGAAGACGCCACCCGGCCTGGTGAAGCGCCGGACTGCCGCCTGCTTGCTCGGCTCATAGATGCCGAGCCAACAGCCGTGGGTATGGGCCCCGACGATCCAGCGGCTCCCTCTCAGCGGGCCGGACATGACCGGTACAGCGACCCCTCGGGGTATCAGCGCCAGGGGCGACCGGACGAGCCGTCCGGGCACGGATTTGCTAGCCAATCGGGCAAGTCGGCGTAGCACGCGGTCCATTCTAGGGGAGCGTGGGTCAACGTCGAGCCCTGATCACCGGCATCACGGGACAGGACGGGTCGTACCTCGCCGAGTTCCTTTTCGAGAGACGGCTACCGCGTCATCGGTATGGTGCGCCCCTCCTCGACCGAGTCGTTCGAGCGGATCGCCCACCTCCGCGAGCGGATCGACATCCGCGAAGGCGACCTGCTCGACCAGCTCTCACTCGATGCGGTTTATAGCGGCGGAATGATCAGCTACCGCTTCGCCCATGACGTTTCCGTGGGAACGGCGAGTATTACCTTTCGCCCTTGGTACGGCTGGGACCGCGGCACTGGTAGTGTCTCTGGCAACGCGGCGGCGACGAACGGCGGCAACACCACTTTCGGCGATGGCACCACGGTCCCACAACTTACGGCGGCGTTTGGTGGGCAACTTCGCGCACTCGGTACGGCGGCGGCGCGGGCGGCGGTGGCGGCAGCACCGTTGTGGCAGGCGGCACCGGCGCCCGGTTCTCGCCGTTCGATACAAGTTCAGGCGGCACGATCGGATCAACTTCTAGCGGTGGCGGTGGTGCCGCGAGCAACCAGAATGGCGGCGCGGGCGCGGCCGGTATCAAGGGCGTCATCATCGTGGAGTACACGCAGTAGCCCGACGATGACGAACCATCCGCACAGCCGTCCAGGTCACGAAAGGCGCCAGCCAGTAGAACAGGCCGCCGAATCCGAGCAGCGGGCGATCATGACAGAGGATCGGCCACTCGGGACAGGGGCCGCCGTGCGACGGCGGGTGAATGATCCCGACGGGCAGCGTGTACCACGCGAGCGCGAGCCAGGCACCGACGAGCGGGCGCAGAGCCCGATCAAGATTCAGCGACCAGGCGATCAGGCCGACCGACAACGTGATCCAAGCTGCCGGGATGATGTGCCACGTAACGCCGCCGTAGAACGACATCCATCCGCAGGGCCAGCCATTGCCGAAGTGACAGCGGAACTTCACCATGCCGAGGAACGGAAAGGCGCCAAGGCTGGCGATGAGCCACGCGGCACGTCGGATCACGCCGCTGAGCCTAGCACGGAGGCCCGCATCTTCCGGGGCCGCACAAGTGGCCAACTACACCCTCCACCGCCGACCTCCAGCGTGAGGTGTCGGCGCTAGTAAACGAGGTTAGCGGCAGCGGCTCAGAAGACGTCACCCGGCCTGGCGAACCGCCGGACGGTGGCTTGTGTGCCGGGTTCATACGTGCCGAGCGAGCAGCCGTGGGTGTGTGAGCCGACGATCGGCTACTCCGAAGAGGACGCGAGATGACCGGCAGAGCGACGCCTTGGGGTATCAGGGCGAGAGGCCAACGAAGGATACGTCACGCCAGGGCGCCGCTGTCGAGGCCCTCAAGTAGATCAGCGCCGAGCCCTGATCACCGGCATCACCGGACGGACGGGTCGTACCTCGCCGAGTTCCTCCCCGAGAAGGGATACCACGTCGTCGGCATGGTGCGCCGCGCCTCGACCGAGTCGTTCGAGCGCATCGAAGGCGACCTGCTCGACCAGCTCTCACTCGATGGTCGCTATGAGCTCAATCGCCGCAAGCCATCTCTAGTTGCTCGTCGTGCACCGAGAAGAGAAGAGGCGAATGATGTCTCGCTCGGTGCCGGCGGTTTATGGCGGCGGCGGAATGATCAGCTGCCGCTGGAGCCCATGACGTTTCCGTGGGAACGGCGAGTATTACCTTCGCCCCTTGGTGCGGCTGGGACCCCAGGCGGCGGGGGCGGGTCAGGCGGTGCAGCGACCAACCAGAACGACGGCGCCGGGGCCGCCGGCATCAAGGGGCGATTATCGTTGAGTACGTGCAGTGAAGGGCGGCGACGCTGGTTTGCGAAGCACCACGAAGTTGGCCTTGATCAACAGATCATCGAGGCTGACCCCATGACGGCCGGCAAGCATATGCGCTCGCTCCGGCCACCGACGGCCGAAGGCGATGGCCAAGCCGGAGACTTCAAGTATCAGATCCACGAGTTCAAATCCCGCCCTGGCGAACGCGGCGAGGTACTGTGCTGTCGTCAGGCGGCTGAACAGGCCGAGCTCGATATAACGAGCGCCGCCTTGCGCGTCGGCGCCGACGTTGGTGTGGGCTTCAACGTAGGCGCGATACGCGTCGTGATCCTCCGCGAGATGGAAGTAGCCACGCTCCAAGTGTGGGCCATCACCGCCCGAGAGGTGATCGCCACCAAAGCAGTACCAGAGTGGCCCGTAGGTCGCATAGACGGCGCCGCCCGCGCGCAGCACGCGCCACGTCTCGCGAAGAACGGCATCCAGATCGCGACAGTGCTCGAACACCGCATCACTGGCGGCCACATCAATCGTCCGATCCCCCAGGGGCAGGGCGGTGAGATCACCAGCCACGAAGCGTGGTCCAACCGCCGCGATACGGTGCCACGCGGCCTGAAATGCATAGGCATCGATCCCGACGATAACTTGCGGCGAGAAGGGGAGCCAGCTCAGCGTGTCCCACCCAGTACCCGTGCCCTGCACGAGGAGCGTCCGACCGGCGACCGGCGCGTAACGGTTCAACCACGCCCGGCGCGTCTCAAGCGGGAAGCCTCGCTCCGGCAACACACGGGACAGGCGTGGCAGCCCTCGAGCGGCGATGCTCAAGTGCGGGCGTGTCTTCCGGTCGAGCAGCGGTCGCAGGAACCAGTAGGCCAGGCGCTTGTAGCGCGCGCTGCGATGCGTGCGGTGACTCTGGAATGGGTCGGCGGTCTGCGCGGACAGGTCCAGCACGCGGCCGACTCTACCACGTAGGCCCGCATCTCCGGGGCCGCGTAAGTGGCCAACTACACCTCAACCTGCACCTCAACCTCCGATCTACTCGATGACGTGCTCTGGAGGGCGGGCGAGCTCGCCTCGGCCGGCGATCGCACCTCCGACATGGCCACGGTCGCGCTGACTATCTCAATCGCCACCGCCCGGTGACCTTGGAGAACTCGCAGTTCGGCGCCCTCGATGTCGCACCTGATGACAGTCGGAGCCGGGTAACTCCCCGATTCGACGCGCGCGCCGATCTTCGCCGCCGTGACGGCATAGAAGCCCACGTTCGCGCCGAGGTCATAGAAGCCATCGGTCGGCTTGGCGAGTCGCCGCGACGGCGGCTTGCTTTTCCTGGCTCATACATGCCCAGCCAGCAACCGTGGGTCTGTGAGGCGCGATGCCTCAGGGTGTCGGGGGCGAGAGGGCCAACGAGGGTACGTCCCGCAGGGTGCCGCTGTCGAGGCCCGCAAGTCTCCGCAGGAAGAGGGCCTATTGTAGGTGGCTTGTAGGCTTTACGAGAATACGAAAAGGATTCGCTAGTTAGGCGCCGTCCCGGCTAGAATCATTGAGTGGCTCCAGTGGGTCAACGTCGAGCCCTGATCACCGGCATCACGGGACAGGACGGGTCGTACCTCGCCGAGTTCCTTCTCGAGAAGGGCTACCACGTCGTCGGCATGGTGCGCCGCTCCTCGACCGAATCGTTCGAGCGGATCGCCCACCTCCGCGAGCGCATCGACATCCGCGAAGGCGACCTGCTCGACCAGCTCTCGCTCATCACGCTGCTGCATCACGTCGATCCGCACGAAATCTACAATCTCGCCGCGCAATCGTTCGTCCCGACCTCCTGGGAGCAGCCGATCCTGACGAGCGAGGTGACCGCGCTGGGGGCGACACGCCTGCTCGAGGCCATTCGAGTGGTCGATCGCAGCATCAAGTTCTACCAGGCATCGTCATCGGAGATGTTCGGCAAGGTCCGCGAGACGCCCCAGAGCGAGCTGACGCCGTTCCATCCGCGCAGCCCCTACGGCGTCGCCAAGACTTACGCGCACTACCTCACCATCAACTACCGCGAGTCCTACGGGATCTTCGCGTGCTCGGGGATCCTCTTCAAC
>QHVJ01000412.1 GCA_003222275.1 Acidobacteriota bacterium | reverse complement strand
GGGAGTCAATGAAGACTCACGCGCAGCCGAAAGCGGCCGCATTCGGTACATGAAGACGCTGGCCCGGCCGCGCGACAAGGCCGAGATCCTTCAACGGTTGAGGGTGGTGCGTCCAGAGAGCGCCCGTCGTTGGGGCCGGATGTCGGCGCACCAGATGATTTGCCATTTGAGCGACGCCCTGCGCATGGGCACGGGGCACAAACCGGTGAGCCACGCCACCAGCCTGTTTCATCGGACCATCCTCAAGTGGATCGTTCTCTACGCTCCCCTGCGTTGGCCGGCCGGAATCCTCACGAGGCCGGAGATCGATCAAGAGCAGGGAGGCACGAGGCCTTGCGACTTCATGGCCGACGTGGCGCAGCTGGAGGCGCTCTTGGAGGTCGTCACGGCGCCGACGAGGAGTTTCGACTGGCAGCGGCATCCGATCTTCGGCCGGATGTCCGACGCCGCCTGGCTCCGCTGGGGCTACCTCCACCTGGACCACCACCTTCGTCAGTTCGGTGCGTAGAGCCTCTCCAGAAAGTCCAGATGCGCTTCGGGCTCGGCGGTCCCCGGATAGTCGAGGATGTCCCAGGTCTCTTCGAACGACATCGCCTGCCCCGGCGGCAGCTTCTCGTAGGGTCCGTGCAACTCCAGCTCGAGCAGCGCCGCGTCCCGACCGCCGCCCGACGAACGATAGATCTCCACGGGCGTTTCCTCGGGGTGCAGGCGCACCTCGCTGAAAGTCTCCGTCCGCTTCAGGAAGAGCTGGTGGCCGCGGAAGTATGCGATCCGCGCTTCGACCGGCCGCAGGAACGCATCGGCCGTGAGCGGAGTCTCCGCCGGGCCCGGCTTCACACCGGGGGGCGACACGAAGAAGCCGCGCACGACGCGGTGCGGATAGGGCGACCCGTCCCGCGGGCCGTCGATCCTCTTGATCCCGTCCGGGGCGAGCCGGACGTAGGCCCACCCGTCGGGCCGGACGCGGGTGTTGGAATAGAAGCTCCAGGCCACGGGGGTCGGGCGGCCGTTGGTCGCGGTCACGCGGATCCGCACGCGTCTCGCGCCCACCAGCTCCACTTCGAGCTTCCGGCGCAGGCCCGTGATCGGGCTGGGGGGTGACTCGAGGCGCGCCCGGGAGCGCGATCTCTCGCGCACTTGGTACCGCGCGGTCTCGTGGAACGGGTCCGGAGGCCAGGTGGCCTTCGCGCTCCGTCGCTCAGGGTCCATGTCCTGCTGCGTCCACCACTCCGACTGCGGACCGACCCAGTAGGTGTGGCCGTTCCACGGCTCGAACGGCGTGCGGAGATCGGCGGGCGGGAAGGGCTCCTGCCAGGAGCGGGGATCGGAGTCGAGCAGGTTGTCGCCGCCCTCCACGCGCAACTCGACGATGCGGCCGCCGAGACCCGGCACGAGTCCGAGCGTCAGGGCCGGGTTCGAGAGACGGAGCACCGGGGGCATGGGCCGGCGCTCGCTCGGCGCGGCCGGCCCGATCGGGAGGCCGAGGGCCAGGCCGAAAAACGCCCACAGCGCCCGTGGTGGCGACGGCCGCATCGGTGATATCTTGCGGTGCGCCGAACCGGGCGCACAAGAGGCCCTACGCTGACTCCGCATCGCGTCGTGAACATCGCCGACCTGCGCCGGCTCGCCCAGCGCCGCCTGCCCCGAGTGGTGTTCGATTACATCGACGGCGGGGCCGATGACGAGATCACCCTGCGCGGGAATTCCCGCGTGTACGATGCGCTGACCCTGCGCCCCCGCTGCGCGGTGGCGATCCCGAAGTGCGATCTACGGACCACGGTGCTGGGAACCACCCTGGAGCTTCCGCTGCTGTTGGGGCCGGTCGGCAGCACTCGCATGTTCTACCCGCACGGCGAAGCGGTGGCGGCGCGCGCGGCCGCCGACGCCGGGATCGTCTACACCCTGTCGACCCTGTCGGGATCGACGTTGGAGGAGGTCAAGGCCGCGTCGACGGGACCGGTCTGGTATCAGCTGTATCTCGTCGGCGGGCACGACGTCGCGAGAACGACGATCGAGCGGGCGCGAACCGCGGGGTTCTCCGCGCTCGTCGTCACCATCGACACCCCGGTCGCCGGGCTGCGCGAACGCGACCTGCGAAACGGCACGAAGGAGCTCCTCACGCGCCGAGTCTGGTCGATGCTGCCCTTCGTGCCCCAGTTCCTCGCGCGCCCCCGATGGCTCGCGGGATTCCTCGCCGACGGCGGCCTGATGACGTTTCCCAACGTCGTGCTCCCGGACGGCCCGATGCCGTACGCCGATGTCGGTACCGCGCTGGAGCAGTCGGTGGTGTGCTGGCAGGATCTCCGTTGGATCCGGGAAGCCTGGAAGGGGCCGGTCGTCGTCAAGGGTGTTCACACGGGCGAGGACGCTCGCCGCGCGATCGACCACGGCGCCGATGCCATCGTCGTGTCCAATCACGGCGGCCGCCAGCTCGACGGCGTCGCGCCGACCTTGCGGGTCCTGCCGGAGGTGGTCGCGGCCGTGGACGGGCAGATCGAGGTGCTCCTGGACGGAGGAATCCGGCGCGGCAGCGACATCGTGAAGGCGCTTTGCCTCGGCGCCCGGGCCGTCCTCGTGGGCCGCGCCTACGCGTACGGGCTGGCCGCCGGCGGCGGCCCGGGCGTGGCGCGAGCCATCGAGATCCTCCGGACCGACCTCGTTCGGACGCTCAAGCTGCTGGGCTGCGCCTCGGCATCGGAGCTGGATCGCTCTTTCGTGGACCTGCCGGCGGATTGGCGGGCCGCGTCGCCGTCTCGCCCGTCCCCCGTCGGTCGAACCGTCCAAACGGGGCGGTGATCGCCACTCACCCCATGGCTCATCTGACGCGCACGGTGGCCAGCCTGGTTCTCGTCTGGCTGGTCGCGACCGCCGATCACGCGTTGCCAGCGCACTCACCCGCCGTGACGCTGCGCCGCATCCCCGACCGCGGCCTGCAGCCCGAGGTGGCCGTCACGGCGGACGGGACCATCCATCTGGTGTACTTCCTGGGCGAACCGCGGCGCGGCGACCTCTTCTACGTCCGATCGCACGACGGGGGCGAAACCTTCTCGCGACCCGTGCGCGTGAACACGACGCCCGGCAGCGCCATTGCGACGGGCACCATTCGAGGGGCGCAGATCGCGGTGGGATCCGGGGGCCGGGTTCATGTGGCCTGGAACCAGGCGGACGGAGCGGGCATGCTCTACGCGCGCGCAAACGATGCGGGTACGGCCTTCGAGCAACAGCGAAGCCTGCTTCGACGGACAGGGGGCGTCGACGGGGGCGGCGGGCTCGCCGCCGATCAGGCCGGCAACGTCTACGTGGCCTGGCACGCGTCGGTGAAGGGCGCGGCGCCGGGGGAAGCCGCACGACAGGTCTGGGTGGCGCGGTCCCCGGACGAAGGGCGGACGTTCGCGGTCGAGAGGCCCGCCTGGGACGAGCCGACCGGGGCCTGTGCATGCTGCGGGATGGGCCTCGCTACCGACCGCCGTGGCAATGTGTACGCGCTCTACCGGGGCGCTCGGGAGATGGTGCATCGGGACGTCTACCTGCTCGCGTCGGCCGACGGTGGCGGCAGCTACCGGGGGACGCTGCTGTCGCCGTGGGAAACCTCGTCCTGCCCCATGAGCAGCATGGCCTTCGCACAGGGGCCATCCGGCGTGATCGCCGCCTGGGAGACGGCGGCCGATGTGCGTTTCGCGCCGCTGACCACTGACGGCACCTCCGCTTCGCCGGTCACCCGCCCGCCCGGCGAGGCTCGGAATCGCAAGCACCCGCGGCTGGCGGTCAACGGCGCGGGACAGCTCCTGCTGGTGTGGACCGAGGGCACGGCCTGGGCACGCGCGGGCTCGCTCGCATGGCGGGTCTTTGGACTCGATGGCCTCGCGCTTCCCGAGAGCGGTGGGCGCGCGGATCTGCCCGTCTGGAGTTTCGGGGCAGCCGCGGCACAGGCGGACGGCGCCTTCACCGTCTTCTACTGAACCGGCACCGCGGGTACTTGGATCCGCCCACCCAATCCGCTGGCCATGAAGCCATGGCCGCCGGCACGACGGCGGGCGGACATGTGCGGCTCGTCTACAACCGGTAAGCCGGTCCCTCAGGCGATGAGGCCTTCGAGTCCTCCAATTGGAACATGGTCAGGGGCCTACGCGACGTCGGCCGAGGACACCTCACATTAATGAGGATGAGTTCCGCCGAGCCTTCTTGCGGGCATGATGGGGGCGCCTCAAGAGGCGGGCGGCCACGGGGGATACCACTGAGACCGTAGCCGGTCACGCGTAGGGAGCGCAGCCGCCGGCTGACTCAGCGGCTGCGCTCCGACTAGCGGCCAGGTGCTATTTCTGCGGCCTCGCCTTGGCGCAAGCGCAGTCCTTCGGGCAGTTGCACTTGCCGCCCTTGTCGCACGAACAGTTCATTCGTCCGCACGCAGAACATGTCATGAAAGCCTCCTTCACTGCGAGGCGGTGCAATAGCGGTGCCAGCGTAGCCGTCTTTGCGGCGACGCTCGCTTTCCCGTTATTCGTGCGCGCGGATGAACAGTCGCCGCCCCCGACCCGATTCAACGAAGCAACAGTCGCCGATCTTCAGGCGCAGCCGGCGGCCGGACGGCTCACCTCGGTCGACCTGACGAAGTTCTACCTCACGCGGATCAAACAGCTCGACGAGGACGGTCCCGGCCTCAACAGCATCATCGAGCTCAACCCCGATGCGCTGGCCCTCGC
>QHVJ01000227.1 GCA_003222275.1 Acidobacteriota bacterium | reverse complement strand
GAACGCGGCGGTGCTCGGGGGGCGGCGCCACGGCCAGGCACGGTACCAGAAAACGGTCTTGTCAGAGGGGCGGGCGCGCTCGATACTCGGTGCAGGCGGCACGGGGCCGCCGTCATCGGGAGTGACAGCCATGATCCTGGTTACAGGCGCGAGCGGGACGGTCGGAAGCGAGGTGGTGAAGGCCCTTGGCGGGCGGAGCGCGCGGGTGGCGCGCGGGCTATCGGACACGGCCGCCCCGTGGCGGCCGCGGTGACGCCGGTGGTGCGCCAGCTCACGGGCCGCGATCCGATCCCGTTCGAGCAGTTCGCCCGCGACCACGCCGACAAGCTGCGGTGAGAGGCGTCACCGGCCCCACCCCGCCTTCTCGTCCGGATCGAGCGGCTCCGGCTGCGGACGCAACTGTTCGGGCACGTGCTCGAGGTTCACGCGGATGCGGGTCCAGGTGGAAGAGCGGCCGCGCATCGAATCGACCAGGACGTCGGCCGGCTGCAGGTGGGAGGCGGCGTCGGGGTGGCGCGCCTTCCAACGCTCCAGGCCGGCCAGCGCGTCCTCTTTCTTGTGGGCGCGCCCGATCTCGACCAGCGGCTTCGTGGAGACCCGGCGGCCGGCTTGTTTCCGCTCGGTCTTCTTGCGGGAAGGTGCCACCCGCGGGGGCTCCCCGGGCTGCTTGGCGTAGTGGGGAGGCCACGGCGCATCGCCGAAGCCTTCGGCCTCCTGCCGCGCCGACAGCTCCAGCAGCGGCTCGAGCGAGCACGGATGCTCGTCGATTTCCTCGTGGCGGTCGCCGATCGCCGCGAAGCGCGCCGGCATGGTGCGCAGCGTGAACTCCTCGGGCCGGCATTCCTGGAGCTCGTCCCAGGTCACCGGTGCCGACACGCGTCCGTCGGGCCGGGGACGCACGGAGTAGGCGCTGGCGACGGTGCGGTCCTTGGCGTTCTGGTTGTAATCGAGGAAGACGCCGTGGCGCTCCTCCTTCCACCACTTGCTGGTCGCGAGCGTGGGCGCCCGACGCTCGACGTCCCGGGCCAGCGCGAGCGCGGCGCGCCTCGCCTGGGAGAACGACCAGCGGCGCTGGAGCCTGACGTTGACGTGGATGCCCCGCGAGCCGGACGTCTTCGGCCAGCCCACGAGGCCGAAGTCGGCGAGCGCGTCGCGGACGACCCTGGCCACCGCCACGAGCTGCGGCCACTCGACGCCCGGTACCGGGTCGAGGTCGATCCGCAGTTCGTCCGGATGCTCGAGGTCCTCGGCCCGTACGGGGTGGGGATGCAGCTCCAGGCATCCCAGGTTGGCCATCCAGGCGAGGGCGGCGGCGTCGCGGGGGACGACCTCCTCGGCGATGCGGCCCGAGGGGAAGCGGAGGGCCGCGACCTCGATCCATTCCGGCCGCGCGGCGGGCGCGCGCTTCTGGTAGAAGAACTCGCCGTGGATCCCGTCGGCGTAGCGGACGAGCACGTTCGGCCGCCCGCCCGCGCCCCGCAGCGCTCCCTCCGCCACCGCGAGGTAATAGCGGACGACGTCCAGCTTGGTGATGCCAGCCTCGGGGAAATAGACCTTGCCCGGGTTGGTGACCGGCACCTCGCGGCCGGCGACCTCGATCACGACCCGCTCCGACTTGCCCGCCGCCACGGCCATGAGCATAAGGCCAGTCCCTTGACCCGGACGCGAGCCCCGGTGTAGCTTCCCTCGGATCCAATAGGGGCGAAGCATGAGGACGCTCGCGGTCCGGGTGTTCCTTCTGGCCGGCGTGATCGCTTAGAGAAGCCCGGGGCGACCGCCAGATCGGTCACCCGATCGCGTGTCGCGCGCTAGACTGCACGGCGCATGGTCGAGGTCCTGACCACGAAGGCGCTGAGCCGGGCCACCCTCGCGCGGCAGATGCTGCTGAAGCGTGAAAAGACCACGGCCTTGCGCGCCGTGGAACGCCTCGCCGGGCTCCAGGCCCAGCTCGCGCGGCCGCCCTTCATCGGCCTCTGGTCGCGCCTCGAAAGGTTCCGGGCCGAGGACCTCACGCGGCCGGTTCACGCCCGGAAGATCGTCCGGGCCACGTTGATGCGGGGCACGCTCCATCTCGTCACCACGAAGGACTATCGGGCGCTCCGGCCGCTGTTCCAGCCGATGCTGACCGCGTCGCTGCAAGCGATCCTCGGCGCGCGCGCCCGCGGCCTGGATCTCGATCGCCTGACGGCGATGGCCCGGGTCTGCCTCGACGAGCGGCCGCAGACCTTCGAGGAGCTGCGCTCCGCGCTGCGAGCGGCGTGGCCCCAGGCCGACGAGCGCGCCATGGGCTACGCCGTCCGCATGCACCTCCCGCTCATCCAGGTGCCGGCGGAGACGCGATGGGGCTGGCCCGGCGCCGCGGCCTTCGCGGCGGCGGAAACCTGGCTGGGAGCGCGCGTCGACACCCAGGGCCAGGGCGATCTGCGCGCGCTCGTGCTGCGCTACCTGGCCGCGTTTGGCCCCGCGAGCGTGCGCGACGCCGAAACGTGGTCATATGTGCGGGGTCTCGCCGATACCTTCGAAGCGCTCCGGCCCAGGCTGCGTGTGTTCCGGGATGAGCGCGGACGCGAGCTGTTCGACCTGCCGAAAGCGCCCCGACCGCCCGCGGACACCCCGGCGCCGGTGCGCTTCCTGCCCGATTACGACAACGTGCTCCTCGCGCACGCGGATCGTACGCGGGTCATCGCCGACGCCCATCGATCGAAGGTCGCGACGGCCAATCTCCGCACGCTGGCGACGTTCCTCGTGGATGGGTTCGTCACCGGGGTCTGGCGGATCGAGCGCAAGCGCGCGTCGGCATCGCTGCTCCTCGAGTCGTTCGCCCCCGTCTCGCGCAAGACGCGGGCGGAGCTGGCCGAGGAAGGCGAGGCGCTCGTGCGTTTCGTCGAGCCCGATGCCCGGACGGCGGACGTTCGCTTCGGGTAGCATCGCCCGGTGACGCCTCCATCCAGGCCCGGACCGGCAGCCCTGGCCCGGCTGGGCGCGTTCCTCACGGACCTCTGCGAGCGCTATTTCCCCGATGCGTTCGTCTTCGCGCTCGCAGGCGTGCTCCTCGTGTTCGTCGCCGGCCTGGCCCTGGGCGAGAGCCCCGCCCGGCTCGTGACCGAGTTCGGCGGCGGCTTCTGGGTCCTGGTGCCGTTCACGATGCAGATGGCCCTGATCATCGTGGGCGGCTTCGTGGTCGCCACCTCGCCGCCCCTCACCCGGCTGATCCGCGGGCTGGCCGCGATCCCGCGGACGCCGCGGGCGGCGGTGGCCTTCGTCGCGTTCTTCGGCATGGCCAGCTCGCTCGTCTCGTGGGGGCTATCGCTGATCTTCACCGGGCTGCTCGTGCGCGAGATCGTGCCGCGCGTCCGCAGGGTCGATTACCGTGCCATCGGCGCCGCCGCCTATCTCGGCCTCGGCAGCGTGTGGGCTCTCGGCCTCTCCTCCTCGGCCGCGCTGCTCCAGGCCACGCGGTCGGCGATTCCGCCCTCGCTGCTGCCCGTCACCGGCGTCATCCCGCTCGGTCAGACGATCTTCCTCTGGCAAAGCCTCCTCATGGCCGCGATCCTGATCGTCGTCTCGGTGGTGGTGGCCTACGTGTCCTGCCCGCCGCCGGAGCGGGCGCGCACGGCGGAGGAGATCGGCGTTCGCTTCGAGCCGTGGGCGGTCGAGGGGCAGACACCGAGGACGCCAGCGGAGAAGCTCGACGCGAGCCCGTTCTTTTCGGTGGCGGTCGCCCTGCTGATGCTGGCGTACCTGGGCCAGCAGGTCCGCGAGAAGGGCCTGCTCGCGGTGGCCGACCTCAACAACTTCAACTTCGCCTTCCTCACCGCCGGGCTCCTGCTCCACTGGCGCCCGCGATCGTTCCTGCGGGCGGTGGCGCTCTCGGTGCCGGCCACGGCCGGGGTCCTGATCCAATACCCGTTCTACGGCGCCATCCTCGGCCTCGTGTCGAAGACGTCCATCACGGTCGCGCTCGCGGATCTCTTCGTGCGCGTGACCACGAAGGGGACATTTCCGATCGTGGTGGCGCTCTACTCGTCGCTGCTCGGCCTGTTCATTCCCTCCGGCGGCGGCAAGTGGATCGTGGAGGCGCCCTACGTGATGGCCGCGGCCAACACGTGGCACGTCCACCTCGGATGGACCGTCCAGATCTACAACGCGGCCGAAGCCCTGCCGAACCTGATCAACCCGTTCTGGATGCTGCCCCTGATGGGGATCCTGAACGTCCGCGCCCGCGACCTCGCCGGGTACTCGATCCTGCAGCTCGTGTTCCACGTGCCCGTGGTGTTCTTCCTGTGCTGGCTGTTCGCGCGGACGCTGCCCTACCTGCCGCCGTCGGGCGTGTAGCCCCGGTCCGGCGGCGCTAGAACTGCGCCGGTTCCCGTCGGCGGAGAAGTGGGGATCTCGCGTGGGCGGTCAAGACGGGGCTGTCCGGACACGGGCACCTGCCGTCCCGCAACCGAACACCCGTGCGCGCGGGGTGCGGACAGGATCGCACACTACGGGCGGATTGCCAGGGTGGCCGGTGGCACATCGCTTGCTCAGATACGTGGTCACGGCCATGGCTTCCGTGCTGCACGACATGCGGCTCGCGTCCCGAGCGTGGATGAGGTCGCCGACGTTCACGCTGACCGCCATCGCGTCGGTCGGCCTCGGCATCGGCGCGAACGTGGCGATCTTCACCTTGGTCGACCAGGTCCTCCTGCGCGCACTTCCCATCCGGAACCCGCGCGAGATGGTGCAGGTGACCTCCGAAGGCTCGCGCCCCGGCTCGAACTGGGGCGACGACACCGAGCTCTCCTACCCGACGTACGCGGCGCTGCGCGACCAGAACAAGGTCTTCTCCGGAATGTTCGCCCGTTTTGGCTACGCGTTCCAGGTCGGCGGAAGCGTGCAGCCAGAACGCGTGGTTGGGGAGCTCGTCTCCGGCACCTACTTTCCCGTGCTCGGTGTGCGCCCGGCCGCGGGCCGGCTACTGAGCGAAGACGACGATCGCACGCCCGGGGGGCATCCGGTGGCGGTGCTGAGCCACGCGTTCTGGACCAGCCGCTTCGGCGCCGACCCCGGCGCCGTCGGCCGATCGATGGCCATCAACGGCCGTCCCTACACGATCGTCGGCGTGGCGCAGGCGGGTTTCGAGGGCATCGAGCTGGGCCGCCCGACGCAGGTTTTCGTGCCCATGATGATGAAGGCGCAAACGACACCCGGCTGGAGCGCGCTCGACGAGCGGCTCAACCGGTGGGTACGCGTGTTCGGCCGGTTGCGCCCCGGCCTGACCAGCGAGCAGGCGCGGGCCGGGCTCGAGCCTCTCTTCCGGTCGCAGCTCCAGCTGGACCTCGACGATCGCGGCCTCGCGGAGGCCCCGGCGAGCGTGCGGCAACGCTACGTGCAGAATGCGCTGGTGCTGCTGCCGGCCGCGCAGGGCCGCTCCTCGTTCCGCCGCGCGCTGACGGCGCCGCTGTGGCTGCTCATGGGCACCGCCGCCGGCGTGCTCCTCATCGCATGCGCGAACGTCGCCAACCTTCTCCTGGCGCGCGGCGCCGCCCGCGGCCGGGAGATGGCGGTGCGACTGGCCCTCGGCGCCACGCGCCGCCGGCTCGTGCAGCAGCTCCTCGCCGAGAGCCTGATGCTCTCGCTCGCGGGCGCCCTCGCCGGCCTCATGCTGGCGGCGGTCGGCGCGCCGCTCGTGCTCCGCTTCTTCGTCAACCCGGACACCCCGCAGCCCGTGTCCACATCGCCCGATCTGCGCATCTTCGCTTTCGCGCTCACGGTCTCGACCCTGACGGGCATCCTCTTCGGCCTGGCCCCGGCGCTCCAGTCGACGCGGCCGGACGTCGCGCCGACGCTCAAGGATTACGCCACCGGCGTCCTCGGCGGAGGCTCCGCGCGGTTGCGGAAGGCGCTCGTCGCTTCGCAGGTAGCGGTCTCGCTCCTCCTGCTCATCGGCGCCGGGCTCTTCCTGCGCACGCTCGACAACCTGCTCGCGGTGGACATCGGGTTCGACGCCCGTACGCTCGTCTCCTTCACGGTCGACCCCTCCCTCAACGGCTACACGCCCGCGACGAGCAAGCAGTTTGCGAAGGCCCTTCTCGAGCGGCTGAGCGCGGCCCCGGGCGTCGCCGCGGCGGGCCTGGCCTCCCAGCGCCTGCTCGACGGGAGCCAGCGCACGACCGACATCACGGTGGCGGGTTATCGGCCCGCGTCCGACGAGGAGATGGAGCAGAACTGGAACTCGGTCGGCCCCGGCTACTTCCGCGCGATGGGCATTCCCGTCCTGAGGGGGCGCGAATTCGATGCGCGCGACGAGAGCCTCGTCGCCGACGGTCCCGCGGGCGGGGCTCCATTCCGGGTGGTGATCGTCAACGAGCGCTTCGCCAAGCGGTACTTCGGCGCCGAGGACCCGATCGGCCGGCGGATGGGGTTCGGCAGCAACCCGAGCCGCCCCACGCCGATCGAGATCGTCGGCGTCGTCCGGGACTCGAAGTACACGGGCGTGCGCGACGAGGCCCAGCGGCAGCTCTTCTTCCCCTACCTCGAGGAGCCGAACCCGCGGAACTTCACGGTGTACGTCCGCACGTCCCGGCCCCCGGAGACGGCGTTCGCCACGGTGCGGGAGGTCGTGCGGCAGCTCGATCCGAACCTGCCCGTCGCCGGCACGCGTACCGTGGAGCAGCAGGTGGATCTGTCGCTGCGCCGCGAACGGCTGGTGGCGACGATGTCCGCGGTCTTCGGCGGCTTGGCGACCCTGCTCGCGGTCGTGGGCCTCTACGGGGTCATGGCCTACACCGTGGCCTGCCGCACGCGCGAGATCGGCATCCGCATGGCCCTGGGGGCGGGGACGGCGGACATCGGCTGGATGGTGCTCCGCGAGGCACTGGCGCTGACGGCCGCCGGGATGGCCATCGCGCTTCCCGCCGCGTGGTGGCTGAGCGGGCTGGTCGCCAGCCAGCTCTACGGCGTGACGGCGAGCGACCCCCTGACCGTGGCCACGGCGGTGGCGCTGCTCGGCGCAGTGTCGCTGCTGGCCGGCCTTCTCCCCTCGAGGCGTGCGGCAAGGTTGGAGCCGACGGTGGCGTTGCGTTACGAGTGACACCTCGGGACGGCGTTATACTCGGGCACCCCGATCGGTCAGGAGGTGTCCATGCGAACCACGTGCGCGCCCCTCGGCACCGCTCTCCTCGCCCTCACTCTCGTCGCGGGTGCGGCCGCTGACGAGAAGGACCAGGCGCACCACCACGGCCGGCCCGAGAAGCTGGGCACGGTCAGCTTTCCCACCTCGTGCGCGCCGGCCGTCCAGGCTCGTTTCGTGCGCGCGGTCGCGCTCCTCCACTCGTTCTGGTACGACGAGGCGGAGAAGGCCTTCAATGAGGTGGCCGCCGCCGACCCCTCGTGCGCGATGGCGCAGTGGGGAGCGGCCATGAGCCTGTACCACCCGATCTGGGCCGCCGCCACGCCGGCGGAGGTGAAGCGAGGGCAGGAAGCGGTGGCGAAGGCCCGGGCCGCCGGCGCGCCGACCGAGCGCGAGCGCGACTACGTGGCGGCCATCGAGGCTTTCTTCCGCGACGCCGACACTGTCGACCACCGCACGCGGGCGGTGGCCTATGAGAAGGCGATGGAGCGTGTCTACGACCGCTACCCGGACGACCGCGAGGCAGCCATCTTCTATTCGCTCGCGCTCCTGGGGACCGCGCCTCCCTCCGACAAGACCTACGCGAACCAGAAGAAGGCGGGGGCGATCCTCAACCGGGTGCTGCCCTTGCAGCCGGACCATCCGGGGGTGGCGCACTACCTCATCCACAGCTTCGACTACCCGGAGCTGGCCGAGCTGGCGCTCCCGGCGGCCCGCAGCTATTCGAGGATCGCCGAGTCGTCGCCGCATGCCCTGCACATGCCCTCCCACATCTTCGTGCGGCTGGGCCTGTGGGACGACTCCATCCGCGCGAACGAGGACTCGGCGGCCGCGGCCCGCGTCCACGTGGAGAAGACGCAGCCCGGCGCGGCGTCGTTCGACGAGATGCACGCCGTCGACTACCTCGCCTACTCGTTCCTGCAGGAGGGCCGTGACGCCAAGGCGCGCGAGATGCTCGAACGCGTCCGGGCGGTGAAACGGCTCGACAATCCCAACTTCGCGGCGGCCTACGCCCTGGCCGCGGTGCCGGCGCGCTACGCGTTGGAGCGCGGCCGCTGGGCCGAAGCCGCCGCGCTCGAGGTCGTCCCGGCGTCGTTCCCGTGGGCCCAGTTTCCCTTCGCCGAAGCGATCACGCACTTCGCGCGGGCGGTGGGCGCGGCGCGGAGCGGCGACACCGCCAAGGCGCGCCAGGCGATAGAGCGGCTCGAGGCTCTCCACGAGGCGGCCGTCGGCGCGAAGATCCCCTATTGGCCCGGCCAGATCGAGATCCAGCGGCGAGCCGCGGCCGGCTGGCTCGCCCGCGCCGAAGGGCGCAACGACGACGCGCAGCGCCTGCTGAAAGAGGCGGTCGATCTCGAAGCCGCGACCGACAAGCACCCCGTCACGCCGGGAGCGGTGGCTCCGGCCCGCGAGCTGTACGCCGACCTGCTGATGGAGCTGGGCCGGCCGGCCGAGGCCCTGGCCGAGTACGAGGCCTCGCTCAAGATCGCGCCGAAGCGCCGATACGCCATCGCCGGCGCGTCGAAGGCGGCGGACGCCGCCGGCCAGGGCGAAAAGGCGCGAGCCCTCAAGGCGTCGCTGAAGGGCAGCAGCTAGACCAGCCCCGCCGCGCCCGTAGGCTCTTTCTCCGGCGCCAGCGTTCGGCGCGCGCAGCGGAGTGTCTCCTTTGTCGCCTCGCGGCGGATTCACTCCGACGCGAGGCGCTCGATGACGTCAAGCGCGGAGCGGAGCGCGCCGCATTCGTGCTCAGAACAGCACTCGCGTCCGGATCGTCGCCTCGATCGCGTTCAGCGCCTTCAAGGCGAACCGGCTCGACTCCGCTTCCACGTCGATCACGACGTAGCCGATCTTGGCGTTGGTCATCAGGTACTCGCCGCTGATGTTGATCTTGTTCTTCGAGAACACGCTGTTGATGCGACTCAGCACGCCGGGCACGTTGTGGTGGATGTGCAGCAGGCGGTGGCTGCCGGGATGCTCGGGCAGCGACACCTCGGGAAAGTTGACCGCCGAGAGCGTCGATCCGTTGTCGCTGTAGCGCACCAGCTTCTCCGAGACCTCGGTGCCGATGTTCGCCTGCGCCTCGATCGTGGAGCCGGCGATGTGCGGGGTGAGGATCACGTTCTCGAACCGGCGGAGCGGAGAGAGGAACTCCTGGTCGTTGCCCTCCGGCTCCGCCGGGAACACGTCGAAGGCGGCGCCGCCCAGGTGCTTGCGCTCGAGGGCGTCGGCGGCGGCGTCGATGTCGATCACCGTGCCCCGCGAGGCGTTGATGAGCATCGCGCCCGGCTTCAGGCACGCGAACTGCTCGCGGCCCATCATGCCCCGCGTCAGCGGCGTCTCGGGGACGTGGAAGGTCACCACGTCCGCGGCCGCGAGCACGTCGTCCAGGGTCGGCATCATGCGCGCGTTGCCCAGGGGAAGCTTGGTCACGATGTCGTAGAAGCAGACGTCCATGCCGAGCGCCTCCGCCATCACCGAGAGCTGGGTGCCGATGTTGCCGTAGCCCACGATGCCGAGCGTCTTGCCCCGCACCTCGCGCGCGTCGTCCGCCGACTTGGCCCACACGCCGCGGTGGAGCAGCGCGTTCTTGGCCGGGATGCCCCGGAGCAGGAACGTGATCTCGGCCAGCACCAGCTCCGCCACCGAGCGGGTGTTCGAGAAAGGAGCGTTGAACACGGGGATGCCCCGCATCATCGCGGCGTCGAGGTCGATCTGGTTGGTGCCGATGCAGAAGGCGCCGACCGTCACCAGCTTCGGCGCGGCGGCGATCACGTCCTTCGTCAGGCGCGTGCGCGAGCGGATGCCCACGAAGTGGGCGTCGGCGATGGCGTCCTTCAGCTCGTCTCCGGCCAGCGCCTTCTTGTATCGCTTGACCGTCTTGTAGCCGTGCCGGGCGAAGTTCTCCACGGCGCGGTCGTGCACGCCTTCGAGGAGGACCACCTTGATGCGCGACTTGTCGAGGGAGGTGGCGCGAGTCATATCCTCCTGAGTATCCCGCGTTATTCTCTGTCGTATGGGTGCTCCGGATCGCGCGGAGGTCGTGAGGTCGCTGCGAGAGCTGGTCGGCGAGGGCGCCGTCCTCGCGGAGCCGCACGAGCTGGCCCGTTACGAGCAGGGCTGGCGTTACGGCCAGGGCAAGGCCCTGGCCGCGGTCCGGCCGAGCCGCACCGAGGACGTCGCCCGCGTGCTCGCTTTTGCCTCGTCACAGGGGATCCGGGTGGTGCCGCAGGGCGCGAACACCGGCCTCGTCGGCGGCTCCACGCCCGACGCGTCCGGCGAGATGCTCGTGCTCAGCCTGGAGCGCCTCTCGCGCATCGTCGCCATCGATGCGGTCGACCGCTCGGTGACCGCCGAGGGCGGGGTGCTGCTCAGCCAGCTCGAGACCGCGCTCGCGGAGCAGGGGATGATGTTCCCGATCGACCTCGGCGCCGATCCCACGGTCGGGGGCATGATCGCCACCAACGCCGCCGGCACCCGGGTCCTGCGCTACGGCGACATACGCCAGAACCTCCTTGGCCTCGAGGTGGTGCTCGCCGACGGAACCGTCCTCGATCTGATGACGACGCTGCGGAAGAACAACACCGGCCTCGACGCGAAGCAGGTCTTCGTGGGCACCTCCGGCGTGTTCGGCATCGTCACCCGGGCCGTGCTCCGCGTGGTTCCTCGCCCCGCGCAGCGCGCGACGGCGCTCGTCGGCGCGGCCGAGGGCGCGAGCGTCCTGCAGTTGCTGTCCCACCTCGAGCAGCACCTGGGCGACGTGCTGTCCGCCTTCGAGGTGGTGAGCGCCGAGTCGCTCGCGCCCGTGTTCCGCTATCAGCCCCGGCTGCGCAATCCGTTCGGGGCTTCGCTGCCGCCCTACACGGTGCTGGTGGAGCTGTCGACGACGCTCCCCGCCGACCGCGTGTCGCTCGACGATCTGCTGGAGACGACGCTGGGGGCGATGATCGAGGGCGGGGCGGGGGAGGGGATCACCGACGTCTTTCCGGGCAAGCCGGCGGAGCTGTGGGACATCCGCCACCACGTCTCCGAGAGCCTTCGCCACGAGGGCGAGGTCCTGGGCCTGGACATCAGCGTGCCCCGGTCCTCCATGCCCTCCTTCGTGGAGGCCGCTCGTGACCTCATCGCCCCGGACTACCCGTTCGTCCGCGTCTGCGACTTCGGCCACTGGGGCGACGGCGGCGTGCACCTGAACCTGGTGTGGAAGAAAGAGGATGCGCCGCGGCCGGCGCCGGAGCTGAAGGCCGAGCTGCAGCCGATCATCTACGACCTGGCGGTGACGCGCTTCCGCGGCAGCTTCAGCGCCGAGCACGGCATCGGTCCGCACAACCAGGCCTTCTACGACCGCTACACGCCCGCGCTCGTGAAGGAGGTCTGCGGCCTTCTCAAGGCCCGGCTCGATCCCAAGGGACGGTTGGGGACCACGCGGCTCGGCTGAGCCGCCAAACCAGGCAAAGCTGCATTTGCAGGAGCATTCATGCTGAGAACGGCACCGATTCGCGCTTACATCCCCGCGTCCGACGTCTCACGCGCGAGGAAGTTCTACGAAGAGACCGTCGGCCTCGAGCCCAAGGAGGAATACGCCGGAGGCGTGATCTACGAATGCGGGGGCACCGAGGTGTTCCTGTACCCGACGCGCAACGCGGGTACGTCCAAGGCGAGCCAGGCGTTTTGGCAGGTCGACGACGTGGAAGCCGAGGTGGCCGACCTGAAGGCGCGCGGCGTCAAATTCGAGGAGTACGACATGCCCGGGGTGACGACGAAGAACAGCATTGCGACCGGCGGCGGCGCGAAAACCGCCTGGTTCAAGGACACCGAGGGAAACATCCTGGCCGTCAGCCAGAGCCTCCGCCGCAAATGATGGGCGCCGTCCTTTCCAGCTCGTCACGGACCTTGGCCGTCAGCTCGTAGGAGCGCAGGCGTGCCTGGTGGTCGTAGATCTGCGAGACGACGATCAGCTCGTCGGCGCTGGTCTTCGCGACGAACTGTTCCAGGCCTCTGCGCACCGTGTCGGGCGTCCCGATGAAGGAGACGGACAGCGCCTTGCTGAGCATCGCCTGCTCGGCCGGCGTCAACAGCTTCTCGACGTCGTCCACGGGCGGGGGCAGGCGCGAAGGCTGGCCGCGGCGCAGGCGCACGAAGGCCTGCTGCACCGACGTGAACGTGCGGCGCGCCTGCTCGACGGTGTCGGCGGCGAACACGTTGACGCCGAGCATGACGTAGGGCCGCGGGAGCTGGTCCGAGGGCCGGAACTGCGACCGGTAAAGGGCGAGGGCCGGCATCATGTCGGCGGGCGCGAAGTGGGAGGCGAAGGCGTAGGGCAGGCCGAAGGTGGCCGCCACCTGGGCGCCGAACAGGCTGGAGCCCAGGATGTAGATGGGGACGCCCAGGCCCGCCCCGGGCACGGCTTCGATGCGCTGACCAGGCTGCGGGGGCCGGAAATAGGTCATCAGCTCCGTCAGCTCCCGGGGAAACTCGTCCGCGTCCACATCGGCGTGCCGCCGGAGCGCGGCGGCCGTGGTCGGGTCGGTGCCGGGCGCGCGGCCGATCCCGAGGTCGACGCGGCCGGGGAACAGCGACTCCAGCGTGCCGAACTGCTCGGCGACCACGAGCGGCGCGTGGTTGGGCAGCATGATGCCGCCGGAGCCGACGCGAATGGTCGACGTGGCCGCTCCCACCGCGCCGATCACGACCGCGGTGGCCGCGCTGGCGATGCCCGGCATGTTGTGGTGCTCGGCCAGCCAATAGCGCCGGTAGCCCCACTGCTCAGCGTGACGCGCGAGGTCGATCGTGTTGCGGAGGGCGTGGGCCGCATCTCCACCCTCGCAGATGGGGGAGAGATCCAGGATGGAGAAGCTGACGTTCACCAGACGCGAACGCGATCTCCGGGAGCGAGGTAGAGCGCCTGGCTCGGCTTCACGTCGAACGCGTCGTACCAGACGTCGAGGTTGCGCACGGTGTCGGCGCGATACTCGTCCGGCGCGTGGCCGTCGCCGAGGATCTGCTGGCGCAGCGCCGGCTCGCGGACCTTGGCGCGCCAGCTCTGCGCGAAGCTCAGGAAGAACTGCTGGTCTGCGGTCAGCCCCTCGACCATCGGCGCCGGGCCGCTCAGCGAGAGCTGGTAGGCGTCGTAGGCCGCCGCCAGGCCAGCCACGTCGGCGATGTTCTCGCTGAGGGTCAGCTTCCCGTTCACCGCGAGGTCGGGGAACGGCTTGTACGCGTCGTACTGCTTGACGAGCTTCGCGCCGGACGCCTCGAAGTGGGCCAGGTCTTCCGGCGTCCACCAGTTCTGGAGGCGGCCGCGGGCGTCGAACATGGCGCCCTGGTCGTCGAAGCTGTGGCTGACCTCGTGGCCGATGATGGCGCCGATGGCGCCGTAGTCCATCGCGAGCGGCCGCTCCGGGTCGAAGAAGGGAGGCTGCAGGATGGCGGCGGGGAAGTTCATTGCGTTCATCGCGGGCAGGTTCACCGCATTCACCGTCTGCGGCGTCATCACCCATTCGGAGCGATCGACCGGTTGGCCGAGCTTGCCCAGGTTGCGGTGCAGCTCGAACAGCTCCGCGCGCTCGGCGTTGCCGAAGGCATCGCCCCGGACGACCTCCAGGCCCGAGTAGTCGCGCCACCGGTCCGGATAGCCCACGCCCACCTTGAGCGCCGCCAGCTTCGCCTTGGCCTTGGCCTTGGTCCCCGGGGCCATCCAGTCGAGGTTGTCGATCCGGCGCCCGAACGCCGCGATCAGGTTGCGCACCATGCCCTCGACCCGCGCCTTGGCCGCGGGCGGGAAGTAGCGCTGGACGTACATCTGGCCGACGGCCTCGCCCAGCGCCCCGTTCGTGGCGTCCACCGCCCGCTTCCAGCGGTCGCGGCGCGTCGGCGTGCCCGCGAGCACGGTGCCGTGGAAGGCGAAGCCCTCGTCGCCGAAGGCCTTCGGCAGCACCGCCGCGTCGTGCTCGAGCGCGTGGAAGACCAGATAGTCCTTCCACGTCTCGAGCGGCTCGCTGGCCACGAGCGCCGAGAGGCCGCTCACCGCGCTCGGCTGCCAGACCACGAACTCGGGTTGCTCGCCCAGTCCGGCCGCCGCGAAGAACTCGCGCCAGTCGAGGCCGGGGGCGGCGGTGTCGAACTGCTTCCGGGTCCAGTGATTGTTGCCCTTCTTGACGTCGACCGAGTCCTCACGGCTGCCGTGCGCTTCGGCCATGCGATGCTCGAGGTCGAAGATCCGGGCGGCCTTGGCCTGGACATCGGGGACGTGGGCGAGGGCGAGGACGTTGGCGATGTGCGCCCGGTTCCGGGCCCGGATCTCGGTCATGCGCGGCGAGGGATCGACGTAGTACTCGCGGTCGGGCATGTCGAGCCCGCCCTGGAGGAGGAACGGCACGTAGCGGCTCGGCTCGTTCAGGTCCTGCGCGACCCACAGGCCGAAGAGATTGTCGGTGTAGAAGTTCGTCGCGTTCAGCGCGTCGACGTCGGCGCGCAGCGTCGTGCCCAGCACCCGGGCCAGCGTCCGCCGATCCGTGATCGCCGCGATGCGGTCGAGCGTGGGCTGGAGCGGCTGGAGGCCCTTGGCCTCGATGCCCGCCTCGTCCATGTAGCTCGCATAGTAGTCGCCGATCTTCCGCGCTTCGGATCCTGCGGGGGCGTTCGCGCTCGCTACCTGCTTGATCAGCTCGTTGGTCCGCTCGTTTGTCCGCTCATCGACGAGTGCCCCGACGCCGTATCCCGCGCGGTCGGGCGGGATCTCAGTCGTCTTCATCCAGGTCCCGTTGGCGTAGGCGAAGAAATCGGCCCCGGGCGCGATCGAGCGATCGATGCCCGCGAGGTCGATGCCGACGCTGGCCGGTACGTTCGGGGCCGGCGCGGCCGAGATGGCGGCGGGCATCCACGGCAGGCCGAGGGCACCGGCGACGGCGATGAGGATGATCGAGCGGCGGAACGCGGTCATACGGCCTCCTGGACGGCTCGGGACCCCCCGAGCTCCTTCCATTCTAGGCGACCCTCCGGCGCGTCGAGGCGACGAGCCGGACCTTGATCCCCAGACGAGCCAGCATGTCGATGAGAGCATCGGCGCTGAAGAGGTCGACGCGGCCGCGCAACAGGTCGCTGACTCGCGGTTGGCTGATTCCGAGGAGCTTAGCGGCCTGAGCCTGCTTCAGGCGCAGCGACTGAAGCTCTCTCTCGAGCCGGATCATGAGGTCGGCGCGCACCAGGAGGTGCTCCGCCTTGCCAGGAGGGAATCCGAGGTCGCGAAATACATTTCCGCTGGAGCGAGTTACGCCAGCCTTGGTCCTGCGTGTCATCGCCACCGCCTCGTCGCCTGTCGTCTAGTCCAGCCGCTTGCCGACTGCGGGGTGTCCTCGAAGCAGGAACGTCTTGGGATACGGGCCCTCTCCGCAAATCTTGAAAGAGCCAAAATCCTTGTACCACGGCCCCTCCGGCGCGTCCGGTTCCGATTCACGCCAGAGCTTGAGCTGATAGAGATCGTCGGTCGAGATCTTGCGCTCGCGCAGACGCTCGAAAAGATGATCGCGGAGAGCCTGCGGCAGGCCGCTCCACTGGATCTTGGGCACTATTCGCCGAAGGTCAGGCGGCCCAGCTCCTCTTTCAGTTGTGCCTGCTCCGCAGAATCCTTCGCGCGCGTCAATCGGTCGGCGAGCTCGAAAAAGCGCGCCCTTTCCTTCTCTTTCGCTTCCAACCCGGACTCGATCAGCTCAACGAGCACGTGGTTTTCGCTGGCCTTCTTGGACCTCATCAGAGCCTTCACGCGGCGTGCAACGCGTGGTGGCAGGCTCACGCTCCGCCGAATCGGTTTCTTTACACCCATGGCTTCACGATACACCGAATTGCACCACGATGCACCAAATGACTGACGCGGAGACCGCATGGCGGACAGGTCGTCATCCCATTCTTCGGCCCTCCCACGACAGCCAGCCGCTTGCCGCGCCTCTATGCGGGGGGCCTCCACGACTACCGAGGGACTCCTCTCCACGTCTCGCGCGGTGTCGGAATGGAGCGGGGGTTTGCGCCCCCCGTCCGATTCCTTTGTCCCCCCGAGATCTGCGTGTTGGACGTGCATTTGCCGACCCCGGGCGCTCAGGCGGGGGA
>QHVJ01000226.1 GCA_003222275.1 Acidobacteriota bacterium | reverse complement strand
AGCTCAACCCCGATGCGCTGGCCCTCGCGGCGAGCGCGGACGCGGAGCGCCGCCGGGGGATGGTGCGGGGGCCGCTGCACGGCATCCCGGTGCTGCTCAAGGACAACATCGACACCGGCGACCGGATGCAGACCACCGCGGGATCGCTCGCGCTCATGGGCGCGCCGGCGGTGCGCGACTCGACGGTGGCGGCGAACCTGCGCGCGGGCGGCGCCGTGATCCTCGGCAAAACGAACCTCTCGGAATGGGCCAACTTCCGCTCCTTTTTCTCGACCAGCGGCTGGTCCGGGAGGGGTGGACTGGCGCGTAACCCGTATTCGCTCGATCGCAACGCCTGCGGGTCCAGCTCCGGCTCCGGTGCGGCGGCCTCCGCGAACCTGAGCGCGGTGTCTCTCGGATCGGAGACCGACGGCAGCATCGTCTGTCCCGCCAACGTTAACGGGGTGGTGGGCCTCAAGCCGACCGTCGGTCTCACGAGCCGTGCGGGCGTGGTTCCGATCTCGCACGTCCAGGACACGGTGGGGCCGCACACGCGCACGGTGGCCGACGCCGCGGCCGTCCTCGGCGTCATCCAGAGCCGAACGGGCGACGGACGCGATCCCGCGACCGGCGGCGTGCCGCTCGGCTGGCGGGGCCGGTCTCGCCCGACGAACATCCCTACCGACTACACGCCGTTCCTGGATACGAACGGCCTGCGAGGCGCGAGAATCGGGGTGACCCGTCAGGGCGTCGACAACGCGCCGCCCCAGGTCGCAGCGGCCTTCGACGCGGCGATCGCCGCGATCGAGGCGGCGGGCACGATGGTGGTGGACCTCGACGCCGAGGGCTTTACCTTCCCCTCGGCCGATGGCGAGTTCCTCGTCCTCCTCTATGACTTCAAGGTCGACCTGCAGACGTACTTTGCCACGCGAGCCGGCGTGCCGATGGCGGGCAAGACCCTCGCCGACGCCATCGTCTTCAACAACGCGCACGCGGCGGCCGAAATGCCTTTCTTCGGCCAGGAGATCTTCGACCTCGCGCAGCAGATCGACACCAGCAGCCCGGACGCGCCCCAGCCCGCCTTCGGCGGGATGACCTACAACCAGGCCCTCGACATCGACCAGAACGTCGGCGTCAACGGCATCGACCTCGCGCTCAGCAAGTACCACCTCGACGCTATCGTGGCGCCGACCGACGGGCCGGCCTGGACGACCGACCTCATCAACTCGGATCACTTCATCTTCGCGAGCTCGGGCCTGGCGGCGGCGCCCGGCTATCCGATCTTGCAGGTGCCGGCGGGCGTGGTTCTCGGCGTGCCGGTCGGCATCAGCTTCTTCGGGACGGCGTTCAGCGAACCCACGCTGCTCAGGCTGGCCTCCGGGTTCGAGGCGGCCACGCACGCGCGCGTGGTGCCGACGTTCGCGCCCACGCTGCCCGCCACCCATCTCGACGGAGTCCAGCTGGTGTCGCCGCCCCGGCGCGACGAGCGCCGCGACAACGGAAAGCGGCCGCACCGAATGTAACGTTCACTATCCCTGCATCTACGGGACGAGAGCGAGTCCCCATGGGCTGTCGCCGGCCCGGACGCGCGCGGTGACGACGCGGCTCGCGACGTCCACGATGGCGACGTCGTTGGAGGGGCCGTTGGCCGTGTAGAGGGTGCGCCCGTCCTGGGAGATGGCGATGCCCCAGGGCCGGACCCCGACCTCGACCGACCCGACCGGCTCGTTCGTCGTCGTATCGATGGTCACCACCGTGCGCCCGCGGCCGGTGGTCACGTAGACGTATCGGCCGTCGGGAGAAGCGACGATGCCCATCGGCCGGACGCTCTCGCCGGCGGGCTTGACCGCGCCGATGCGCGTGTGCTTCTGCGCGTCAATGACGGCGACGGAGCCGCCGTTCTCGCACGTCACGTACGCCCGCGACCCGTCGGGCAGGAACGCGATGCCTCGCGGCCGGGGGTCCACGCGAATCTTGCGAAGGACCGCCGGCTTCGCGGTGTCGATCGCGGACACCTCGCCCTCTTCCTCGGAGGTCACGTAGACGACCGCGCCGTCCGGACGGACCTCCACGCCCTCGGGCTCGCCGCCCACCGGGACGCTGGCCACGACGTGGCCGCTCGCGAGATCGAGCACACTGGCCGTCGCCGCGTCCTCGTTGGCGATGAACAGTCGCGAGCCGTCATTGCTCACCGCGAGTTGCTCGGGATCCGTCCCCGCCGGGATCACCCTGACGAGCCTCAATTGGGCGACATCCACCACGCCGATGCCGTCGGCCGACCGATCCGGCGGAGGCAGGCTCTTTTCGTCCACACCCGGAGGCGCGAACGGCGATCCGCTGAGCGCCACGTAGAGGGTCGTGTGATCGGGGCTGACGCGGATGCCCCGCGGCCGCTTGCCCAGGCGGACGGTCGCCACCACCCGCGCCGAGCCCAGGTCGATCACGCTCAGGTCGCCTGAACGCTCGTTCGTTACGAAGAGACGGGGGCCCGCGGCAGGGACCACGGAGCTGCTCGTCGGCGGGGGCGGCGAGGCCGGCGGGGCCGAGCAGGCGAGGAGCGGGCCGAGCGCCGCGACGAGCCAGGCGTGCCGCCGTCCTCCCACTTGCTCGACCCGATTCGCCTACTGCAGCGCGAACGAGAAGAGCGAATCGCCCGCGCCGACGACCACGTACTGCTTGCCGTCCAGCATGAACGTCTGCGGCCCGTTGCTGGTGTTCGCGCCGAGCCCGGCGTGCCACAACGGCTTGCCGGTCGCCACGTCGTAGGCCACGAAGTTCCCCCCGCCGTCGTTGCCGAACAGCAGCCCGCCGGCCGTGCTGAGCAGGCCCATCGGCCCCCCGCCGTAGCCGCCGGCGTTCATTGCCAGCGGGTGGCTCCAGCGCACCTTGCCGGTCTTGTAGTCGATGGCCTTGAGCGAGCCGGCGACGCTGGCGATGTGCCGCTCCGCCGCGCCCCAGCCCTGCGGCCGCGGGTCCGTGTCGGTCAGGTAGAACACGCTGAACGCTTCGTGGGTGCCGACGTAGAACAGGCCCGTATCCGGATCGAAGCTCGGAGGCGGCCAGTTGGTGGCACCGTCCGTGGTCGGCGAGACGAACGTGCCCGGCACGCTGGCGTCCTTGGCCGGATTCGGGATCGGCCGGCCGGTGCGATCGACTCCCTTCGTCCAGTTGATCGTGTCGATGAACGGGGCGGTGACGACGTGCTTGCCGTTCGTGCGGTCCAGCACGAAGAAATGCCCGTTGCGGTTGGCCTGCGCGATCAGCTTGCGCGGCTTCCCGTCGATGACCCCGTCGATGAGGATCGGTACCTGCGCCGCATCCCAGTCGTGCGTGTCGTGCGGGGTGGCCTGGAAGTACCAGGCCATCTTGCCGGTGTCGGGATTGATGGCGACGATCGAGCAGGTCCAGAGGTTGTCCCCTGCCCGGCTCTGGCCCGCCAGCACCGGGTTCGCGTTGCCGGTCCCGAAATAATAGAGGTTCAGCTCGGGATCGTAGGTCCCGGGCACCCAGGGCATCCCGCCGCCGTGGGCCGCCGAGTACTCGTCGGGCCACGTCTCGGACCCGGGCTCTCCCGCCCGCGGCGTCGTGTACCAGCGCCACTGCACCTCGCCGGTCTCCGGGTCGCGCGACTCGAGGTAGCCGGGCACGTCGAGGGAGTCGCCCCCGACGCCGAGGATCACGTGGTTGCGGACGATGATCGGCGCGGCGGTGGAGAAGTACTCGCGCTTGATGCTCGCGATCTCGTGGTGCCAGCGCTCCTTCCCCGTCGTGGCGTCGAGGGAGACGAAGTAGTTGTCGGGGGTCAGGAAGTAGAGCCAGTTGCCGTACATGCCGACGCCGCGGTTGCCGATGTGGATTCCGCCCCGGGTGCGCCAGAAGTAGTGCCAGATCTCCCGGCCGGTGCGGGCGTCGACCGCCCACACGTGGTCGGGCGCGCTGAAGTAGAGGACGCCGTTCACGAGGAGCGGCGTCGACTTGATGGACAGGCCCCCGAACGCCGCCATGCCGCCACCGGGCGTCGGCGCCTCCGGTCCCTCGCCGCCGATGATCGCGCCCCCCTGGGAGGTATTCGCCCGATAGACCCACGCCAGGGCGAGGCTCTTGACGGTCCGGGCGTTGATCTCCTTGAGCGTGCTGTAGCGGCGGCCCGAGTAATCGCCGTGGTGGGTGGGCCAGGCGTCCACGGGCGGCTTCGTCAGCAGCGCCGGGTCGAGCCCCTGGGCGAGGAGCGCCGACGGCAGCAAGCCGGCAGCGAGGGAGAGCGCGAGCGTGTTCGCCTTCACTTGAGGCCCGCCAGGAAGGCCGTCACGTTCCGCATGTCGTCGTCGGTCCACTTGCGCAGCATGTCCATATGAGCTTGGAGCGGATCCATCAGCACCACCTTGGGGAGGTCGTCCTTGCGCAGCCACGAGCGCATCTGCTTCGTTTCCGGATCATAGATCGTCACGTCGAAGTCCGTGAGGCGCACGAGGACGCCGGTGAACGACACGGCGGGCGGAATCGTCACCGTGGCCTTCACCGCGTTCGGCTCCGTCCAGGGAGGAGTGGGGCGCTCGCCCGGAGGGCCCCGCCGCCGGCGGGCGCGCGGCATCAGCATCCGCTCCTGCAGCGTCGCCGGCTCGTACTTCGCGCCGACGCCCTGAAGATCCCCGGTCGCCGAATGGCAGGAGGCGCAACGACCGGCGCCCTGGAAGAACGCCTCGCCCGCTCTCGCGTCGCCGGTGAGGATGTCGAGGATCTTGTAGGCGCCCCGGTTCCCGATCTGATAGATCGCCGCGTGCAGGAAGGTGGCGAGGTCGGTCAGCTCCTGCGGCGTCAGCTCGAACTTCGGCATGTTGCGCTCCGGCCGTCCGACCTTGAGGAACTCGCCGAGCTGCTTGCCGTTCTCGTCTTCCTGCACCATCGGCGACCGCGTCAGGTCGGGTCCGGTGGCGCCGCCGCGCGCGTTGGAGCCGTGGCAGAAGCCGCAGCGCGCCACGAGGAGCTCCTGGCCGCGCTGCACCGCCTCCGCATCGAACTGCGTCTCCTCCGGCCGCGGCTCTCTCGCCGGTGCCGCGGCGGGTGCCGGGCGCTGGTCTGCCGGCGGAGGAGGCGGCGGCGCTTGGGCGCCCACGCTCGCGGCCGCGAGCAAGACGATCGTCGCCCACGTCGGGTACGTGAGACGCATCTGGCCTCCAGGGGTATATCCCCCCTTTCGACGGATCGCCCTAATCCTTGCATACCGTGTGAGTCGAGTCACACCGCGGTCGAGAATCGATCGGGCGCACCTTCGCGCAAAAAGCCGGGTGCTATCCTTCGCATCACGACCCGCCTCAGTCACGGTGGGCTACGAGCGAGGAGGACACGATGAGCATCAGGCTGGCATTTGGTGCGCTATTGGCAGCGGCGGCCCTTCTTTCGGCCGATCGCGGATTCGCCCAGGAGCACGTCATCACTCCTGAGCTGGTCCAGCAGCGGCTGGTGGACGCGGCGACGCAGCGCGACAGCGACCTCGCCGCGGTCAGGATCGCGCTTTCGTCGCCCGGGGCGGCCCGCGCGGCCGGGGTGCTGGGCGTAGACCTCGCCTCCGTCCAGTCCAGGCTGGGAACGCTCAACGACGGGGAGCTGCACGAGCTGGCCGCTCGGGCCGCGGCCCTGGACTCCGACCCGGTGGCCGGCGCGCTCACCCGGCGCCAGCTCTACATCGGCCTGATCGCGCTGGCGGTCATATTGATCGTCGTGATCGTGGCCTGAGCCGCCGGCGTCGTTCGCCGAGGAAGCACGACGGGCCCGGCATGCGCTAGACTCGGCGCCATGCCAATACATTCCCGACGCGACTTCCTCGGCGCGGCCGCGACGTCGATGGCCGCGCTCGCCACCCCCCGGCTCGCCCGCGCGGACGACGCCCTCGCCGCCGTCCAGGCCGAGATCGAAAAGCGCCACGGCGAAGGCGTCCAGCGCCTCCAGGAATGGGTCCGGCAGCCCTCCATCGCCGCCGAGAACCGCGGCATGAGCGAAGGCTGCGAGCTGATGATGCGCCTGGCGCGCGACGCCGGGTTCCAGAGCGTCAACCGCGTGCCGACCGACGGGCAGCCGGGCGTCTTCGCCACTCTCGATGCGGGGGCGCCGCGCACCGTCGGCCTTTACTTCATGTATGACGTAAAGCAGGTCGACCCCTCCGAATGGTCCTCACCGCCGTGGGACGCCGCTCTCGTCGACAAGCCCGGCTTCGGAAAGGTCGTCATGGGACGCGGCGCCGTCAACCAGAAGGGTCCGGAGGCCGCGTTCCTGGCCGCGCTCCACGCGATCCGCGGCTCGGGGAGGAAGGTGCCCGTCAACCTCGTCCTCGTCGCCGAGGGCGAGGAGGAGATCGGCTCGCCGCACTTCCGGCAGGTCGTCGGGCGGCCCGAAGTGAGCGCGGCCCTCAAGCGCTGCTCGGGCGTCTTCATGCCGTCGGCCTCGCAGGATCCGGACGGAGGCGTGACGCTCACGCTCGGCGCGAAGGGCGTCGTCGAGCTGGAGCTGGTGTCGAGCGGTGAGAAGTGGGGCCGGGGCCCGAAGAAGGACGTGCACTCGAGCAACCGGGCGCGGCTCGACAGCCCGGCCTTCCACCTGGTCCAGGCCCTGGCCACCCTGGTCACCGCCGACGGCGATCCCGCCATCGATGGCTTCGCGGATGCCGCCCGCCCGATCTCCGCGGCCGACCGCGCCATGCTCGACACGGCCGCGGGTCGCGTCCAGGAGTCGACGGCCAAGAAGATGCTGTCCGCCGACCGCTGGGCCCACGACCTGCCCTGGCGGGCCTCGCTGGAGCAGTTCCTCTACCGGCCCACGGTGAACATCGAGGGACTCGTGGCCGGCTACACGGGGCCGGGTGGGAAGACGGTCCTGCCTCACCGCGCGGTGGCCAAGCTCGACCTCCGTCTTGTCCCCGACATGACCTACGACGGCGCGATCGCGGCCGTGAAGGCCCACCTCGCCAAACGCGGCTTCGGCGACATCGAAGTGAATCCCAGCGGCGGCTACGACCCGACGAGCACGCCCGCGGACGCCCCGGTCATCCGGGCCGAGATGTCGGTCTATCGGCGCGCCGGTCTCGACCCGGTCCTGTTGCCGCGCAACGCCGGCTCCTATCCGGGGTACGTCTTCACCGGCGAGCCGCTCAAGCTTCCCGCGGCCCACTTCGGCCTCGGCCACGGCAGCGGCGCGCACGCCCCCGACGAGTACTTCGTGATCGAGTCGTCGAACCCCAAGGTGAAGGGCTGGGACGGCGCGGTTCGCTCGTTCGTCGACTATCTGCACGAGCTGGCCGTCGTGGCCTGAGCCTCGGCCGCCCGGCTTCGCTCACAACCACCCCGACGAGGAGGATGCGATGAAGAAGGCGATCCTGGGGGGTCTGCTCGGGGGGCTCGCGTTGTTCGTGTGGGGCATGATCTCGCACATGGCGCTGCCGCTCGGCGAGGCCGGGGTCCGAATGATGGCTCCGGCGGCCGAAGACGCCGTGCTCGCGGCGATGAAGAGCGCGATGACCGAGCGCGGGCTCTACATCTTTCCCGGGATGGACATGGCCAAGGCCACCGAGGAGGAGCAGAAGGCCTGGCCGGCGAAATACGCGGCGGGGCCCGCGGGCATCGTCGTGTTCAACCCGAAGCCGCAGGGCAGCTTCCCCACCTGGCTCGGCATCGAGCTCGCCGGCAACATCCTGGCGGCGCTGATGGCCGCGATCGTGATCCTGCACGTTCCGGGCTCGGTCGGCTTCCTCCGGCGCGCGCTGCTGGTGGCCCTGCTCGGCCTGCTGGAGGCGTTCGACATCGACGTCTCGCAATGGAACTGGTACAGCTTCCCGACCCCGTACATGCTGGCGCAGCTCGTCGATCACACCGTGGGCTGGTTCCTGGCCGGGCTCGTCCTCGCCCGCGTCTGCCGCGACCGCGCATGAAGACGCGGGCGGTCGTGGCGATCCTTCTCGCGGTCGCGACCACCACCGCCGCCCAGACGCCGAGCCCGACTCCCCGCGCCTACCGAAGCAGCCCCGTGGACACCGCGCACGGCGATCGCGAGACCGTGCTGCTCTGGCCGGATGGCGCTCCCGGAGCCCTCGGCCGGGAGCCCGAGGACAAGCCCAAGCTCACGCTGTATCCCGTGCCCGCCGCGCGGGCCAACGGGGCCGCGGTCGTCGTCTGTCCCGGCGGCGGCTACCGCACCCTGGCCAGCGACCACGAGGGAAAGCAGGTCGCCGAGTGGCTGAACACCCTCGGCGTGTCCGCGTTCGTGCTGCAGTACCGCGTCGGACCGCGCTACCGCCATCCCGCTCCGCTCGCCGACGCGCAGCGCGCGTTGCGCCTCGTCCGTTCCCGCTCGCGCGACTGGGCGGTGGATCCCGCGCGCGTCGGCGTCCTGGGTTTTTCCGCCGGCGGGCACCTGGCCTCGACGACGGGCACGCACTTCGACGAAGGCGACCCGCAGGCGGCCGATCCGGTGGAGCGCATGGGCTCGCACCCGGATTTCATGATCCTCGCCTACCCGGTCGTCTCCTTCACCGCCGCGTTCGCGCACTCGGGCTCGCGGCAGAGCCTGCTCGGCGAGACGCCGGACCCGAAGCTCGTCCTCGAGCTCTCGAACGAGCTCCACGTCACCGCCCGCACGCCTCCGACGTTCCTGTTCCACACCGCGGACGACGCGGGGGTGCCGGTGGAGAACAGCCTCGTCTTCTTCCAGGCCCTCCATGCGGCGCAGGTGCCGGCGGAGCTGCACGTGTTTCCAAAGGGGCCGCACGGCGTCGGACTGGCTCCCGACGACCCCGCGCTGTCGCAGTGGCCGAAGCTGTGCGCCGCCTGGCTGAAGGCGATGGGCTTCCTGGACCGGCGCTGAGGAAGGTACCGGACAAGCTGGTCCTGCTTTCGGGTAGCACCCGCGAGGGAGGCATGGTCGACGGCCACTTCCGCCGCGTAGTGACGTTCCCCGACGACGGGCACCCCGATCTGACGGCGGCGGTGCTCGACCTCACGGGCGACGCGCGCGACGAGGTGGTGCTGTGGGACCAGGAGCGGTGGATCGAATCGCCCTAGCTCACCCTCTGGCGCTGGCCTCCGGGATCTTCCGCAGCAGGTCCGGCAGCGCTCTGCATCCGTGTCCTCCTCTCGACATGCCCCCGGTCCCTCGAGGTTAGCATAGGGCCCATGCGCGCTCCGGTCGTCCTGCTCGCCCTGCTCGCCGCCGCTCCCGCCGCTACCGTCCCCACCCTCCGGACCGTGCTCGTCGCCGGCGAGGGACTGAACGAGCCGTTCGGCGTGACCTTCGACGAGAGCGGGAACCTCTATATCGTCGAGATGGGCGGTAATCGTATCCGCGTGCGCGGACGCGACGGCCGCCTGTCCGTGCTCGCGGGCACCGGCGAGAAGGGCTTCGCGGGCGACGGGGGCCCGGCCGCGAAGGCGCAGCTCAATGGACCGCACCATCTCCTGCTGGGACCCGATGGGCGCCTGTACGTCGCCGACACCTGGAACAACTGCGTCCGCCGCATCGATCTCAAGACGCGCATCGTCACGCGCGTGGCGGGAACGGGGGAGAAGGGCTTCGGCGGCGACGGGGGGCCCGCGCTCCAGGCGCGCTTCGGCGGTATCTACTCCATTGCCTTCCGGCACGGCATCCTCTATGTCTGCGACCTCGACAACCGGCGCGTCCGCGCCGTCGACCTGAAGACCGGGATCGTGACGACCGTCGCCGGCAACGGCGAAAAGGGCGTGCCCCGGGACGGCGGCGAGGCCCGCGCCCAGCCGCTCGTCGATCCGCGCGCGATCGCGCTCGACTCCGTGGGCAACCTCTACATCTGCGAGCGGGGCGGCCACGCGCTGCGCGTGGTCGACACCGCGGGCAGGATCCGCACCGTGGCCGGAACCGGGGAGGCGGGCTTCGCGGGCGACGGAGGCCCGGCCCTTCAGGCCCGGCTGAACGGCCCCAAGCACATCTCGGTCGACGGCGAAGGCGCCGTCCTCGTCGCCGACACCGAGAACCACGTGATCCGACGATACACGCCGCGGGACGGGATGATCCGACGCGTGGCCGGGACCGGCGAGAAGGGCGCCGCCGGGCTCGGGGGTCCGCCGGAATCCTGCCCGCTCAATCGTCCGCACGGCGCGGTGCATCACGCCGCCACCGGCGACATCTACGTGTCGGACAGCGAGAACCACCGCGTGATCCGGATCGAAAGGCCATGAGCGCTTCCGTACGCTGGGGTCTCATCGGCTGCGGAGACATCGCGGCCAAGCGGGTCGCGCCCGCCCTGCGCGACAGCCCGGGCAGCACGCTCACCGCGGTCGCCCGCTCCCGGGCGGAGCTGGCGGCTGAGTTCGCGCAGCGCCACGGCGCCCGCCGCTGGTATGCCGACTGGCGTGAGGTCCTGAGCGACCGCGACATCGATGCCGTCTACCTCGCGACGCCCGTGCGCCTCCATGCCGAGCAGGCCGTGGCCGCCGCGGAAGCGGGCAAGCACGTGCTGTGCGAGAAGCCCATGGCCCTCGACGTGGCCGGTTGCGAGCGCATGGTCTCGGCCGCGCGCCATCACGGCGTGAAGCTCGGGGTCGCCTACTACCGCCACCACTACCCCGCCGTCGCTCGCCTGCGCCAGATGATCGCGTCGGGGGAGATCGGCGGCCCGGTCCTCGTGCAGGTCCAGGCCTTCGAGCGGTTCGACCCGCCGCCGGGCCACCCGCGCGCATGGCTGCTGAAGAAGAGCGAGTCGGGCGGGGGGCCGATGATGGACTTCGGCTGCCACCGCATCGAGGTGTTGCTGGACCTGCTCGGACCGGTCGTCGAGATCCGCGGCACTCCGACCAACGTGCGGTTCCGCGATCGCGAGGTCGAGGACACCTGCGTGGCTCACCTCCGGTTCCGGAGCGGAGCGGAGGCGGTGCTGGCCGTGACCCACGCGGCGCAGGAATCGCGGGACGCACTGCAGCTCTTCGCGACCGCGGGCTCTGCCCACGTGGACGTCCTCAATCAAGGCACGTTGCGCATCGTCACCGCCGATGGCGTCCGCGAGGAACGGCACCCTCCGCATGCCAACCTGCACCAGCCGCTGGTCGAAGACTTCGTGGCCGCGGTGCGCGACGGCCGGCCGCCGACGGTCACGGGCGAGATCGGGCTGGAGGTCAGCCGCGTGCTGGCCGCGATATACAGCGGCTGACATCTACTCGTTCAACTCTTCCCGGGGCGAGTTGGGAGCCGATCCGGCAACGGGAAGGCCATCGCGGCGCCTCCAGGGCGTTGGGATGGCAAAGGAGGTACATGATGCAGAAGCTCGTAGGAACGACGCTATTTCTTTGCTCTCTCTGCGCTCCGTACGCCGCGCCATCGCAGGTCACGGATGACGCAGAAGCTCCCGCCCTGAGTGCGTTGCTGACTGAGGTTCGGTTGCTACGTCAGGCGATCGAACGCCAAGGAACCGTCGCCGGCCGTGCTCAGCTTCTCGTGGGGAGGCTGGCGCTTCAAGACGAACGAGTCGCGCGCGGGCAGGCGGAGGTTCAGCGACTTGAGACCGAGGCTTCGACTCTTGCCCTTCAGCGGGTGGCGACGCAGGCCGCGCTCGGCCGAGTTCGGAACGCCCTCGACCAGGCGAAGGACGTCGAGCAGACGACCGGAATGGAACACGAGGTCCGGATGCTCGAAGCTCAGCTAAAACAGCAAGGCGCGAGCCTTGTTGCGCTGGAAGCGCGACGAGACGAGACAAAGCAGGCTCTGGAGGCGGGACGGGCCAAATACGAGGAGCTAAATGACCGGTTCGACCAAATGGAGCGGGAGCTCGACCCTTCGAGGCGATGACATCCTTCTGAAGCGGCTCTGATGGCGCTGGCCTCCTATGTCGTCATGCGCGTGTGGAGCGGTGTATTCTTCATCCGCGAGATGCTTGCCTTTCAGAAGATTCCTCTCGATTCGGCTCCATCCGCAGCCCTCTCGGCGCGAGTCGCTCGGTGGACGTATTGGACGTGGTTCAGGGAGCCTTTCGACATCGTCTCCTTCCTTTGCTCCCTGTTGGCTCTCGGTTGGCTGAGGAGGTCCTGAGCTTGCGCAAGACCTAATTTGAACCTGACTCAAGCCGGACGCGACCGCGTCGTGCGGGACGCCCTGCCGGGACTCACGACGGGCATCGCCGTCCTCCAGGCGGTGCTCGCGGTCGTGCACGGCACGCTCGGCTCCGCCGCGGAACGGCCGTTCGTCCTCGTGGATGCGGCTTCCGCGGTCGTGGCCGCCGGCCTCCGTTACGCCCTCGGCCAGCGAGCCCTCCCCGAGCGATGGGCCCATCCATTCGCCTTCGGCTGCGGCGTCCTTGCGGTCGTGGTCGTGCTCCTCCACCTGCGCGTGCTCGGCGAGCCCCTGCAGAGCTTGATGCTGGGCCTGATCCTGATCGGCGCGGGTTCCATCCTCCTTTCGTTCTGGTGGCTGGCCCTGCTGGCCGGAGCGTCCTTGCTCGGCTGGCTCGCCGTCATGGTATCGCTGGGCATTCCCCCGGGAACGCTCCGTCTCGGCATCGCTCTCCTCGGCTCCTGGGCGCTGGGGGCGATGATCCTCGGCGCGCGCCTCCGCAGCTTCCGCCGACTCGAGGCGCTGCGAGCCCAGAACGAGGATCGCCTGACTCGGGACGTCACCGAGGCCCGGGGGCTGGCCGAGAGCATGCGCCAGTCCGAAGAAACGCACCGGCTGCTCTTCGAGAAGAGCCCGCTCCCGATGTGGGTCGTCGAGCGGGAGACGCTCCAGTTCCTGGCCGTCAACGATGCGGCCGTCCGCCACTATGGTTCCTCGAGGGCCGAGTTCCTCGAGATGACTCTCCGGGACGTCCATCCACCCGAAGAGGTCCCGCAGCTCCTCGTCGATCTCGCGCGCGACGCTTCGGAGCAAGGTAGTCCCCTCACGACGCGGCACCGGAAGAAGGACGGCACCGTCATCGACGTCGAGGTCGTCGCCCACGACATTGCCTTCGGAGAATGGAACGCCCTGCTCGCCGTCCTGACGGACGTGACGGAGCGGAGGCGGTCCGAGGTGGCGCTCCGGAGGAGCCGCGAGAGCTTCCAGCAGCTCTTCGAAGAAGCGCCGATCGGCATGGCGATACTCGCCTCCGGCGTCGCCTTCACGAGGGTCAACCGGGCCCTCTGCGCAATGCTGGGCTACTCGAAGGAAGAGCTCATGGGCCTCAGTTTCGATCGCTTCGTCGAGCCCGCGGACCTGGAGGTCCATCTGGCCGCGGCCCAGGAATTCTTCGAAGGCCAGCGCTCGTCCTTCAAGGTGGAGGCGCGATACGTCCCGAAGGTGGGCGATCCGCTCTGGGGGAGCCTGACCGTCGAGAGGATCGAGGACTCGACCGGGCAGATGCTCTTCGTCCTGGTCATGGTCGAGGACATCTCGGAGCGTCGCCGCGCGGCCGAGGAGCGCGAGCGGATGATCGATGAGCTGAAGGAGGCGCTCGCGAACGTCAAGACCCTGCGCGGGCTGATCCCGATCTGCGCCTCCTGCAAGAAGATCCGGGACGACAAGGGCTACTGGAGCCAGGTCGAGGTCTACGTGCGGGACCGCTCGGAGGCCGAGTTCTCCCACGGCATCTGCCCCGAATGCATGAAGAAGCTCTACGGAAAGTGAGCGATGTGAATATGATTGCCCCATGAACATTCCCCACCACCGACGCCTCGCCACCCTCGTCGCGCTCGGATTCTCGGCTGCCCTCGCGCAGGGAGCTCCGCAGGCGCCGGCGCCCGATTCGCCCGAGGCGAAGCAGGCCCGCCTCGCCTGGTTCAAGGAGGCCAAGTTCGGCCTCTTCATCCACTGGGGCCTCTACGCCATCCCCGCCGGCGAATGGAAGGGCAAGCACGTCCCCGGCATCGGCGAGTGGATCATGAACCGGGCGAAGATCCCCGTCGCGGAATACGAACAGCTCGCGAAGCAATGGAACCCGGTGAAGTTCGATCCCGACGCCTGGGTGCAGATGGCGCAGGACGCGGGCATGAAGTACATCGTGATCACCTCCAAGCACCACGACGGCTTCGCGCTCTTCGACTCGAAGGTCACGAAGTGGGACGTAGTCGACGCCACGCCGTTCAAGCGGGACATCCTGAAGGAGCTGTCGGCCGCGTGCCAGAAGCACGGCATGCCCCTCGGTTTCTATTACTCCCAGGCCCAGGACTGGCACGAGCCGGGTGGGGCCGGCAACGACTGGGACTTCGGCCCCGACCTCGGACCGGACGGCAAGGAGCGCAAGGACTACGACGCGTACCTGCGCGGCAAGGCCGAGCCGCAGGTGCGCGAGCTGCTCACGGGCTACGGGCCGGTCGCGCTCATCTGGTTCGACACGCCGCGCATGATGACACCGGAGAGGGCTCGGCGCTTCAGCGACCTCGTCCGCTCCCTCCAGCCGAAGACCCTCATCGACGGCCGGCTCGGCGCCGCCGGCGACTACGTCTCGACCGGGGACAACGTGATCCCGGCCCAGGTGCAGAACGAGGCGTGGGAGGTGCCGGCGACGATCAACCACACCTGGGGCTTCCGCAGGGACGACCAGGACTGGAAGTCGCCCGGCGAGGTCACCTTCAAGCTCGTGGACATCGTGAGCAAGGGCGGCAACTACCTGCTCAACGTGGGACCGACCGCCGAAGGCGTGATCCCGCAGGGCAGCCAGGAGACGCTGCGCACGGTCGGACGCTGGCTGAAGGTGAACGGCGAGGCCGTCTATGGCACGGGCCCCACGCCGTGGGGCGACGAGCTGGGCGAGCCGAGCGCGAAGGGAACGAAGGACCTGCGCGGCAACCCGCTCGCGCTTCCCCACAACGAGTGGCGCGTGACGACCAGGCCGGGGAAGCTCTACTTCATCTTCTTCCAGGAGCCGCGCGCGCCCTTCGAGCTGCCCCCGATGAAGAACGCCGTCAAGCGGGCGTACCGGCTCGCCGATGCGGAGCCCGTGGAGGTCAAGGTCGAGAACGGGCGGCCGCAGCTCGTCGTCGCGCGTCCGATCCGCGACCCGATGGCCACCGTGGTCGTCGTCGAGATCGAGGGCGACAAGGTCGAGCGGTAGGCCGGATCGCGACGCGATGCGCCGCCGACGCGGCTGGTGGACGGCCGGGCTGATCGCGGCCCTGGCCGCGCTGGCCGTGTTCGGGTGGCGTGCGCGGCGGCCGGCGGGCCCGCGCGTCCTGCTGGTGGGCATCGACGGCGCCGACCCGCAGATCCTCGATCGGCTGGTCGCGGACGGGCGTCTTCCCACCTTCGCGCGCCTCCACCGGGAGGGCGCCTACGGGCGCCTGCGCTCGCGCGAGCCGCTGCTCTCGCCGATCGTCTGGACGACGATCGTCACCGGGCGCAAGGCCCAGGATCACGGCGTCCTCGACTTCGTGGAGATCGGGACCGACGGCGGGCCGGTCCCGATCACGAGCGGGCGGCGTCGCGTGGCTGCGTTGTGGAACGTGGCCAGCGAGCGCGGCCTCCGCTCCGGGTTCGTCGGCTGGTACGGCTCGTTTCCGGCCGAGCGCGTCCAGGGATTCCAGGTGTCGGATCGGCTCGCGTTCCACCAGGTGCGCAGCCGGCGCGCGACCGAGGGTGCGACCTATCCCGCCGGGCTGGCGAGCGAGCTGCGGCGGCGTCTCGGCGAGCCCGCGTCCGACCTCGCGCAAACGCGCGCGCGGTTCCTCGCCGATCCGCACGCCGTCCTTTCTCCCGACGGCGAGAGGCGGCTCGGGGAGCTGGCCCGGATCCACGCCACCAGCGAGTTCTATCGGCGCGCTCTCCCGATCTTGAACGGCCGCTACCGTCCCGACCTGCTCGGCGTGTACTTCGAGATGATCGATGCCTGCGGCCACCTGTTCATGGAGGATGCGCCGCCGCGCCGGCCGGAGGTGGCCGACGAGGACTTCCGCGCATTCGCCGGCACCGTCGACCGCTGCTACGAGTATCAGGACGCGGTCGTGGGCGACGCGTTGAAGCTCGCCGGGCGCCGCACGGTCGCGCTCGTCCTCTCCGATCACGGGTTCAAGAGCGGAGAGGCCCGCCCGCGCACGTCGGGACGCGCGGACGTGGGGCTCGCTCCGCTCTGGCACCGCTTGCACGGCGTGCTGTTCGTCGACGGTGCGGGTGTGCGGAGCGGCGCGGTGATCTCCGGCGCCGGCATCCTGGACGTCGCCCCCACGGTCCTGGGCCTTCTTTCTCTTCCCCTCTCGAAGGAGCTCCCCGGCCACCCCCTGCGCGAAGCGTTCGTCACCTGGCACGAGCCCGGCTCCGTCACCGC
>QHVJ01000401.1 GCA_003222275.1 Acidobacteriota bacterium | reverse complement strand
GCCGTCGGGTGGGTCCGTGGCCGGCGTCGAGCGGCTTCGGGTTGGGGAATGGCTGGAAACCGATGTCTCGTCGCGCGCGCGCGTGAAGGTAGGGGCCATCGGGCAAGTGGAGATCGAGCCCCGTACGCGGCTGCGTCTCGTGGACGCAGGAGCCGCGTCGCACCGCATCGCTCTGGACCGCGGCGTGCTCCACGCCCGGATCTGGGCGCCGCCGGGACGCTTCTTCGTGGACACCCCGTCGGCGGTGGCCGTGGACCTGGGCTGTGAGTACACCCTCGCGGTGGACGAGGCCGGCACCGGCCTGCTCCAGGTCAGCTCGGGCTGGGTAGGCTTCGAGCATGGAGGCCGGGAGTCGTTCGTGCCCCGCGGGGCGGCCTGCGCGACGCGTCCCGGCAAGGGTCCCGGCACGCCGTACTACGAGGACGCCTCGGTCGAGCTGACGGGCGCGCTGTCCGAAGTGGACTTCGGTCCCGCCGCCGACCGGGCGGACGCGCTGCGGAGGTTGCTCGCAACGGCCCGCCGGAAGGACGCCCTCTCCCTGTGGCATCTGCTCGCCCGGCTCGACGGCGCTGATCGGATCGCCGTGTACGACCGCATGGCGGCGCTCGTGGCGCCCCCGGACGGCGTCACGCGGGAGGGCGTGCTCGCGGGCGACTCCCGCATGCTCGACCGGTGGTGGGACGCCCTCGGTCTCGGCGCCGCCGGCTGGTGGCGGCGCTGGAAGATCGACAGTCCCGGCTAACAACCACTCTGCCTCACGCGTCTTCATCGATGGCGGGTCACCGCGATCCGCGGGAGGTGATCATGGCGCGATGCTCGAGGCTCCTATCCGTATCCCTCGCCGTTCTCGTCCTCGCACCGGCGGCGGTTCAGGCCGGGCCCCCGCTCATCTGCCATCCCGTCGACATTGGGGGAGCGGAGTCGTTGCCGTGGGGCTCGGGGCCGGGGTGGAACACACCGCAGCCAGGATACGACCGTACCCGGCTCGTGAAGGACACGCTGGCCCTGCTTTCACCCTCGGCACCGATCCGGGTCCGCATGGAGACGCTGCGCCGGGCCACGGTCTACGCCATGGGCGACCCCGATCGGGGCCGGGAGCTGCTCGCCCGCCTCGAGCAGCGCGCCCGCGACGCGGAGCCCGGCTCCGATGGCGCCCTCGCCCTGTTCGACGCCGGGTATCTCATCGAGGCCTACAAGGAGTCCCGCATCATCACCGGACGCGATATCGTCGATCCGGCTCGAGATGGGGAGGCGATGGTGCGGGAGGCCCGGCGCCGTCGCGAGAAGGATCCGGGCCTGGAATACGCGGCGGGCGTGATCGCGAGCGGCAAGCCGAGCCCGAAGTCCTCTCGCTGAGACTCCACGCCGGTCGCTCCGGGCCGCCATGCCCGCGGCGAGCCGGCGCGCGCTCGAGATCGTGGAGAAGGCGAGGGAGCGATCGGCCGCCGCGCAGGTCTCGACCGTGGCGCGGCGGCTGGCGGGGGCCGACGATTGAGATAGGCTAGGGGCCTCCTCATGCGGAGGCAGCCATGAAACGCGGCCCCACCACGATGACGAGCGCTCTTGTGTTGATCGTCTTGGCGGCGACGGCGGCTCTGGCCCAGCCTCCGGCGCCCCCTCCCCCCTCGCCGCCGCCGGCGGTCATCTCGCCCGAGGTCCATCCGGACCGGAGAGTGACCTTCCGGTTGCGCGCGCCGAACGCGAGAGAGGTCGTCGTGGAGCGGCAGGGCGTGAAGCTGGCGATGGAGAAGGACGAGCAGGGCCTGTGGACCGTCACCACCGGGCCGCTCGAGCCCGACATCTACGGCTACTCGTTCGTGGTCGACGGGGTGACGCACTTCGATCCGTCGAACCCGGCGACGGTCCCGAACTACCTCTACACGGCCAGCTCCCTGCACGTGCCGGGGCCTTCGCTGCCGTGGGAGGCGGGGGCGGTCCCGAGGGGAGAGGTCCACCATCATTTCCACCACTCGGCGGTGGTCGGCGACGACCGCGACTTCTACGTCTACACGCCGCCCGGGTACGATCCGGAGGGCAAGAAGCGCTACCCCGTCCTGTACCTGCTTCACGGCTTCAGTGACGACGCGCGCGCCTGGACCGAGGTGGGCCGTGCTCACGTGATCCTCGACAACCTGATCGCGAGCGGCAAGGCCAGGCCCATGCTGGTCGTCATGCCCTTCGGCTACGGTGCGCCCGAGATCCTCTCGCGCACCGGCCCCCAGTTCCGCGACGTCGCCCTCCGCCAGCGGAACCAGCAGAAGTTCCGCGAGACGCTGCTCCAGGACGTCATCCCGACCGTGGAGAAGCTGTACCACGTGTCGGCCGGCCGCGAGTCGCGGGCGGTGGCCGGGCTGTCCATGGGCGGCGGCGAGTCGCTCGACGTCGGCCTCAACGCGCGTGACCACTTCGCATGGGTCGGCGCGTTCAGCTCGGCGGTTCCGGACGATCCCGACGCCGCGTTTCCGGGCCTGAACGCGAACACCCGCCCGCCCCTGCGCCTGCTGTGGATCGCCTGCGGGACCGAGGACTTCCTGACCGCCGCCAACCGGAAGTTCTGGGACTGGCTGCAGGCGCGGCAGGTGCCCTTCACGAAGATCGAGACACCCGGCGGCCACACGTGGCCGGTGTGGCGCCGCAACCTGGCCGCGCTCGCGCCGTTGTTGTTCCGCTAGTCGCAACGAAGGGCCACGGCCGGCGGACGCCCAGGAGAGGGAAGAAGCTATCAACGCGGCCGGCATCGTCAAGCGCGGGGGGCGGGTGTCGACCGGGGCGCGCGGGGACTCAGCGAGCGAATTGCCGGCCCAGGAAGCGCAGGCTCTTCTCGAGGACCGTGTGCACGTACTCGTAGCCGTGGTCGCCCGGGTAGAGGCCGAACTCGTGGGCGACTCCTCGCGCCTCCAGCCTCCGGTGCAGCTCGCGGTTGCCGGCGAAGAGGCCGTAGCGGTCCTCGGTCCCGCAGTCGAAGTAGAGAGCCGGCGCTCCCTTCGGATCCGCCGTCACGGCCAGGGCGAGCGGGTCGTTGGCGGTCCACAGGGCCGCGTCGATCGGAGTCCCGAAGACCTTGTGGAACGCGGTCATGTGCCACCGGCCCGCGCCTTCCTCGGCCGTGGGGATCTTCTCGAGCAGCATCGCGCTGTGCGTGGCCACCGCCCGGAAGAGATCGGGGTGGGCGAGAGCCATCCGCAGCGCGGCATAGCCGCCCATGGAGATGCCGAGCCCGGCCCGCCCCGCCCGCCCCGGGATCACCCGGTACGTGGACTCCACGTGGGCGAGAAAGTCGCGGCTCATCATCTGCTCCCACCGGCCGGCGGGCCCATCCACGAAGAAGGAGTTGTCGCCGTCGACGGCCACCACGACCATCTCCGGCATGTCGCCCTTCTGCCAGAGCGACTCGAGCATCGGAGCCAGCCCACGCCGCTCCCAGAAACCGGGGCTCTCGAACAGGCCGTGCAGCGCGTACACGACCGGGTAACGCCGGGTCGCGGCGGTGGCGTAGGAAGGAGGGAGCTGGACCGCGTAGGCCACGTCCCGGTCGAGGCTCGGCGAGGAGAACGTGGCGTAGCGCACCTCCGCGGCGGCGGGTGCGGCCGCGAGCACCAGCACGAGGGCGGCGGTCTTCATGTTCAGCTCCTCCGCGGGGCCGGGCGGCCCAGGTGGCGGTTGATGGCGGCCAGCACGGCGTCCAGGTCGGCCGGCTTCAGCTTACCGGTGAACGTGTTCTGCTGCGAGGGGTGGTACGAGCCGAAGAGCTTGAGCCCGTCGCCGAGGTCGTGGACGAGACCGTGGCCGAAGGCAAACCCCTTGCGGCGCGGCACGCGCTCCTTCTGCCTCAGCATGGCCAGAAGCGCGTCCTGCCCCATCCTGCCCAGCACGAGCACCGCGCGCAGGTCCGCGAGCAGGTCCCACTCGCGGGCGAGGTATTCCCGGCAGCGGGCCATCTCGGTGGGCAGCGGCCGGTTGCCGGGCGGAGCGCAGCGAGCCGCCGCGGCCACGTAGCAATCGATGAGCCTCAAGCCGTCGTCGCGCGAGACGGAGAGGGGCTGGTTGGCAAAACCCGCGCGGTGCAGCGCGGCGAAGAGGAAATCGCCCGAGCGATCGCCGGTGAACACGCGCCCGGTCCGATTGCCGCCGTGGGCGGCGGGAGCGAGGCCCACGATGAGGAGGCGCGCCTTCGCGTCGCCGAAGCCGGGCACCGGCCGTCCCCAGTAGCGGTGTTCCTGGAAGCGGCGCACCTTCACGTGGGCGACGTGCCGGCACCAGATGCGGAGCCGCGGGCAACGCTCGCAGGCGACGACGTCCCGAGCGACCCGGGGAAGGGAGTCGCGGCCCGGCCGGGTCACCGGCCCTGCGTCAGCTTCCGGTAGGCCTTGAAGTGGCGGATCGCCTCGGCGGCCTTGCCTTCCTTCTCGTAGAGCCCGGCGAGGTTGAAGTGGGCGTCGGCGGCGGCGGGATCGGCGGCGATGGCCAGCTCGTACGCCGCAATGGCCTCCGTGACGCGTCCCAGGTCCTCGAGCGCGACCCCGAGGTTGAAGGCCGCGACGGGATCGTCCGGTCGCGTCTTCAGCGCGAGGAGGTAGTGGTTCGCCGCCGCGAGCGGATGGCCGTCCTCGTGAAGCAGGCGTCCGAGGTTCACCCGCGCTCCGGCGTGAGAAGGATCCAGCTCCAGCGCGCTCTGGTAGGCGTCCTGCGCCTGGCGAGGCGCGTTCCGCTCCAGCTCGCAGGCGAGGTCATACCAGTCCTCGGCCTCGCGCTCGGGTACCCGCCTGGCGGGCGCGGAGGTTTTCCGCGCGAACGGTAGCGTTCGATTCGCCAGCTGGTCGGCCGTGAAGTCG
>QHVJ01000400.1 GCA_003222275.1 Acidobacteriota bacterium | reverse complement strand
GGGCTGGCGGTGGGTCAGAACGACGACCGGCTCGAAGGAAGGAAAAAGCCGCTAGGTGGACGCCGATCGCGGCCCTACACCTTGGCCATGGCCCGGCGGTACAGCTCCTCGTATCCGCGCGCGGAGCGGTCCCAGGAGAAGTCGCGCTCCATGCCGTTGCGCATCAGGCGGCGCCACGCCGCGCGGTCGCGCCAGAGGTCCAGGGCCTGGTCGAGGGCCCAGATGAGCGCGGTGCCGTCGGGCATGTCGAACCGGAAGCCGGTGCCGTTCCCCGTGACGGGGTCGTACGGCTCGACCGTGTCCACGAGCCCTCCCGTGGAGCGCACGATGGGAACGGTGCCGTAGCGCAGGCTGTACATCTGGGTGAGGCCGCACGGCTCGAACCGCGACGGCATCAGGAACATGTCGGCGCCCGCCTCGATCTTGTGGGCGAGCGCGGTGTCGTAGCCGAAGCGCGCCGCGAAGCGGTCGGGCGCGCGCGCGGCGAGCGCGCGGAAGCCGTCCTGCACCGACGGTTCCCCCGTTCCCAGCACGACCAGGCGGATCGGCCGCTGGAGCAGGTTCCACCACGCGTCGACGACGACGTCGAACCCTTTCGCGTGAACGAGCCGGGAGGTGATGCCCACGAGCGGAAGGTCGGGGGTGGCGGGCAGGCCGTAGGCCGCGAGCAGGTCCTGCTTGCAGGCCCCCTTGCCCGACAGGTCCCGCGGCGAGTAGTTCTGCACGATGTAGGGATCGACCTGCGGGTCCCACTCGTCGTAGTCGACACCGTTCAGGATCCCCCACAGGTCGGCCGAGCGCGCGCGCAGCAGGTCCCCGAAGCCGTAGCTCATGTCGTCGCGCTGGATCTCCAGGGCGTGGGTGGGCGAAACCGTGTTCAGCATCTCCGCGTAGGTAACGCCGGCTTTCATGTAGCTGACCTGGCCGTGGAAATCGAGGCCGAGGTGGCCAGGCAGGCCGAGCACCGCGGCGGTGTCGGGAGAGAAATTCCCCTGGTACATGAGGTTGTGGATGGTGAAGGCGGTCGGTGAGCCGTGCAGCGCGGGATCGTCCCAGTAGAACGCCTTCAGGTAGACGGGGATGAGGCCTGTCTGCCAGTCGTGGGCGTGGAAGACGTCGGGCCGCTCCCCCCGGCTGCGGAAGTACTCGAGACACGCGCGGGAGAAGAACGCGAACCGCAGCCGGTTGTCGTCGTAGTCGTGGTTGCCCATGCCGTAGAGGGAAGGCCGGTCGAAGAACGGCGGATGCTCCACGAAGACGAGCTCCACGCCGTCGGCCAGCTTCCGGCGATAGAAGCCGGCGCTGCGAGGCAGCGCGTCCACCGGCACGTGCACCGAGCCCATGAACTCGCCCGGCGGGAAGGCGATCGAACCGTAGCGCGGCAGGAAGACCGTGACCTTGTGGCCGAGGCGGACGAGCGCCTTCGGCAGCGCCGCCGAGACGTCGGCCAGCCCTCCCGTCTTGGCGAAGGGCGCCATCTCGGAGGTGGTATAGGCGATGTGTAGGGGCGGCGCCACGTTGAGGACGCAGGCTAGCACGGGCGAGGTCGCACGGACTCACCACACGAATTTGGCGCTCAGGAGGACGCTTCGCCGTCCCCAGTCGTTGGTGTTCTGGCCGAAGCTCGGGCTGTTCATCAGGTTCACCGGGTTGTCGTACCGGTCCTGGTTGAAGGCGTTGAGCACGTCGGCCCGCAGGTGGAACTGGCGCGGCCCGAGATAGAACCGCTTGAGGAGGCTCAGGTCCGTGTTCCAGAAAGGGGCGCCGCGCTCGCTGTTGCGGGGAGCATTGCCGTTGCCGAGCGCGTTGGCGAGCGGCAACTTGTTCGTCCCCAGGGGCGCCGTGTAGTAACCGTTGTTCGTGAATCCCTTGTTGTCCTTGTCCCAGACGAAGGTGCCGTTCGGGTCGATGTTGGGACGATCGGACCCCGTATTGCCGTCCCCGTTCGAGTCGACGCCGGTGAGGATGGTGAGCGGACGGCCGGACTGGCCCTGCGTGACGCCCGCGATCTGCCAGCCGCCCAGCACCTGCTTGAGGACGCCCGAGCTCGGCCCCGGAACCTCCCAGATGTAGTGCACCACGAAGCGGTGGGGACGATCGAACTGCGAACGGCTCCACTCGGCCGCGATGTCGAAATAGTCCTGCGGCCGCTGGGACGAGCCCCGGGTGGTCCCCCCCTCGCTGAGGGACCCGTCGTTGTTGCTCGTCAAGCGGCTGAGCGTGTAGGAGGCGCCGAACTGTATGCCGTGGGAGAAGCGCTTGTTCACGGAGACGAAGCCCGCGTCGTAGTGGGAGCGCGCCTCCGTGTCGACGCCGTTGGGTCCCACATCCGAAGGGATCCGCACGCGCGATCCGAATTGCGGGAAGAGACGGCGCGCCTGCACGTTGGGGATGGCATTGACGTTGCCGGTGGATGCGACCAGGGCCGCCTGCTGAGGAGTCACCACGGTCGCCGGGTTGATGTCGATTTGATTGATCCCGTGGAGGCTGCGGCTCCCCGTGTACCCCATCTCGACGATGAAGTCCGAGAACTGCCGCTGCACCGAGAGGCTGAAGAAATGGGCCAAGGGGTTCTGGGTGTTCTCGTCCGAGTTGGTCCAGGCGGCCAGCGGATTGAAGCTGGCCGTCCCGGTGACCGGGATCAAGTTCGGATAGACGTTCTGCACGTTGAAGAGCCGCGGAACCACGACTCTCGGGTAGTTCGAGGCGTCCACGGTCAGAAGGTTGTAGAACAGCACGTCGTAGCCGATCCCGTAGCCGCCCCGGATCACGGTCTTGCCGTCCCCCAGGATCCGGCCGCCCGAGCGGGGGCTCCAGGCGAAGCCCACGCGTGGCGCCCAGTTGTTGGTGTCCTTCTTCACCGGCGGCGGCACCAGCGCGCCGAGGCTGTCGGCATCGGTCGCGCCGAAGAAGCCGAGCGGGATCGTGGATAGCTCGTAACGCAGGCCGAGGTTCAGCGTGAGGTCCGGCCTCACCCGGAAGTCGTCCTGCACGAAAAAGAACGTCTGCCACTGTTTGGCCTCGAAGCTCGCGGTCTGCAGGGCCTGCTGGAAGGTCGCGGCAAGGTTGTTGACATAGTCCTGCAGGCTGTTGAACGTGAACGTCCCCTTCGAGTCAAACGCGGCCGTGTTGGTGAGCTTGTTGTAGCGGATGTCCGCCCCGAGCTTGATCGCGTGGCGGTTCCTCATCCAGGTGGCCGTGTCGGAGAACTGGTAGGCGTTCGAGATGCGTCCCTGCGGGAAGTTGCTGTCGCCGCCGATCTGGAAAAGGCCGGTGATGTTGGCCGTCGGGCTGGAGGGGTCGTTCTCGGGGAACTTCAGGTCTCGCCGGACCAGCGAGAAGCGAAACTCGTTCACGAGCTGCGAACCGAACATGTGCGTCTCGCTCAGCGCCGCGTTCGTGTCCTTCAGGTCCTGTCTCCCGCAGAACAGCGCGCCGAAGTTGCAGTTGCTGATGGCATTGTCGTCCACGCGGCCGTTGTACGAATAGCGCGCGGTGAGGTTGTCGGCGTTGCCGATGCGATAGTCGAGACGCAGCAGCGGGCTCTTGTACGTGCTGGGGTCGACGATCGGCGCGTTGACCTGCGCGGTCTCGATGGGCACGCCGTTGACGAGGGTGGTCGTGGGATTACGCAGGCTCACACCCTGGCCGTAGACGTCCTGCAGGAACCCGAGGCGATCCAGGACGGCCTGCCGGCTGGCCGGGGTCTGCCCCGACCCGAGCGCGACGTTCCGCAGCGCGGCGAAGCCGGCCGCGGTCGGGATCCGGATGGTCGTGGTGCTGGGATGAGAGCCCGGCCGTTGAAGGTCATGCTGGTAGAGCGCGAAGAAGAACATCCTGTCCTTGATGATCGGCCCGCCGATGTCCAGCCCGAACTGGTGGCGGTTGAAGCGGGCGGGCTTCGCGAGGCCGCTCGCCTTCTCCACGTTGCTGAGCGAGTACAGCCCGTTGGTCGTGTAGTAGTCCCAGACCTCGCCCTTGAAGCTGTTGGTCCCGGACTTGGTGATCAGGTTGATCTGGGCGCCGCTGTTACGGCCGAACTCTACGTTGTACGGGTTGGTCAGCACCTGGAACTCGGCCACCGCCTCCGGCACGATCTGCGAGGTCGCGATCGTCACCGAGATGTCGTTGTTGTCCGAGCCGTCGATCATGTAGTTGTTGTTGCGGGAGCGCTGGCCGTTGACCACGTAGCCTCCCTGGCCCACGTTCGTCCCGCCGGGGGTGGCGGTGACGTTGAAGGTGTTCGGCGTCAGCAGCACCAGGTTGTTGATGTTCCGGCCGGCGGAGAGCGGCAGCTCCACTGCCTGGCGCGCCGTCGAGGTGAGGCCGATGGTGGGGTTCGTCTTGTTCAGCTCCACCGCCTCGCGCTTGCCGGTCACGGTGAGCGCCTCGCCGATGCGGCCCACCGGCAGCTCGACGTTGAGCGTGACCTCGGTGGCCGTGCTCACACGGAGATCACGGTTCTCGACGGTCGAGAACCCGGACAGCTCCGCGCGCACCGAGTAGGGGCCAGGCTCGAGGGCCGCCACCCGGTAGAAGCCGAGCGCGTCGGTGAGGGCGGTGCGGCTGGCGTTCGTTTCTGTATTCGTGACCGTCACCGTGGCCCCGGGGATGACCGCACCCATGACGTCCCGGACGGTACCCGAAATGGCACCGCGGGTGA
>QHVJ01000225.1 GCA_003222275.1 Acidobacteriota bacterium | reverse complement strand
TCGCCGCAACGGCTCGTTCCATTGAAGGAGAAAGCCATGGACCGCCGAGATTTCGTGGCCGGCTCACTGGGGGCGGCCCTGGCGCCCGCCGCCGGACCGGCCCGTGCCGCGGACGCCAACGGGGCCGAACCGCCCGCGAAGGCCCGGCCCCAGCTCCTCGAGCTGCGCCGCTACCAGTTCCGCTTCGGGCCGATGGAGGCGCGTCACGCGGAGTACGCGAAGGGCGCCCTGGTTCCGGCGTTGAACCGGGCGGGCATCAAGCCGGTGGGCTCGTTCACGGTCGTCTTCGGCGCCGACACGCCCGCGGTCTACCTCCTCTTGCCCCATCCGGGTCCGGAGTCGGTTGCGACCCTCCCGGGCCGGCTGGTGGCGGACCCGGAATACATGCGCGTGGCGGCGGCGTTCCGCAGCCTGCCGGCGATCGATCCGCCGTACGTCCGGCGTGACTCGTCGCTCATGTCCGCCTTCGACGCCTTCCCCGCGGTCGAGGTCCCGAGCGGTCCCCTGGCCGTCCCGGGCCGCGTCTTCGAGCTGCGCACCTACGAGAGCCACAACGAGGGCGCGGGCCTCAAGAAGGTCGAGATGTTCGAAAAGGGGGGCGAGATCGGCATCTTCCGACGGGTCGGCCTCGCGCCCGTCTTCTTCGGACGCAACACGGTCGGCCCCCGGCTCCCGAGCCTCACCTACATGCTCGTGTTCCCCGACCTCGCCGCGCGCGAGAAGAACTGGGCCGTCTTCCGGGACGACCCCGAGTGGTTGAAGCTGCGCTCGACCCCCGGCTACTCGAACGCGGAGATCCTCACGAACATCCACGTGCAGATCTTGCGCGCAACAGACTATTCGCAGGTCTGATTGAGCTGGGGGGTGCTAGCGGGCGGGGGGCATCAGGGGCGGTAGGCCTTGGGGAACTCCGTGATCGGCCGGACCTCGATGTTGCGGTAGAAGACCTCCGCGCCTTCGGTCTGGATCTGCACGCGGCCACGGGTGAGGGGTGCGGTCCCGCCGTCGGCCGTCGGCTGCCGCGGGTTGGTGAGAACGAGGTTGACCTTGCCGTTCACGGCGTGGACGCAGGTGCCGCGCAGGCAGAGCACCTCCACGGTGTTCCACGACCCGGTGGGGTTCTCGTGGTCGAAGGCCTTGATGGCCCGCGGCGTGGGGCCTTCGACGGCGAGCGCCGGCGATCCCTTCGCGAAGTGGACGAGCGGCGGCTTGCCGTCGCCGAGGCTCCGGCGCTCCCCCGCCACGTCGACGACCGCGCCCGCGACGCCCCAGTAGTCGCCCACGTCGTGCTCCTGGACCTGGCACTCGAGCGACCGCATCCAGGCCTTGTTCGGCGAAGCCCCGTGCTCACCCACCGCGTAGTAGAGGATCCCGCTGTCGCGGACCACGTTCTCCCGGGGCGGCCATTTCTTCTCGCCCCACTTGAACTCCATCCGCAGGTGGAAGTCGTCGTACTCCTGCTTGCCGGTGAGGGCCCCGAACCCCTGGCCCGAGATGCGGATGGCCGGCTTCCCGTCCATCTCGACTACGGTGAACACGTGCTTGGGATCCACGTTCAGGCCGAGGGCCGCCGTGTACCGGCCATCCTGGTCCCGGGGCAGGTCCAGCCCGACCTCGCTCTGGTCGGGAATGCCCAGCCAGGTCTCCCATCCCGCCAGGTCGTGGCCGTTGAAGAGCGAGGCCCATGCCGGCGCCGCGGCGAGGATCGCCGTTGCCACGAGCATCAGTGCGCGACGGCCCAGGCGAGCCCGTCCGCGGCGGGGCCCGCGTCGATCAGCCGCTCGACCTTCTGCTCCTTCAGGTCGATGACGGCGACCTTCTGGCTGGCGTCGCACGACACGTACGCGACGCGGCCGTCGGGACGCACCACCACTTCCTGGGGCGCCTTGGGCACGTCGAGCGTGCGCGCGAGCTGCATCGTCTTCAGGTCGAGCAGCCCCACCTTGTTGACGCCGAGGATCGCGATCACCAGCCAGCGGCCGTCGGGCGTGGGCGCGGTGCCGTAGGCGATGCCGGGCAGGGCCACCCATTGCTTGCGCTGGTTGGTCTTCGTGTCGATGACCGCCAGCCGCGGCTCGGTCTGGTCGGCGGTGAAGACGAGCCCGTCGTCCACCGACAGCGCGATGCGCTGTGCATACGAGGAAACGGGGATCACGGCCGTGACCTTCTTGGCCGCGAGGTCGATGGCGCTCACCGTCCCCACGTGGACGTTCGACGTGTAGGCGCGCTTGCCGTCCCGCGTGAGGACGACCATGTGCGATTCCGGCTGGCCGGTGGGAATGCGGTCGACGATCTGGTTCGTCTTCGGATCGATCACCGTGATCGTGTTCGTGACCTCGGTCGTGACGTAGAGCCGGCCGTCCGGACCGAACTGCGGGCAGTGCGGCCGCTCCCCGCGTCCGAAGTCGATGGTGGCCACCCGCTTGCGCGAGGCGATGTCGATGACGTCCATCGTCTGGCCGTCCGTGCCCGGCCGGCCCACGCCGGAGTTGCCGTAGATGGGCACGTAGGCCGTGCGGCCGTCCGGAGACGCGATGACCTCGTGTCCGGTGACGCCGCTCTCTTCCACCGCCGCCACCTGCCGCCCGGCGACGGGATCGATGATCCCGAGGGTGTGATCGCCCTTGTTGGCCACGAGCAGGAGACCGCCCGAAGGCGTGGCGGATGCGTTGGTCATGCGTGAGCTCCCTCCTGCCGTCACGGCCAGGACCACCAGGAGCCTAGCCCCGTTGCGCAGCATGGATCCTCCTCGACGAGTGAGGAAAGATACTCCCGTTCGCGCGCGGGTGCTAGCCGGAAACGTTACAAGCGCGGAGCGGGGAGCTTGACCGCCTGCCCGGGGAGGACGCCCTTGCGGCGCACGACGCGGCGCCAGACCTTGTCCCCCGCCGTGACGTAGAGCGTGTCGAGGTTGCCTCCGCCGAAGACGACGCCGGAGGGGAACGAGCCTCGCGGCGTGTCGATGATCGCGTTGACGCGCCCGGCCTGGTCGAAGACCTGCAGTCCCAGCCGGGTGGCGACGTAGAGGAAGCCCTCGGTATCCACGGTCATGCCGCCGGCACCCGCGGCCGCCGACTCGTCCGGCGTCTCGAGCCGATGGAACGGCTGGCCGTGCAGGAGCGCGCCGTCCGGGCCGACCTGGAACGACCACACCCAGCGGCGGCCCGCTTCGCTCGCCGCCAGCAGGGCTCCATCGGCCGACAGGATCAGGCCGCTCGTCGCGAAACCCTCGTGCACGACCCGCGGGACACCCGCGGCGCCTTCGTACCAAACGCGCGCGTCACGAGGGTCACTCCACCACAGCTCGCCGCGCGCGCCCGCGACGATCTGATCCGCGTCGACACCATCGGCGACGACGGATTCGTTCCCCGCGGCGCCGTAGGCGACGATACGTCGACGAGCGCCCTGGCTCGCGTAGAGCCGGCCGTCCGGGCCGAACGCGAGCGCGCGCGCGGTCGCCTCCTTGAACACGCTCGTCTGGCCCGTCGCGTGATCGATCCTGTAGATCCGGCGGCGGTCCGTGAAGCAGACGTCGCCCCGAGGGTCGACGGCGGGGCTGGCGGCCTCGGCGTGGCCCTCGGAGACGAGGCGCCACTCCTGCGCGGGATCCAGGATCTCGGTGACGTAGTGCCTCTCGGCGCCGGGCCTTCCCTTGGACGCCGTGATCGGGTCTTTCCAATCGCGCCACAGCCAGCGCAGCGCGTCGGGCAGGATCGCGGAGCCCTGGACGTTGTCGTGGCCCCGGTCGCCCTGGATGAAGCGGACGTCGTAGCCCGCGTACTCGAGGGCGCTCGCCATCGCCTGGTTCCCGACCCACCAGTTGCCGCTGTAGATGTCCAGGTCACGGCGGCCGTCCTGGAGGAAGACGCGGATCGGCCGCGGCTCGGTCTTGCGGACGAGCGTCGGATACGTGTCCCCCGCGCGCAACCCGGTGTAGGAGCCGATGAACGACAGCACGCGCCGGAACGCATCGGGCCGGCTCCAGGCCACGGTGAAGGCGCAGATGCCGCCGGATGAGGAGCCGCCGATGGCCCTCAGGTTGGGGTCGCCGGTGAGGTTGAGGCTCTTCCCCACCTCGGGCAGCAGCTCTTCGAGCAGGAACCGGGCGTAGCGCTCGCCGAGCGCGTCATACTCGAAGCTGCGGTTGAAGCGCGGCTGCTGGTCGGCGGCGCGCGCGGGGACGACGCCGGAATCGACGAAGATACCGATCGTCACCGGCATCTCGCTTCGATGGATCAGGTTGTCGAAGACGACGGGGACGCGCCATCGCCCGTCCTCGGCAACGAAGCGGCCGCCGTCCTGGAACACCATTACCGCGGCCGGCGTGTCGGGCCGATACTGCGCGGGGACGTAGACCCAGTAGTCACGCTGCGTCCCCGGGAAGACGGTGCTCGTCCAGGTGTGCTTGGTCACCTCTCCGGACGGTACCCCGGCCTGGCGCTCCGAGTCGGCCGTGAGCGGGTACTCGGTCGGCGGCTGAGCGGTCACGGTCCGGAGGCTTGCCGCGAGCAGCATCACGAATGCCGGGACGTACATGGATGCCTTCATTGGAGCGGATTCTAGTAGGTCCCGTCGAGGGGCGGGAAGGCTTCGCCGCTTGTCAGCGATCGTGTCCGGTAGCATAGTGCCCGAGATGCCCACGGCCGATCCCGATCAGCTCTGCATCAACACCATCCGGACCCTGGCCATGGACGCCGTCCAGCAGGCCAACTCCGGCCATCCGGGGACGCCGATGGCCATGGCGCCCGTGGCCTACGCGCTCTGGCAGCGCCACCTGCGCTTCGACCCGAACGACCCCGTCTGGCCGAACCGCGACCGGTTCGTCCTCTCGATGGGCCACGCCTCGATGCTCCTCTACTCGCTGCTGCACCTGGCCGGCGTCAAGGCGGTGAACCCGAAGTACGAGACGCTCGGCGAGCTTTCGGTCACCCTCGACGACATCAAGAGGTTCCGCCAGCTCGACAGCAAGTGCCCCGGGCACCCGGAGTACCGGTGGACCTCCGGCATCGAGACCACGACCGGCCCTCTCGGGCAGGGCGTCGCGACCAGCGTCGGCATGGCCATCGCGTCGAAGTGGATGGCCGCCCGCTTCAACCGTCCCGCATTCCCGATGATCGGGTTCGACGTGTACGCGCTGGCCGGCGACGGCTGCATGATGGAGGGCATCTCGCAAGAGGCGGCGTCGCTCGCCGGGCACCTGAAGCTCGACAACCTGTGCTGGATCTACGACAACAACCGCATCACCATCGAGGGATCCACCGACCTCGCCTTCAGCGACGACGTGGCCACGCGCTTCATCGGCTACGGCTGGAACGTGACGCGCGTCGGCGATGCGAACGACCTCGCGATGCTGGACCGCGCGTTCGAGACCGCGAAGGCGACGCCCGACCGGCCGACACTGATCATCGTCGACAGCCACATCGGCTACGGCGCGCCGCACAAGCAGGACACCCACGCCGCGCACGGCGAGCCGCTGGGCGAGGAGGAGATCCGGCTCGGCAAGCGCTTCTACGGCTGGCCGGAAGAGGAGAAGTTCCTCGTCCCCGAGGGTGTACGCGAATGTTTCGCGGCCGGCATCGGCGCGCGCGGCGCGCGGCTGCGCGCGGAATGGGTCGGTCTTTTCGAGCGCTACAAGACGAGCCATCCCGCCTTGGCCGACGACCTCTATCGCATGCAGCACCGCCAGCTTCCGGAGGGCTGGGAGCAGAGCATCCCGACCTTTCCCGCGGACGCGAAGGGCCTCGCGGGACGGGAGGCCTCGGCCAAGGTCCTCAATGCGGTGGCCCAGGCCGTCCCCTGGCTCATCGGCGGCTCGGCCGACCTCGCCCCCTCCACGAAGACCCGCCTGACGTTCGACGGCGCGGGCGACTTCGAGGCCGGCAGCTACGGGGGGCGCAACATGCACTTCGGCATCCGCGAGCACGCGATGGGCGCGGTGCTGAACGGGCTGTCGCTCTCGAAGGTGCGACCGTACGGCTCGGGCTTCCTGATCTTCAGCGACTACGGCCGCCCCTCCATCCGTCTGGCCGCGATCATGGAGATCCCGGTCATCTACGTCTTCACCCACGATTCGATCGGCGTGGGCGAGGACGGGCCGACGCACCAGCCGGTGGAGCACCTCCTGTCGCTGCGCGCGATCCCGGGCCTCGTCACGATCCGGCCCGGCGACGCCAACGAAGTGGCGGAGGCATGGCGTGTCATCCTGCAGTCGCGCCACCAGCCGGCCTGCCTGATCCTGAGCCGGCAGGCCCTGCCCACCTTCGATCGCTCGAAGTACGCGGCGGCCTCCGGCCTCGCCCGCGGCGGCTACGTGCTCGCGGACGCCCCGAGCGGCGATCCCGAAGTGCTGCTTCTCGCCACCGGGAGCGAGGTCGCCCTGTGTGTGGCCGCGCATGAGCTTCTCGGCCAGGAGGGCGTGCGCAGCCGAGTCGTGAGCCTGCCGTCATGGGAGCTGTTCGACCGGCAGGACCAGGCCTACAAGGACACGGTCCTGCCGCCGTCGGTCCGCGCCCGCGTGTCGGTGGAGCAGGGCTCGACGCTCGGCTGGGAGCGCTACGTGGGCTCGACCGGCCGCGCCATCGGCATGCGCACCTTCGGCGCCTCCGCGCCGCTGAAGGAGCTCCAGAAGAAGTTCGGCTTCGAGCCGGGCAACGTCGTGTCGGCCGCCCGGGAGCAGCTCACGAGGAGGGCCTGAGCGATGCGCATCGTCGTGGGATCCGACCACGCCGGATACGTCCTCAAGCAGGAGGTGGGGGAGGCCCTCCGCCAGGCCGGGCACGAGGTGCTCGACGTGGGCACCGATTCCACCGCTCCCGTCGACTATCCCGATTCCGCCGAAGCGGTGGGAAAGGCGGTGATGGACGGACGGGCCGAGAGAGGCGTGCTGATCTGCGGCAGCGGCGTCGGGGCGTCGGTGGCGGCCAGCAAGCTGCCGGGGATCCGCGCCGCCGTCTGCCACGACACCTACTCGGCACATCAAGGCGTGGAGCACGACGACATGAACGTGCTCGTCCTGGGCGGGAGGATCATAGGGCAGGCCCTCGCCATGGAGCTGGTGCGTGCCTTCGTGGCCGCGCGCTTCAGCGGCGAGGAGCGGCACGTGCGCCGCCTGGGCAAGGTCAAGGCGCTGGAGACGCGCTACCGTTAGCCGCGCTCCCGCCCGTGAAGGGAAGACATCATGAGCACCTCGAACTCGCGTCCGTCGGCCGTACAGAGCCCGGTGGCGGCCCTGCGGCAATATGGTCAATCCGTCTGGCTCGACTTCATCCGGCGGAGCCTCATCGCCGGCGGCGAGCTGGCCCGCCTCGTGGAAGAGGACGGCCTCGGCGGCGTCACGTCCAACCCCGCCATCTTCGAGAAGGCCATCGACGGCAGCAACGACTATGCGGCCGCCATCGAGGAGATCTCACAGGACGCGCACCTCGAGCCGAAGGAGGTGTACGAGCTCCTCGCGGTCAAGGACATCCAGGACGCGGCGGGCGTGCTGCGCTCCGTCTACGACCGCACGAGCCGCCGCGACGGCTACGTGAGCCTGGAGGTTTCGCCCGAGCTGGCGAGCGACACCGAGGGCACGCTGCAGGAGGCGCGCCGGCTGTGGAAGGCGGTCGGCCGGCCCAACGTCATGATCAAGGTGCCGGCGACGACGGCGGGCGTCCCCGCCATCCAGACCCTGATCGGCGAGGGCGTGAACGTCAACGTCACGCTGCTGTTCGCGCGCGAGGCTTACGAGACGGTGGCCCAGGCCTTCATCAAGGGACTGGAGGCGCGGGCCGCCCGGGGGGAGGACCTCGGCCCCGTGGCCAGCGTCGCGAGCTTCTTCGTGAGCCGCATCGACACGATGGTGGACGCGCTCCTCGAGGAGAAGCTCAAGGCCGCGCCGGGAGCCGACAAAGCTCGTCTCGAAGGCCTCATGGGCAAGGTGGCGATCGCCAACGCCAAGCTCGCCTACCAGAGCTACAAGAAGATCTTCTCCGGCCCGCGCTGGCAGGCGCTCGCCGCCAAGGGGGCGCAGACGCAGCGCGTGCTCTGGGCCAGCACCGGCACCAAGAACCCGCGCTACCGCGACGTGATGTACGTCGAGGAGCTGATCGGCCCCGACACCGTGAACACGGTCCCGCCGGAGACGCTGGCCGCCTTCCGGGATCACGGGCGGGCGCGGCCCGGGCTGGAGACCGACATCGCGGGCGCGCAGCAGACGCTGGGGGAGCTGGAGAAGAGCGGCGTTTCGCTGGGCAAGGTGACGGACGACCTGCTCGCGGACGGCCTGAAGAAGTTCGCAGAGCCGTTCGCGCGGCTGCTCAAGGCCGTCCAGCGCCGGTGCCGTGAGGCCAACAAGGCCCGGATCAACGGACAGAACCACTGTCTCCCGCCCGCCCTCGCCGCCGACGTGGCCCGGAAGCTCGAGGAGTGGGATGCGCAGGGCGGCACGCATCGGCTGTGGGCGGGCGACGCGTCCCTGTGGACGAAGAGCGACGAGGCGAGCTGGCTCGGATGGCTCGGCATCGTGGAGGCGCAGCTCGACGACCTCGCGCCGCTCGGCCATATCCGCGACGAGGCCCGGCACGAAGGCTTCACCCACGCGCTGCTGCTCGGCATGGGCGGCTCGAGCCTGTGCCCCGAGGTCTGGCGGGAGACCTTCGGCCGGGTCCCCGGCTCCCCCGAGCTCCTGGTCCTGGACTCGACCGACCCCGCGCAGGTGAAGGCCCGCGAGGAACAGGTCGACCTGAAGAAGACGCTGTTCATCGTCTCCAGCAAGTCGGGCTCGACGCTCGAGCCCAACATCTTCAAGGCGTACTTCTTCGACCGCGTGAAGCAGGCGCTGGGACCGGAGCGGGCGGGCAGCCGGTTCATCGCCATCACCGATCCCGGATCGAGCCTCGAGAAGGAAGCGAAGGCCGACGGCTTCCGTCAGGTCTACCCCGGGGTAAGAAGCATCGGCGGCCGCTACTCGGCGCTCTCCAACTTCGGCATGGTCCCGGCGGCGGTGATGGGCCTCGAGGTCGAGCGGCTGCTCGACGAGGCCGAGCGCATGCTGCACGCGTGCGCGCCCGGCGTGCCCGCCGCCGAGAACCCCGGCCTCCTGCTGGGCACGATCCTGGGCGTCGCCGCCACCACGGGCATCGACAAGCTGACGATCGCCGCTTCGCCCGGCATCCACGACCTCGGCGCGTGGCTGGAGCAGCTCGTCGCCGAGTCCACCGGCAAGGAGGGCAAGGGCATCATTCCCGTCGACCGCGAGCGCCTCGCGTCGCCTTCGGCCTACGGCGACGACCGGATCTTCGCGTACCTGCGCCTCGACGAGGCGCCCGACGCGGGCCAGGACGCCGCGGTGCAGGCGCTGGAGCAGGCGGGCAAGCCGGTCGTGCGCATCCACGTGGCGACGAAGTACGACCTCGGCGAGGAGCTCGTCCGCTGGGAGATCGCCACCGCCATCGCCGGGTCGATCATCCACATCAACCCGTTCAACCAGCCCGACGTCGAGGCGAGCAAGCTGGCCACGCGCGCCCTGACCGAGCAGTACGAGAAGACCGGCCAGCTGCCGTTGGAAGCGCCGTTCTTCGAAGGCGAGGGCGTGAAGCTCTTCGCGGACCCGGCCAACGCCGAGGTGCTGCGCAAGGCCGCGGGCGGCGGCCCGCTCAGCGCGTACCTGCAAGCCCATCTGAGCCGGCTCCGCGACGGAGACTACTTCGCGCTCCTCGCCTACGTGGCGATGAACGAGGCCCACGAGGGCGCGCTGCAGGCGACCCGGCACCGCGTCCGCGACGCGAAGCGGGTGGCGACCTGTCTTGGCTTCGGCCCGCGCTTCCTGCACTCCACCGGCCAGGCCTACAAGGGCGGCCCCGACACCGGCGTGTTCCTCCAGGTGACCGGCGACGACGCGCGCGACGTGCCGGTGCCGGGCCAGAAGTACACGTTCGGCATCGTCAAGGCGGCGCAGGCGCGGGGCGACTTCCAGGTGCTGGCCGAGCGCGGCCGCCGCGCGCTCCGCATCCACCTCGGGCCCGACGTGCCCGCGGGACTGCAGGCCCTCGACGCGGCAATCGCGAAAGCCATCGGATGAACGCGTTGCCTTTCAACGCGGAGGACGCGGAGAACGAACGGAGAGGACAAACAGAGAGGACGGCAGAGGAATTCATATGCAATTCGGCATGATCGGGCTGGGGCGCATGGGCGCGGGCATGGTCCGGCGCCTGATGCGAGGCAGGCACGAGTGCGTGGTCTACGACCGCTCACCGCAGGCGGTCGACGCGCTCGTGAAGGAAGGCGCGACGGGAGCGTCCTCGCTCGCCGAGCTCGCGAAGAAGCTCGACCCGCCGCGCGCGCTGTGCCTCATGGTACCCGCGGCCTACGTCGACGCCTCGATCGGCGAGCTCGAGCCGTTGCTGCAGAAGAACGACACGATCATCGACGGCGGCAACTCCCACTATCACGACGACATCGCGCGCGCGCAGCGCCTGGGCGCCAAGGGGCTGCACTACGTCGACATGGGCACGAGCGGAGGCGTGTGGGGCCTCGAGCGCGGCTACTGCCTCATGATCGGCGGCGAGAACGAGGTCGTGAAGCGCCTCGACCCGATCTTCGCCACCCTCGCCCCCGGCCGGGGCGAGATCCCACGCACCGCGGGACGCGAGAAGCTGGGCGGCACCGCGGAGAACGGCTATCTGCACTGCGGGCCGAACGGGGCCGGACACTTCGTCAAGATGGTCCACAACGGAATCGAGTACGGGCTCATGGCCGCGTACGCCGAGGGGCTGAACATCCTGGCCAAGGCCAACATCGGCAAGGGCAGCCACGAGAAGGACGCGGAGACCACACCGCTGCGGAATCCGGAGCACTACCAGTACGACTTCAACATCGCGGACGTCACCGAGGTCTGGCGGCGCGGCAGCGTCGTCGCCTCGTGGCTCCTCGACTTGACCGCGGCGGCCTTCGCCCAGGACCCCGGGCTGGAGGGCTTCGCCGGCCGCGTCTCCGACTCCGGCGAGGGACGCTGGACCATCAACGCCGCCATCGACGAGGCCGTTCCGGCCCACGTCCTCACGGCCTCCCTGTACGAGCGCTTCGACTCCCGCGGCGAGGCCGACTTCCAGAACCGCGTGCTGTCCGCCATGCGGTTCGGCTTCGGCGGCCATGTGGAGAAGAAGTGAGGGAGGGCCGGCCGCGCTCCGACGCGCTGGTGTTCTTCGGCGCCACGGGCGACCTCGCCTACAAGAAGATCTTTCCCGCGCTCCAGGGCCTCGTCCGCCGCGGGCGCCTCGACGTTCCGGTGGTGGGCGTGGCCAAGTCGGGATGGACGCGCGACCAGCTCGTCGCGCGGGCCCGGGCGAGCGTGACCGAGAACGGGGGCCTCGATCCGGAGGCGTTTCCGAAGCTGGCCGCGCTCCTGCGCTACGTCGACGGCGACTATGCCGACCTCGCCACCTTCGAGAGGCTGAAGGCCGAGCTCGCCCAGGCGCAGCACCCGCTCCACTACCTGGCGATCCCGCCCAGCATGTTCCCGCTCGTCGTCGAAAACCTGGCCAAGTCCAGCTGCGCGGTGAACGCGCGCGTGGTCGTGGAGAAGCCCTTCGGGCGCGACCTCGCGTCCGCGAAGCAGCTCAACGCGGTCCTGCACAAGGTGCTCCCGGAGGAGGCGATCTTCCGCATCGACCACTACCTCGGCAAGGAGGCGGTCCAGAACATCCTGTACTTCCGCTTCGCCAACGCGTTCCTGGAGCCCGTGTTCAACCGGCGCTACGTCGAGAACGTCCAGATCACGATGGCGGAGAGCTTTGGGGTGAAGGGGCGCGGCAAGTTCTACGACGAGACCGGCGTGATCCGAGACGTGATCCAGAACCACCTGCTGCAGATCGTCAGCTATCTCGCCATGGAAGCACCCTCCAGCACATATCACGAGGCCATCCGCGACGAACAGGCGAAGGTGCTGAGGAACGTTCGGCCGCTCAGCGTCGACAACATGGTGCGCGGGCAGTTCCGCGGCTATCGCGACGAGCCCGGCGTGGCCAAGGACTCGTACATGGCCACCTATGCGGCGCTGCGCCTCTGGGTGGACTCGTGGCGCTGGGAGGGTGTGCCCTTCTTCGTCCGCGCCGGCAAATGCCTGAAGACCACCTGCACCGAGGTCATGGTCGAGCTGAAGTGCCCGCCCCCGGTCGTCTTCGGCGAAGCCAAGCCCCCGATGGGCAACACCATCCGCTTCCGGCTGAGCCCGCAGGTCGTGATCGCGATCGGCGCCCTCGCGAAGCGCCCGGGGGAAGGGATGAAAGGCGAGCCGGTGGAGCTGTCGGTGGTGGAGGAGCCCGAGCAGGGAAAGGACGGGCGAATGGACGCGTACGAGCGCCTGCTCGGCGACGCGATGGCCGGCGACGCCACGCTCTTCGCGCGGCAGGACGTGGTGGAGGCGGCCTGGGCGATCGTCGATCCGGTCATCCACGGGCCGAGCCCGATGTACGAGTACGAGAGCGGAAGCTGGGGCCCCCCGGAGGCCGATCGGCTGGCGGCCGAAGTAGGAGGCTGGAACACACCGCAATGACGGTGCTCGTCATCGACGTCGGCGGCACGAACCTGAAGGTGAGCGTCGGCAGCCCCGGCGACGTCATCAAGATTCCCTCCGGGCCGGAAATGACGGCCGCGCGGATGGCCGACGAAGTCAAGAAGGCGGTGGCGGGCCGGGACTACGACGTGGTGTCGATCGGGTATCCCGGCCCCGTCGTGAACGGCCGCCCCGCGAGTGAGCCGCACAACCTGGGAGCGGGCTGGATGCGCTTCGACTACGCGAAGGCCTTCGGCAAGCCCGTGCGGGTGGTCAACGACGCGGCCATGCAGGCCCTCGGCAGCTACCAGGGCGGACGAATGCTCTATCTCGGCCTCGGCACCGGGCTCGGCTCGGCCTTCGTGGGCGACGGCGTCCTGGAGCCGCTGGAGCTGGCCCATCTCCCCTACCGAAAGAACCGCACCTACGAGGACTACCTGGGCCTGCGCGGCCTCCAGCGCATGGGCCGCAAGAAGTGGCAGCGCCACGTCGAGAGGGTGGTGGAGCTGCTGAAGCATGGCCTGCAGGCCGACTACGTGATGCTGGGGGGCGGGCAGACCAAGGAGCTGTCGAGCCTGCCCCCCGACGTGCGACTGGGGACCAACGCTCACGCGATCCTCGGGGGAATTCGACTCTGGAACAAGGACGAGCCCGCGCTGCGCTCCTCCTGACCGATGCTCACCCGGCTCTACTTCGTTCGCCACGGCGCCACCCAGCTCACCGCGGAGGACCGCTTCTCGGGCGCCACCGGCGTCGACCTCTCCGACGAGGGCCGCCACCAGGTCCAGCGCCTCGCCGAGCGCCTGCGGGGCGACGCCGTCAAGGCCATCTACAGCAGCCCGCTGGGCCGCACCGTGGAGACAGCGCGGATCCTGGCCCAACCCCACCGGCTGACCCCGATCCTGCGGGACGGCCTGCGCGAGATCAGCCATGGGCGCTGGGAGGGGCTCACACGGCGCGAGGTTGAAGAGCGCTACGCCGAGGAATACTCGGCCTGGGAGGAGGACCCGTTCACGTTCGCGCCGAAGGATGGGGAGTCGGGCGTCGCCGTCCTCGCCCGCGCGCTGCCGGTCGTCCGGGAGGTCGTCGTCTCCCACCCCGAGCAGCTCGTGATCGTCGTCTCCCACAAGGCCACGCTGCGGCTCGTCCTCAGCAGCCTCCTCGGCTTCGACGCGCGCGGCTACCGCGACCGACTCGAGCAGTCCCCCGCCTGCCTGAATGTCGTTGACTTCAAGGATCCGGTGCGAGCGAGGCTCATGCTGTTCAACGATACGTCGCACTACGCCGACCGGCCTCGCATCCCGGATACGAACCTCTCCAAGTGGTGGGACGCGGCGAAGAGCGCTCCGTCGGAGTAGCGGCGCATCCTCTAATCACTCCCCCGGTGGGGAGAGGGATGGCTGAGGGGTTTGTTCAGCCCCTCCTCGACTCTCGGTTGCCATATATGATATATGCGAACGCTGACCGTCCTTAATTAAGATTCACGAGGGCCTGTGGGTTTCGAGCCGACATCCCAAGAGGTGGGATCGCCGCCCGAGGAAACGTCGAGGAGCCTCAGCCGGCGAGCGTTGCTCAGCCTCGACTTCGCTCCCGCCTCCGACGGGGCCGACTACTGGATCCGCGTTCACCGCCGGGCGATGGCATGCCGATTCGAAGTCACGCTCTCGGGAGAAGACGCCCATCACGTTCCGGCGGCCCGTGACGCGCTCGACGAGATCGACCGGATCGAATCCTCCCTCACCGTCTTCCGGGAGACGAGCGACCTCGTCCAGCTCAACAAAGCCGCCGGCCACGCGCCGGTTGCCGTCGACGAAACGCTCTTCGGCCTGCTGCATCTCTGCCGCGAGCTCCACCTGCGCACGGGCGGCACGTTCGACGTCAGCACGACCCCGCTGAGCCGCTGCTGGGGCTTCCTGCGGCGCGAAGGGCGCTTACCGTCCGCAGCGGAGATCGCGGCCGCGCGCGCGCTCGTGGGCATGGACGCCGTGGAGCTGGACGAAGCGGGCCGCACCGTCCGCTTCCGCCGGCCGGGGATGGAGCTGAACCTCGGAAGCATCGGCAAGGGCTTCGCCCTCGGGCAGGTGGCGGCTCGGCTGCGCCAGCACGTCCGCCACGCCCTGCTGTCCGCCGGGGGAAGCAGCGTGCTCGCGCTCGGCGGCCGGGGCGCGGGCTGGATCGTCGACCTGCGCTCGCGGCAGGTGAGCCGGGACCGGTTGGCCCGCGTGCACCTGCGCGACGCCGCGCTCGCGACGAGCGGCGCCGGCGAGCAGTTCGTCGAGGTCGAAGGCACGCGCTACGGTCATGTCCTCGATCCGCGCACCGGCTTCCCCGCCTCGGGCGTCCTGAGCGCGTCGGTGATCGCGGCCGAGGCCGCCGTCGCCGACGCCCTCTCCACGGCGTTCCTGGTCGGCGGGCTCGAGCTGGCCCGCCGCTACTGCGCCGATCACCCCGGCACGCTCGCGCTCGTGACGCCCGACGACGGCTCGGAGAGGCCGCGCGTCTTCGGGCAGTGCCCGGGCGCGAGCCTGGAGGGAGCATGAACGACGTCGAGCGGACGCTCTCGCGCGGCCAGCAGGTGGGCCTGGTCCTGCTCCGCACGCTGATCGGCTGGCACTTCCTCTACGAGGGCTACTTCAAGCTGTTGCGGCCGGCGTGGAGCCGCGACGGGTCGCCGCTGGCCGCGTGGACCTCGGCGGGATACCTGCACGCGGCCAACGGACCCTTGGCCGCGCTCTTCCACCGCCTCGCCGACTCGCCCTGGATCGGGAGGGTCGACACCGCGGTCGCGGCGGCCCTGATCCTCGTCGGGCTCTCCCTCACCCTGGGCATCTTCACGCAGGCCGGCTGCGCGGGGAGCCTCGCGCTGCTGGCCCTCTTCTACCTCTCGCAGATCCCCACCGCGGGCGTGCCCCAGCCGCAGACGGAGGGCGCGTACCTGTTCGTCAACAAGAACCTGATCGAGGCGGGCGCCGTTCTCGTCCTCCTCGTCTTCCGCACCGGCCGGATCGCCGGCCTCGACCGCCTGCGCCACGAGCCGCGGGCCCGCGTCGCAACCGTCCAGGAGGCGGCGTCATGAACCTCACCCCGGAGCAGCAAGAGCTCGGCCGCCGCAACTTCCTCAAGGCCCTCGCGGGCACCCCGGCCCTCGCCGCCCTCGCCGTGGGCGCGGCCATCAAGGGCCCGGTGAAGGGCGGGCCGGTGCGGGTGGGCTTCATCGGCGTGGGCGGCCAGGGGCGAGTGCTGCTCGAGCAGACGGACCCCGCGTATGCCGACGTGCTCGCGCTCGCCGACATCAACCCGCTCTCCCTCGGCAAGGCCGACGACGTCCTGAAGAAGAAGGGTCTCCATCCCGCCCGCCATTACGCCGAGTGGAAGGAGATGCTCGAGAAGGAGAACCTCGAGGCGGTCATCATGGCGCCCCCGCTGTGGATGCACGCCGACATCGCGTCGGGGTGCATGGAGGCGGGCAAGCACGTGCTGTGCGAGAAGATGATGGCGTGGGACTACCCCGGCTGCGAGCGCATGCGGGAAACCGCGCGCAAGACCGGGAAGATCCTGGAGATCGGCTACCAGCGCAACTACAACCCGATCTATCAGGCCGCCCACGAGGGCATCGTCAAGGCGGGCCAGCTCGGCGACGTCTACCACTCGCGGATCGTCTGGCACCGCAACGGGACCTGGCGCCGCAAGGGCGAGCCGCCTTCCGCGGACTACGACCCGTCGCGCTGGGGCTATCCCGACTACGACCACCTCATCAACTGGCGGCTCTACTGGAAGTATTCGCGGGGCCTGCATGCCGAGCTGGCCAGCCACCAGGTGAACATCGTGAACTGGTTCTTCGGCGCGGAGCCGGAGGCGGTCGTCTCCTCGGGCGGGGTCTACCGCTTCCCCGAAGGCGGCCGCGAGGTGCCCGACCACGTGTACACGATCCTGGAGTATCCCCACGGCCGCACGGCGGTATTCACCTCCATCGAGTCCAACGCCTACGACCATTATTACGAGGCGTTCTACGGCACCAAGGCCACCCTCATCCTGCGGGGCGAGACCGAGGCCTACCTGTTCGACGAAGGAGGGGGCGAGCGGCCCACGACGGTGGACGTGACGCCCAAGGGCTCGGGACCCGCGCTCGACGCCTCCGAGAGCCGGTCCGCCGAAGCGGCGGGCTCGTTCAAGAGCGGGGCGCCGGAGAAGATCGAGCGGGTGGCCGCCTACCGGCTGGAGGTCTCGGGCTTCTGCGCCTCGATCCGGACGGGCAAGCCGCTCCTCTGCGGGCCGGACCGCGCGATCGGCTCCGCCAAGGCCTGCATCCGCGCCGCCGAGGCGGTGGAAAAGAAGTCCACGAGGCTCAGCGTATGACCAAAGGTGCGAGCGGAGCGGGATCTACTCCCCCCGGGACCGCGGAGCGGTCCCGCCAGATGAGCGGCGGCGAATTCACTTCGCCGCCGCGGACGACGCGAGGGGGGGGTCTGGGGGGTGCGCCGCTAGCACCCCCCAGCTCGATGAAGGACACGCGGCACCGCACCAAGCAGGAGTTCGTCTACAAGACGCTGCGCGAGGCCATCATCCGGTGCGAGCTGGCCCCCGGCGAGCGCCTGGTGATCGACGACCTCGCGCGCCGGCTCGCGGTGAGCGCCATTCCCGTGCGGGAGGCGCTCCAGCTCTTGCAGTCCGAGGGGCTCGCCGTCAACGTGCCCCACGTCGGCGCCACCGTGGCCCCGATCTCGCGCGAGTCGATCGTCGAGGTGTTCACGGTCATGGAGGGGCTCGAGATCGTGGCCACCCGCAGCGCCGCCCAGCGCGCGGCCGCCGCCGACCTGGACGCCCTCGGCTCCATCGTGGCGGACATGGACGGGGCCCTCGGCTCGGGCATGCCCGAGCAGTGGGCCGACATGAACAACCGCTTCCACGCCGCGATCGCCCGCCTGACGGGCATGCCGATGCTCCAGGAGATGATGGAGCGCGCGCTCGACCGGTGGGACCGGGTGCGCCGGTACTACTTCAGCGGGGTGCTCGTGCACCGCGCCGAGCAGGCACAGCAGGAGCACCACGCGCTGCTGGCGGCCATGAAGGCGCGGGACCTGCCCGCGCTCGAGGCCCTCGTCCGGCAGCACAACCAGGGCGCGTTGTCTTCGTACACCGCGTACGTGCAAGGCGCCGGTCCGCTTCCGCCGCGGGCCTGAATCGATAGAACGATGCAAGGAGGCTTCCCCGTGGCCAAGAACAGCCGATCCCTGGTCCCCCTGTTTCTCACGCTGCTCCTCGCGGGCGCGGCCAACCTCGGCGCCCAGAGCAACACCGGGCGCGTCTCCGGCACCGTGACCGACTCGTCGGGGGCCGTGCTGCCGGGAGTCACCGTGACGGTGACCCAGCAGGGCACGGGTCTCTCCCGCACCGCCACCACCGACGCCAACGGGGCCTACGTGTTCGTCAGCCTTCCGGTGGGCGCCTACGACGCCAGCGCCGAGCTGTCCGGCTTCAAGAAGGCGGTGAAGGCCGGGTACCAGCTCGTCGCCGACGGCCGCGTCACCGCCGACTTCCGGCTCGACGTCGGCGGGATCAGCGAGGTGGTCGAGGTGTCGGTCCACGGGGAGACCGTAAACACCGTCTCGGGCGAGATCGCGCGGGTGGTGGACCGCGAGCAGGTGCAGAACCTGGCCCTCAACGGGCGCCAGTACCTGCAGCTCGCCACGCTCATCCCGGGCTCGCCGCTCCTCGACGACAACGCGATCAACATCATGACCGGCCTCGCCATCAACACCTCGGTCAACGGCAGCCGCACGAACACCAGCCTGCTCACGGTGGACGGCGGCTTCAACATGGACTCCGGCAGCAACAACAGCCAGATCAGCAACGTCGGGATCGACTTCATCGAGGAGGTCTCGATCAAGACGGCCAATTTCTCCGCCGAGTACGGCCGCAACTCCGGCGCCAACATCAACGTCGTCACCCGCAGTGGGAGCAATGACTTCAAGGGGAGCGCGTACGAATACCACCGCAACGACGGCCTGGACGGGAACGACTTCTTCAGCAATGCCCGCGGGGTCGACAAGGCTCGCCTGCGCTACAACGACTTCGGCTGGAGCCTGGGCGGCCCGATCCAGAAGAACAAGCTGTTCTTCTTCGCGGGCGAGGAGTGGAAGAAGATCCGCCGCTTCACGACGCCCGCCCTGCGCACGCTGCCGACACGGGCGATGAGGCAGGGGGACTTCAGCGGCATCACGACCGTCCTGCGCGATCCGGTGACCGGGCAGCCGTTCCCGGGCAACGTCATTCCCGCCAGCCGCATCACGCCCGACGGCCGCGCGATCGCGAACGTCTATACGGCGGCGGAGGAGACCGCCAACTCCTACACCGACCGGGCCATCTCCAACAACGCGCTCTTCTCGGGCGAGAACCCGTTCGACTGGCGACAGGACCTGCTGCGCCTGGACTACCAGCCGTCGCAGAACCATCGCCTGACCGCGCGGGTGCTCCTCGACAGCTACGACCTCAACGACCCCTACGGGACCTTCATCGGATCGCCCACCGATTCGGCGAACCCGCTCTTGACGTCCCCGACGAAACGGAGGCGGCCCGGCCGCAACATACAGCTCTCCTACACCTGGACGGTGCGGTCGAACCTCGTGAACGAGTTCAAGGCCAACACCTCCTGGAACGGCCAACGGGTGCCGCCCCTGGGCGACGCCTGGAAGCGCGACACGTACGGCTTCACCTACCCGCAGCTCTTCAGCGGCGGCGGCCGGTTCGAGAACAGCATCCCGGACACGAGGGTGACCGGGTACGCGAGCTTCTTCGGCGCCGCCCGCTCCCTGCTATCGCCGACCACCGACATCCAGTTCAGCGACCACCTCACGTGGCTCAAGGGGGACCATAGCTTGAAGGTAGGCGGCCTCGTGGTCCGCAATCGCAAGGACCAGAACGGCCGCTCGCTCTACGCCGGCGACTTGAGGTTCGACACGGGCGGCAACCCGCGCACGACGGGCAACGCCTTCGCGGACGCGCTCCTCGGCAACTTCCGGACCTACAGCGAGGCGCAAGCCGACCCGATGGGCTTCTTCCGATTCTGGCAGGCCGAGGGATTCCTATCGGACGACTGGCGAGTCTCGCGCAACCTGAGCATCGAGGCGGGCGTGCGGTACACGTGGCACCAGCCCATGTACACCCAGGCCAACAACATGGCCAGCTTCGACCCCGCCCGCTACGACCCCGCCCGCGCCGTCACCGTGAACCGCAATGGGACCCTCGTCCCCAACTCTGGTGACCGCTACGACGGCATGGTGCGGGCGGGGGACGGCGTCCCCGAAAGCGAGCTGATCCGCGTGCCGAACGGCAACTCTCCGGCGGTGCTCGCGGTGCCGGCGGGCGCGCCGCGCGGCTTCTACGGCACCCAGCATCTGTTCGCGCCGCGATTCAGCTTCGCGTGGACGCCGACCGGCAACGCCGACACCGCGGTGCGGGGAGGGATAGGACTCTTCTACGACCGCCCCGAGGGGAACCTGCTCTTCGGAGGCGCCAACAACGGCCCCGTGAACAACCCGCCCTACACCGCCAGCTCCCAGTACGAGAACGGCAACATCTCCGCCCCCGGCGGCGGCAGCGTCCCCGCGCCCGCACCTCTGGCCACGATCGCCGCCATCGACCCGAACCTGACCGTTCCCCGCTCGTGGAACTGGAGCCTCAGCTTCCAGCGCGAGCTGCGCTGGGGGATCTTCGGTGAGATCGGCTACGTCGGGAGCAAGGGGCAGAACCTGCTCCGACAGCCCGACATCAACCAGCCGTCGTTCGACGTGCTGGCCGCCAACGCCGCGCTGCCCGCGGCCCAGCGGGCGAACACGAACTTCCTCCGGCCCTACAAGGGTTACTCGATCATCCAGATGCGGCTCTCGGACGCGGATTCGAGCTACCACGCGTTGCAGCTCTACCTCAGCCGGCGCACGGGCGCGCTGCGCTGGACGTTGAGCTACACGTTGGGCCGCGCCTACGACAACGCGAGCGGCAACGGCGACAACCCCGAGGACTACCAGAACAAGGACTACAACTGGGGCCCCAGCGACTACGACCGCACGCACATCCTGGTCGGCACCTGGACGTGGCAGCTGCCGTTCTTCAGGGACGAGAAGGGAATCGGCCGCGTCCTGGGCGGCTGGGAGGTCAGCGGCATCGGGCGGTATCAAACGGGGGCGCCGATCACCGTCACCGCGAACAGCTCGATCGGGACCCGACGCGCCGACTACCTGGGCGGGGATCCCTACCTGCCGGACGCGCAGCGCTTCGATCCCGCCGTGGCCGGCAACGTGCGCTGGCTCGACTCCGCGGCCTTCGCCCCTCCGCCGGAGGGACGCCGTGGCAACGGCAAGCGCGGCCAGTTCCGGGGGCCGAGCCTCCACGTCTGGGACCTTTCGCTGCGCAAGGGGTTCGCGGTCAGCGGCGACGTCAAGCTGCAGATCCAGGCCGACCTGTTCAACATCTTCAACGAGACGAACCTCCGGTTCAGCAGCCAGAGCCTGAACTTCAGCGGGGGCGGCTTCGGGCTGCTCAACACCGCCGCGCCGCCCCGCAACGTGCAGCTCGGGATGCGGGTCACCTTCTGAGGCGGTGAGCGCAGCCGCGCGCGTTGCGTTGGGGCTGCGGTCCCATTCGGGATGGGCGGCACTGGTGGCCGTGGCGGGCCCACCGGCGTCATCACGCTCGCGCGAAATGAATTCGCGCTCGCTTCCAAGCCGGGGGGAACCTACGGTCCCCCCGGACCCGCAGGTCGTCTTGCGACGGCGGATCGAGCTGGCGGATCCGGCGATCGAGGGCTCGAAGCAGCCTTACCACGAGGCCGAGGGCAAGAAGCCGAAGGAGGCCGAGCGAATCGTCGGGCGATGCATCGACAGCTCCCGCCGCCTGGCCCGCGAGGCGTTATGGACGGTCCTCGTCGAGCTGCGCCAGCGGCAGCACGACGTGGTGGGGTGCGGCCTGCTCCTGGCGTCGGGCCGTCCGCTTCCCGGCAATCTGCATGCGATCCTCGCCTCGCATGCGTTCATTCACGCCGCGGAGGGAGAGATGTTCCGCGACGTGCTCGTCCGGGCCAGCGAGCATTTTTCACTGCCGGTGACTGGCGTGCGTGAGCGCGACGTGCTGGCCCGCGCCGCCGACGCGACGGGCCGGCCGGCCTCCGAGCTACAGAGCCGGGTGGCCGAGATGGGACGCGCCCTCGGCCCGCCCTGGCGCCAGGACGAGAAGCTGGCCGCCCTTGCCGCCTGGGTGGTCCTCGCTCAGGCGTAGCGTCGCGTGCGACGCTCCTGCACGCCGCTCGCCCGCGACGGCCCGAACATGTCCACGTGGTGCCGGTACCACTCGCTCTGGAACAGGCCGCGGGGGTCGCGCTCGGCCTTGGCGCGCAGGAACTCCGGCATGCGGGGATGGCCGGTCTCCACCTGGGCGCGCGTCGCCCATCGGTGATAGGTGAGGTAGTAGCTGCCGCCCCGCCCGAGCGCGAGGTCGATGAGGGCGCGGAAGGCGCCCGCCGTGGCCGCCCGTCCCTGCCGGCTGTGCTCGGTGTGCAGGTTGAAGACGATGCACGCCCAGGGCTCGCGCGCCCACTCCAGAAAGCTCTCGCCGTCGCGTTCGATCAGGCGCACCGTGCCGTAGATGACGACCACGCCGCGGCGGCGGAGGGCCGCGGCGGCCTCGGCCATGAATTCGGGCAGGGCCGGGCGGGGCACGAACAGCTCACCGATGACCTCGCTCCCGGGCACGCGCGACCGCAGCCGGCGATCGAGCGTCCGATGATAATCGTCGAGATAGACGCCGAGCTGATGCGTGTCGGACCAATACACCTGGCCCGCGGTCGCCAGGTAGTGCTCGGTGTAGCGCTGGAAGGCTCGCCGGCGGTCGGTGTGGGCCAGCTCGACCAGGGACCGCCAGTCCTCCCGCGACAGCTCACGGGGGTGTTCCGGCAGGGGGGTGCGCAGGGGCACCGGCCGGTAGCAGGACAGTATCCCGCGGCGCAGGAAGTCACGGGAGGACTCGTCGATGGCGAACTGGAAGTCGCCGTAGAGACAGCCCTCACCCACCCGCCGGGAGAAGGCGCTCATCAGCTCGTCGACGCGCTCCAGGCTCACGACCCGCTCCAGCTTCCGGCGCGGCACCAGACGCAGCGTGACCGAGGTCACGACCCCGAACAGCCCGTAACCGCCCACGGCCAGGCGGAACAGGTCGGAGTCCTCCCGCCGGCTCGCGGCGTGGAGCTCCCCTTCCGCATCGACGATCGAGAGCGCCTCGAGGTCGCCCACGAACGGCCGCATGGCCAGGCCACGGCCGTGGACGTTGGCGGCCACGGCGCCCCCCAGCGTGAGGCGGTCGGCCCCGGTCTGCTTCTGGGCGATCGCCAGCGGCTCGGCGGCCCCCTCTTGCGCGCGGGCCAGCCCCTCGATGAGCGAGGGCCATTGGATCCCCGCTTCCACCTCGACGGTGGATGCCCTGGCGTCGAGCCGTCCGATGCGGTCCAGGCGGCGCGTGTCGACGAGGAGGCCGTCCTCGGCGAAGGCCTGCCCGCCCATCGCGTGGCGGCCGCCGCCCACACACACCGGTAGCCCCTGCCGGCGGGCCCCGCGCACCGCCTCGACGAGCGCATCGAGCGACGCCACGGACACGACCTCGCGGACGCGGGTGGGGTTGAGCCGTGAGTGTACGTCGTTGACGAGGACACCTCGCGCCATGCCGGCCCATGGGAACATGGGGCGGCACGGGCGGGCCCTCTCCGTGTGACGCTCCCGGGGGCGTCACAGGAGTGTGCTACGCTTTTTTGTGCTCTCATCCTCCCGACCGTCGTCGGCGTGAGACCCCAGATCAACCTGCGGGCGGCCGCCCGGCAGGCGATGATCGACCGCGGCTTCCGGCCCGACTTCGGCCCCGAGGTGGAGGCCGAGGTCGCGGTCCTGCGGCGCGGGACCGATCCGGCTCCGGCGCCGGACGCCCGTGACCTGCGCAACCTTCTCTGGTCGTCCATCGACGAGGTGGAGTCGCGCGACCTCGACCAGATCGAGGTGGCCGAGCCCCTCTCCGGAGGCGAGACGCGTGTGCGGGTGGCGATCGCCGACGTCGACAGCCGCGTCCACGCCGGCTCCGCCATCGACGCCCACGCCGCGTGGAACACGACCTCCGTGTACACCGGCGTCGCCATATTCCCGATGCTGCCGGAGGAGCTCAGCACCGATCTGACCTCCCTCGGCGAGGGTGTCGACCGGCGGGCGATGGTGATCGACCTCGTCGTGGCCGCCGACGGCACGACCAGGAGCCACGACGTCTATCCCGCCCTCGTCCGCAACCACGCCAAGCTCGATTACGACGCGATCGGGGCGTGGCTCGAGGAAGAGGGCCCCGCCCCGGCAAAGGTCGCCGCCTCGGCGGATCTGCCGGCGCAGCTCCGCGTCCAGGACGCGGCCGCCCAGGCCTTGCGGGCGCGGCGTTACGAACGGGGGGCGTTGCCGCTGGAGACGATCGAGGCGAGGGCGGAGATGGACGGCGAGACGGTCAAGGGACTCGTGGTCAAGCCCAAGAACCGCGCCCGACAGCTCATCGAGGACTTCATGGTCGCCGCGAACGTCGCCATGGCGGCCTTCCTCGAAGAGCATCACTCGCCCTGGATCGGGCGCGTCGTCCGGATCCCGCAGCGCTGGGGTCGCATCGTGGACCTCGCCCAGCAGCTCGGGGACGAGCTGCCCCTCGAGCCGAGCGCCCGCGCACTGGCCGAGTTCCTGGACCGGCAACACGCGAAGGACCCGCTGCGCTACCCCGATCTTTCGCTCGCGGTGGTGAAGCTCCTGGGATCGGGCGACTACGTGCTCCAGAAGCCGGGCCAGCCGAACGAAGGCCACTTCGGCCTCGCCGTCGACGATTACACCCACTCCACCGCTCCCAACCGCCGTTACGCGGACCTCGTGACCCAGCGCCTGCTCAAGGGGGTGCTGGCCGGCGGCGGACCGCCCTACGATGACAGCGCGCTCTCGGCCATCGCCCTCCGGTGCACGGAGCGCGAGGACGAGGCGAACCGTGTCGAACGACAGGTGCAGAAGCAGGCGGCGGCGGTGCTGCTCGCCGACCGCGTGGGCGCGAGCTTCGACGGCCTCGTCACCGGGGCCAGCCCCAAGGGCACCTGGGTGCGCATCCTCCGGCCCCCGGTGGAGGGCCGGGTGATGCGCGGCGAGGAGGGCCTCGACGTCGGCGACAAGGTCCGGGTGCGGCTGATCGGCACCGATCCCGTCCGCGGGTTCATCGACTTCGCGCGGGACTGAGAAGGGAGAGGGCATGGCGAGCACGGCCAAGCGACGGCGGAGGGGTGAGGCGGCCGCGCCGCGCCCGCCGCGTCGCAAGAAGATGGACCCCGCCGCACTGGCCAGCGCCGAGTCCGACTCGATGGCCGGGTTGCGCGAGCGTACCGAGGTCGGCCACCTCGCCGCCGGCCGCGTGCCCCCTTCGCAGGTCCAGGACTCGCACCAGGCAGGGGCGACGCGGGTCATCGACGACTCCATCCGCAACGTCTATGTAGCCCCGGTCACCGAGGACGAGAAGCTCCTCCAGTTTCCGGGGCCGTCCGCCGCCGATTTCACGCGTACCGACACCTGGCGCGTCCTCCGCATCATGGGTGAGTTCATAGAAGGCTTCGACACCCTCGCCTGGGTGCAGAAGGCGGTCACGGTATTCGGCTCCGCGCGCATCGGCCCCGACGACCCGCAGTACAAGAAGGCCGAGCAGGTCGCCGGCCTCCTCGCCAAGGCCGGCTTCGCCGTCATCACCGGCGCCGGCCCCGGCATCATGGAAGCGGCCAACAAGGGGGCGCGCCAGGCCGGCGGGCGCTCGATCGGCTGCAACATCGAGCTGCCCTTCGAGCAGGGCACGAACCCCTACGTCGACACCGCCATCCACTTCCGCTACTTCATGGTCCGCAAGACGATGTTCATCAAGTACTCCACCGCGTTCCTGATCTTCCCGGGTGGTTATGGGACGCTCGACGAGACGTTCGACGCCCTCACCCTCATCCAGACGGGGAAGATCTACCAGTTCCCGGTCATCCTCTTCGGCCGCCACTACTGGGCGGGCCTCATCCGCTGGCTCCAGGCGCGCGTGCTGGGCGAGGGCAAGATCTCGCCGGGCGACCTCGACCTCATGCTCCTCACCGACGATCCCGAAGAGGCCGCCCGGGTGGTCATTACCGCCTACGAGGCCCAGAGCCAGGCCGTCAACGAGCGGGCTCGGGCCCGCAAGCCGGCGAGCCGCGAACGACTGAACGATTAACGGGCAATCAAAATCCTTGGCCGCCGTGCGCCGGTGTGCTACGCTCCGCCGGAAGAATACAAGCCTGAAATTCATCGTGAGAAGATCGGACGGCTCGTTCTCCACCGCGCAGACGGCTCGGCTCACCGGTCTCAGCCCTCGTCAGCTCGATTACTGGGACCGCGAGGGCTTCGTGCGGCCATCGGTGGCCCGGGCGAGCGGCTACGGCTCCGCCCGCCGCTATTCCTTCGAGGACCTCGTGCGGCTGCGGGTGGCGGCCAGGCTCCGCGCGGCCGGCTTCGGGCTGAACAAGATCCGTCAATGCGTGCAGACCCTGCGCCGGCTCGACCCCTCCCGCGAGGGGATGGCCGACGTGCGGCTGCTCGTCGTGGGCTCGCGCGTGGTGTGGGCCCGCTCCGACCGCGAGCTCGTGGACGTCTTGCAGGAAGGGCAGCTGATGCTCGTGTTCCCCCTGGGGGAAGAGGTGCGGGGCGTGGCGGCGGCGGTGGAGAACCTGGCCCGGGAGCCGCGGCTGGACGTGTTCGACCTCGACGCCCCGGTCCCCCGGCGCGAGCGCGGCCGCCGCCGGATCTGAGCATGGTCGACGACGAGCTCGACGGCCGGATTGCGAGGCTGGCCCGCTTCGGCCGGGCCCGCGATTTCTCCGCCGCCCGCTTCCGCCGCGACCTGGAGGCCGCCGTCCACGAAGGCGTGACGCGCGCGGAGATCCTCTGCCTGTTGATCGCGGACTGGACCGGCGTCACGGTGTCCGAGGGCGACGTCGGCCCCTTGTGGGACGAGGTCGGGCGCGTGCACGAGACGTTGAGCCGCGCGTTGCCGGGGCCGGTCTCCCTCCAGACCGCGCTCCTCCACGAGTTCCACAGCAAGCGGGCGCTGCTGCAGGAGCCGCGGATTCTCTCGGATCGGGACGTCGTGACCCTGCGCGGCGACGCGATCACCGATCCCCTCACCGGGCTCTACAACCGCCGCTTCCTCCGCGACCACCTCGAGCGCGAGGTCTCGCGCGCGGAGCGCTCGGGCAGCGTCGTGTCGGTGCTCCTCATGGATCTGCGGGGGTTCAAGGCCATCAACGACCGCCTGGGCCACCCGGTCGGGGACGGGGTCCTCGTGCGCACCGCGCGCCGCATCCGCGATTCGCTGCGGCTGGTGGATGCCGGCTGCCGTTACGGCGGCGACGAGTTCGTGGCCGTGCTGCCGAACACCGACCTCGTCCACGCCCTCACCGTGGCCGAACGCATCCGGCAGCGTGTGTCCCACATCCGTCTCCCCCTGCGCGTGGGCCTGAGCGTGGACCTCAACTACGGCGTCGCCACTTATCCCGCGGACGGGCGCACGATCAACTTCATCCTCAAGATGAGCGACGTGCGGCTCTATGCCTCCAAGCCCAAGCCCGACCAGCCGACCGGGGTCCGGCGCTGGCCTCGGTTCGCCGTGCAGGGGTTGACGCTGGAGCTGGCCGGCGGGCGTGCGGCTCGGCAGTCGACCGAGGTGCGCGACATCGGCTACGGAGGCATCTCGTTCACCTACGCGGGAGACCGCGTGCCCGACCGGCTGCAAGGGGAGATCGTCCAGCGGTACAGCTCGGAGGCCCATCCCGCGACCATGCGGCCGGTCAGCGTGGTGCGCCTCGGAACCGGCCGGCTGAGGGTCGGTTGTGCCTATGAGGGCTGAGGAGGAACGCTCTGGAAGACCGGGGAGCCTAGGCGGGGCCGCGCTGCGCGGCCTCGCCTCGACCGCCCTGCTCCTCTTCGGGATCCTCCTGTCCCTCACCGTCGCCGGCGCCGCTCCGGGTCAGGCGCCGAAGCTGGCGGCCGTGGCCGTGGCCGGCCTGCTCTGGCGCGCTCTCTTCGCCGCCGGCAGCCTGGGCGCCGCTCTCGGCGGGTTCGCGAGCGCACTGGATCTCGCGGTCGGCCTCGGCCTCGCCCTGCTCGCGGTGACGCTCACGGGCGGCCTCGCCAGCGAGCTCTATCCGCTGCTGCTCGTGGACCTCGCGCTCGCGCACGGCTTCCTGGGGGCGGCGGCGTCACGCTTCCTGACGGTGGCGACGCTCCTCGGCGTCGGTGGCCTCGCCGCCGTGGCCGGGGTGCCATCTGCAGGGGGGGCGGCGCTCGCGACGGGGCTTCGGTTGCTGTGGCCGATCGCGCTCCTCGCCGGGATGGAGCTGGGAGCACGCACCGACGCTTCCACCTCGTCGGAACTCGCCGGCCGGGCCGAGCCGTCCGAGCCGGAGGCGAACCCCGCCGTCCCGCGCCAGGGACTCCAGGAGATCCTCCACGACCTGCGCTCGCCGCTCACGGTCATCCGCCTCTACGCGGAGCTCCTCGCCGAGCATGCGCGCAAGAGCGAGCCGCCGGTCGCCGACCACGTGCAGAACCTGCGGGCCGAGATCGATCTGATGGAGTCGCTCCTCGACGTGGACGGAGAGTCGCGGCCGGCGATACGGCTGCGCCGCCGCCGGCGGGAACGCTTCGACCTCGTGAAGCTGCTGGGCAGCCTCGCCAACACCTATCGCCTGGCCCAGAGGGAGAAGCTGCGGATCGAGTTCATCGCGGAGAGCCCCGAGCTGCCGGTGCTCGCGGATTCGCTGGCCGTTCAGCGCGCGTTTCGCAACGTCCTCGACAACGCGGTGAAGTACACGCCGGCCGGAGGCCAGGTCCGCATCCGGGCCGGCCGATCGGGGACCCAGGCCTTCGTCGTCATCAGCGACACGGGGGTGGGCATGAACGCCGGTGAGCAGCAGCGGGCCTTCGAGTTCTCATTCCGGGGCCAGGCCGCGCGGGCGTCGGGAGCCACGGGATCGGGGGTGGGCCTCGGCCTCACCCGCGACCTGCTCGAGCCGCAGGGGGGTCGGATCAGCCTCGCGAGCGAGCCCGGCCGCGGCTCCGAAGTGACCATCCTCCTTCCGGTGGCCCGCGAGGCGCACCCGTGAGCCCGCGCGTGCTCGTGGTCGACGACGACCCCGAAATCGTCGACGCGGTGGGCGAGGCCCTCCAGGACGACGGCTACCTCGTCGAAACCGCCACCGATGGGGCCACTGCCCTCAAGAGGGTGCTCGAGGCGCCGCCCGACCTCATCGTGCTCGACGTCCGCATGCCCAATCTCAACGGCTGGGAGTTCTGCGAGATCATCCGCCGCCAGTCGCACACGCGCGACGTCCCCGTCCTCTTCCTCACCGCCTGCAGCGAGGTGCGCGACCAGATCACGGCGATGCAGGTGGGCGGCTCGGACCACCTGCCCAAGCCCTTCCGGCTCGCCGCGCTTCGCGACAAGGTCCGCTCCCTGACCCGCGAGGCGAAGACCCAGGGTGGGTCATGAACCGGCGAAACCTGCCCCGCCGCCGCGTCAAGGCCGCTCCCCCGGCGGGGCCGGCCGAGCTCGACGCCATCGAGCGCCTCCGCTTCGAGAGCCTGCTCACCGACCGGATCACCGGCCTGAAGGTCCACCCCCTGGCCGACTTCCACAACGAGCGGATCGCGACGCTGGGTGTCGTCTACCTGCAGCTCGGCCGCTTCTCCGGCGTCGAGAGCCTCTACGGTTGGGAGCTGTACGACCGCGTGCTGCGGCTCACCACCGACAGCCTGCGGGCGGACCTCGATACCTCGCCCTTGAAATCACGGCTGCTGTCCCTGCAATTCAACGGCGCGGACGGCTTCTACCTGCTCTTCGATCTGCCGGCGCGGGCCAACGGGGGCAAGAACGGCGCGCGGCTGGAAGACGAGACACGGCGGTTCCGCGACGGGACCGTGAAGCGGCTCCGGCAGAGCCTCGGCCGCACGGCGGTGGATCTGATGAGCGTCCATGCGACCTGCATCAAGGTGCCCGACGACCCCCGCGTACGCCCGTCACGCCACATCCTGCGCGGGCTGCAGGAGGCCGCGCGCCTTTTGGGCGCGCGCGAGACGCAGGAGAAGCAGGAGCTGCTCTCCGAGTTCCGCGCCGTGATGACGGGGCGGAAGCTGCGCGCCGTGTTCCAGCCGGTCATGGACATCCGCCGGAAGTCGGTGATGGGTTACGAGGCCCTCATCCGCGGACCGCTGGGAAGCGAGCTGGAGACGCCCGACGTGCTCTTCGCCGCCGCGCGGGAAACGGGGCTCGAGCTGGAGCTGGAGAACCTCTGTCTGGAGACGATCTTCGCCCATCTGCCGCCCGCGGTGAAGGCGGCCAAGCTCTTCGTCAACGCGTCCTCGAGGTTCCTTGCGCACAGCGTGTTCCTCGACGACCGCAACCTCGCCAACATCAAGCGCGCCCATGCCCAGGTGGTGATGGAGATCTCCGAGAAGGAGGGCATCTGGGACTACCCGACGTTCCGCGAGGTGCTGGCCCGGCTTCGCTCCTCGGGGCTGCAGATCGCGATCGACGACGCGGGTTCCGGCTACTCGGGCCTGGAGTCGATCCTGCAGATGAGGCCGGAGTACATCAAGGTCGCCAACTCCATCGTCCACAGCCTGCACCGGGAGACGATCAAGCGCGAGATCATCACCGCTCTCGCGTCGCTGGGGCGGCAGATCGAATCGAACATCGTGGCGGAGGGCATCGAGCATCCCGACGAGTTGCGCAGCCTGCTCAAGCTGGGTGTGAACTACGGGCAGGGGTACCTGCTCGGGCGGCCGAGCCCGCGCGTCAGTCACTAGCAGGCTGCTGATATGGCGGTCATGATCGTACCCTCCGTAGCGAACCAAGCACGGAGGAGCGAATGAGGGTGACGTGCCGGCCTTCGTGGAGCAACTGCGGCAGCATGATGTGACGCCGCACGTGGCCCACAAGGTCGGCCACAGCGCCCTCGATAGCCGCACGACCCGGCATCTCACCTACAAGGTGAGCCAGCGCCCTGAGAAAACGCGTCGAGGAGATCTTCGGCTGGCTGAAGACGGTGGGGACGACGAGAAAGGTGCGGCACCGCGGACTGCCGAGGGTGGACTGGAACTCCATCTTCGCCTACAACCTGGTCCGGATACGCAACCTCACTGCGTCGACAGTATGAGAGAACCATCGAAAGGGCTCCTGACGGCGCGACGTTGTTACCTTTCGTACTTGTTCCAGAACAAGCATCTCATGGGCGCGTTGGGCGCCCACCAGCAAGAATGAAACGGGGGCACAATTGCAGCGGCACCGGCACAGAGGTTGTGGCTACAGTGGTGCCTGAGAGCCCGTGAACAAGTATGGCCGGGGATCCGTTGAGCACCAGCCAGTGGTGCCACGGCCGAGCGAGGCCGCTTGACGGCACCCTCGCGGAGGGTATCCGCCATCTACGCCAGCAAGCAGGCGCGCGAGCCGTG
>QHVJ01000399.1 GCA_003222275.1 Acidobacteriota bacterium | reverse complement strand
ACCTCGTTCGCGCCCATCCGCGTGCGGCTTCCCGAAGGCGTGGGTTACGACGTGACCGCCCGCACCTCGTTCGGCTCCATCCGCAGCGAGATGCCCCTCACCGCGTCCGGCACCATCGGCGCGGATTCCCTGAATGGACGCATCGGGGCCGGCGGCTGCGCGCTGAGCCTGACCGACAGCAACGGCAACATAGAGATCCTGAAGGGACTTAAATAATTTCGGGGGGGTACCGACCGAGCGGAAGCACCCCCCCGCGCGCATTCGCGCTCCCCCCCCGACGCTCGCTCGGGAGTGAATCCCTCGCTCGCTGCTCGTTGCTCCATTGTGCAGGACTCATCCGGTGCTCTGCAGGCCGGCGGCGATGCCGTTGACGGTGAGGGCGAGCAGCCTCTGCAGGACGTCGCGCTCCGGCGCCGGCTCGGCGGCCGCGCGCAGGCGGGCGAGCAGGCTCACCTGGACGAAGCTCAGCGGGTCGACGTAGGGATTGCGCAGCCGAATGGACCGGCGGAGCACGGGAGAGATGTCGAGCAGGGCGCTCCGGCCGGTGGCCGTCAGCACCGCCTCCCGCGTCCGCCGCCATTCTTCGACGATGCGGGGGAAGATCTTCGCGCGGAGCGCCGGCTCCGCGAGCGCGTCGTAGATCCGGGCGACGGCCAGGTCGGCCTTGCCCATGCTGAGCTGGGCGTTGTCGATCAAGGAGCGGAAGAACGGCCACTCGCGGTACATCTCCGCCCAACGGCGCCGGGCCTCCTCGCCCTTCGCCTCGACCTGGGCCGCATAGGCGCCGCCCAGACCGTACCAGCCCGGCAGCCCGTGCCGGCTCTGCGTCCAGCTGAACACCCACGGAATCGCGCGCAGGTCCTCGATGCGGCCCGATTGCTCCCGCCGCGCGGGGCGCGAGCCGATGCGAAGTCCGGTGATCGCGTCGATCGGCGTCGCCTCGTGGAAGTAGCGCACGAAGTCGGGATCGCCGTAGACGAGGCGCCGGTAGGACGCCAGCGCGAGAGGTGAGAGCGCCTCCATCTCCGCCGCCCAGTCGTCGTGGCCGCCCTCGGGAAAGGGCAGGAGGGTCGCACGGACGACGGCGTGGATCGTCTGCTCGAGATGCCGGTGGGCGATGCCGGGGTGGGCGTAGCGGGCGAAGGCGACCTCACCCTGCTCGGTGAGACGGAGCCGGCCGCTCAGGGCGCCGGGGGGCTGGGCCATGATCGCGCGGCCGGTGGGGCCCCCGCCCCGGCCGATCGCGCCCCCGCGGCCGTGGAACAGGAGCAAGGTGGCGCCTGCCTTGCGGCAGGCCGCGACGAGCGCCCGCTGCGCCCGGTACAGCTCCCAGTTGGCGGTGACGAAGCCGCCGTCCTTGTTGCTGTCCGAGTACCCCAGCATGACCTGCTGCTGGCCCTGCCAGGCTTCGAGCTGCCGCGCGTAGACCGGCAGCGCGAACAGTTCCTCCATCAGGCCCGCCGCGCGGTGCAGGTCTTCGATCGTCTCGAAGAGGGGCACGACCTGCAGGGTGCTGCGGGGCTGGGGGCCCGGGTCGAAGAGCCCCGCCTCCTTGGCGAAGAGCAGCGGCGCGAGCACGTCCGCGGTGCCCGCCGTCATGGACACGATGAAGACGTTGCAGGCGTCCGGACCCAGCTCCTGCTGCAGCCGGGCGATCATCTGGAAGAGCGCGATCGTCTCCGCCGTCGGGGCGGAGTACCCCCCGAGGGGACGGAGGATGGGCCGGGGGTTCGCGATCTCCCGCGCGAGGACGCGCGCCCGCGCGGGAAGGTCGAGGGCGAGGAAGTCGGGCTCTACCCCCGCGACCTGCAGCACCTCGGCGGTGGCGGCGGCGACGACCTCGCTGTGCTGGCGCAGGTCGAGCCGCGCGAGGTGGAACCCGAACACCGCCAAGCGGCGGAGGAGGTCGGCGACCAGGCCGTCGGCCAGCCGAGCACCCCGGTGCTGGCGAAGGCTTTCGCCGATGAGGCGCAGGTCTTCGCCGAGCGCGTCGGGCCTCGCATAGGCGATGTGGTCGTCGTCGGGGCGCGGCGGCTCGGGGGGGGCGCCGGTGCCCCACAAGCGCTGGGCCTGACCGAGGACCGGGTCGTCGTCGCCCTCGGCGGCGGCGCCGCCGCGCCGCCGCTCGCGCAGCCGGGCGGCGTTGATCCGCCGCGCGGCGGCGATGCGGGCCTGCATGAATCCGCCCTTGCGCCGGTAGGGCTCGCTCGCGAAGTGGAGGGTGAGCGACGCCGCCAGTTCCGGCATCGCCGCCGCATCGGCGTCGAGCGACCGCGCCAGCTCGTCGGAGATCTCCCGAGGCTCGGCGGCCACGCTCAGCTCCCGCTCCAGCTCGGCGAGCGAGCTCTCGTAGAGCGAGAAGGCGGTCTCCCGGTGCAGGCGCAGCGTCTGCTCCGTGACCTGCGCCGTCACGTGGGGATGCCCGTCGCGGTCGCCGCCGATCCAGGACCCGAAACGAAGAAACGGCGGCACCTCGAAGGACTCCCCGGGATAGGCGGAGGCCAGCGCCTCGTCCAACTCGCGGTAGAGGCGAGGCACCAGCTCCCAGAGGGACTCCTCGAAGTAGTAGAGGCCGTTGCGGACCTCGTCGAGGACACGGGGGGCGCGTCCCCGCACCTCCTCCGTGAGCCACAGCGACGTCACCTCCTCGCGGATCCGATCGAAGAGGCGGAGCCGCTCGTGGGAGGTGAGCCGCGGGTCGTCGAGCTGCTCCACGATGTCGGACAGCCGCCGCAGCTTGAACAGGACGGAGCGCCGGCGCGCCTCGGTGGGGTGCGCGGTGAAGACCGGCTCGACCAGACAGGAGCGGAGCAGCGAGCGCACGCGCTCCGCTTTCACCCCCGCGGCCGCCGCCTCCATCAGCGCCTGCCGCACGGACTCGCCCCGCGGCGAGGGGCCCGCCTCCTGCTCCCGCCGGCGCAGCACGCGCAACCGGTGATGCTCCTCGGCCAGGTTCACGAGGTGGAAGTAGGCGGAGAACGCCCGCACGACGAGCCGGCACTGGTCGAGCCCCAGCTCGTCGGTACGGGCCCGCAGCCGCCGGCCCGTCTCGCCGAAGTCGTCGCCGTCCTCGCCGACGGCGGCGCGCATCTGCTTGGTGGCGGCGCGGTACTCCTCGACGAGGGCGAAACCCGCCTCGCCCTCCTGCTCGCGCAGGACGTCGCCGAGGAGCCGGCCCAGCGTGTTGACGTCGGCGCTCAGGGGATCGGGCTCGGGCTCGCGGGGCGCCATGAACAGGATTCTAGCCGTTTGACCGGTGCGCCTCGCAGTCGTAGCCTGCCCGGGTGAGCTCCGCCCCTCGTCCGGCGCCGGCCGAACGTGCCGCGGCGGCCCCGCCGCCGGGCCCGGCCGGCCCCCGCCCGCAGCCCCCACCGCCGTCGGGAGCGCGCCGGCCCCTCCCTCCTTCGGTCTGGGAGGGTTGGGACGACGAGAAGCTCCTCGACCTGCGCCTGTGCGATCTCGGCCTCTCGATCGACGGCAGCGGGCTGGAGGATCGTCTCGCCGAGCTGTTCCGCGAGCTGGAGGCCCGCGGCCTGCGCTTCCGGCCGCACTACTGGCTGTCCGACGAGTGGTTCTGCCCGGACGGCGTGCCGGGGATGGCAATTCCGTTCTATCTCGCCCATCCTCGGCTCGCCCGGCTGGAGCAGAGCCAGATGCTCGAGGTGGAGGGCGGGACCCGGGAGTGGTGCCTCAAGATCCTGCGCCACGAGACCGGTCACGCCATCGAGAACGCCTATCGCCTGCGGCGGCGCCGGCGGAGGCAGCAACTGTTCGGCCGCACCACCAATCCCTATCCCGAGTACTACGCGCCCCGGCCCTACAGCAAGAGCTTCGTGCTCCACCTCGACGCCTGGTACGCGCAGAGCCACCCGGACGAGGACTTCGCGGAGACCTTCGCGGTATGGCTCAGCCCGGAGAGCGAATGGCGGACGCGCTACGCGGGCTGGCCCGCTCTCCGCAAGCTGGAGTACATGGACGACCTGATGAAGGACCTGGCCGGCCAGGCGTCCCTCGTGATCTCGCGCCGCAAGCCCGAGCTGCTCTCGCGCCTGCGCCGGACCTTGCGCGAGCACTACCGGATCAAGCGCCGCCACTACGGCCTCGACCATCCGGACTTCTACGACCGCGACCTCAAGCGCCTCTTCTCCGACGCTCCCGAGCACGCGGGCAACCCCACCGCGGCCGGCTTCCTCAACCGCATCCGGCGGGAGGTGCGGCGGCGCGTGGGCCGATGGACGGGCGCGTACCAGTACACGATCGACCAAGTCCTCGCCGACATCGTGGCCCGCAGCCGCGAGCTGAACCTGCGCCTGGCCGGCCCCGAGGATGAGACCAAGCTCGAGTTCATCACTTTGCTCACCGTGCAGACCATGAACTACCTGGCCAGCGGCCGTCACCGGGTGGCCTTGTGAACAAGAAGCCCGTGCGCCGGCTCCGCATCCTCGCCCTCATGCACGAGGCGCTCGTGCCGCCCGACGACGCCAAGGGCGTGGACCTGGAGGCCGCGGAGTGGAAGACCGAATACTGCGTCGTCACCACGCTGCGCCGGCTCGGCCACGAGGTCTTTCCCCTCGGGGTGGGCAGCAACCTCGGCGTGATCCGCAACGCGATCCACGAGCTCGAGCCGCACATCGCGTTCAACCTCCTCGAAGGCTTCGACGACGTGGCCACCTGGGACCAGAACGTGGTCGCCTACCTCGAGCTGAGCAAGATGCCTTACACGGGCTGCAACTCCCGGGGACTGCTCCTCGGCCGCGACAAGGCGATCGCGAAGAAGCTCCTCACCTATCACCGGATCCCGGTGGCCGACTTCGCCGTGTTCCCGCGGGGACGCGCGGTGAGGCGGCCCAAGCGGCTGACCTTCCCCCTCTTCGTGAAGTCGTTGACCCTGGACGCGTCCATCGGGATCTCGCAGGCCTCGGTGGTCGAGGACGACGA